>NZ_JAFLRJ010000219.1 GCF_017315755.1 Streptomyces beijiangensis
GCGCGACGGCGCGGTGAGCTGTCGCGCGGCAGCTCACCGCGCCGTCGCGCTGACTGCGGCGCACCTTCTCCGGCTGCGCGATTCCCCGGCGGGCGGTCAGCGGTTCAGCTCTTCAGTGCTTCAGGGGCTTGGCGAAGCAGCGGCTGCTCTTGTACTCGCGGTAGTAGCCGAACTTCTCGCAGGCCTCGTAGCCGCTCGACGTGTAGAGCGCGATCGCCTCGGGCTGCTGGTCTCCCGTTTCCAGGACCATGCGGATGCGGCCGGCCGCGCGGGCGCTCTCTTCGAGGGCGGCGAGTATGCGGCGGGCGACGCCCAGGCCGCGGGCCTCGCGGATCACGTACATGCGCTTGAGCTCGGCGTCGCCGTCGGAGTAGTTCTCGGCGTTCTTCTCGTGGGCGCGCCAGCCGCCGGTTGCGACAGGGCGGCCTTCGTCGTCGTACGCGAGAAGATAAAGGCCTTGCGGTGGGTCGAACATCGTGGCGTCGAGGGGCGTCTGGTCGCCGCCGTCGCCGTAGCGTTCCACGTATTCGAGCTGGACCTGGTCATTGAGTTTTACGGCGTCGGGATGGTCGTAACGGACCGGACGGATATTCATGCGCGCAATCGTACATGTATGCGGGGGGTGCGTGTCTGTATTGTGCCGGAATGCTGACTGTGACCACGGTGAATGTCAATGGGATCCGAGCGGCCGCCAAAAAGGGGTTCGTGGAATGGCTGGCGGGGACCTCCGCCGATGTGATCTGCCTGCAGGAGGTGCGGGCCGAGCCCGAGCAGATTCCGGAGAATGTGCGCGAGCCCGAGGGTTGGCACACCGTGCACGCCCCGGCGGCCGCCAAGGGGCGGGCGGGGGTGTCGCTCTATACGCGGCGGGAGCCGACCCGGGTGCAGGTCGGGTTCGGGAGCGCGGAGTTCGACGGCAGCGGGCGGTACGTCGAGATCGATCTGCCCGGGGTGACCGTCGCGAGCCTGTATCTGCCCTCGGGGGAGGTCGGGACCGACCGGCAGGACGAGAAGATCCGGTTCATGGGGGAGTTCCTCGTGTATCTCGCGGGGCTGCGGGAGCGCGCCGCGGCCGGCGGGCGTGAAGTGCTGGTGTGCGGGGACTGGAACATCGCCCACCAGGAGGCCGACCTCAAGAACTGGCGGGGGAACAGGAAGAACTCCGGGTTCCTGCCGGAGGAGCGGGAATGGCTCACGAAGGTCTTCGAGGAGACCGGGTACGTGGACGTGGTGCGCGGGCTCCACCCGGACGTTGAGGGGCCGTACTCGTGGTGGTCCTACCGGGGACGCGCGTTCGACAATGACACAGGTTGGCGCATCGACTACCAGGTGGCGACCGCCGGCCTCGCGAAGGTGGCGGCCAAGGCCTGGGTCGAGCGGGCCGCCGTACACGAGGAGCGGTGGAGCGATCATGCTCCGGTGACCGTCGCGTACGAGCTCTAGGGCCGGGAAGGCTTTTCGCGCAGGCGGCGGTCCAGGGCCATGGACAGTTCCGCCTCCACCACGCTCTTGGCCAGCGGGCGGAAGCGGTCCATCGCCCGGCCCTCCGGGCCGTCCGTGTGCGTGCGCAGGAGTACGAGGAAGAGGTCGGCCAGGGCGTCCGCGTGTTCGCGGACCTGGCGGGCCGAGGAGAGGACCGCGGCGAGCGGGACTCCCTCGCGGACCAGGGCTGCCGAAACGTCCAGCAGGCGTCGGCTGATGTGGACTATCTCCTCGCCGTCGGTGGCGAGATAGCCGAGGTCGAGTGCGGCGGCGAGGTTCTCGGCGGTGGCCTGGTCCTGGAAGTAGTCGGCCAGGCCCTCGGGGGTGAGGTGGACCGGCTCCTCGTCGGTGGGCTGCTGGTCGAGGCCGAGCACCTGGCCCACGTCACGGCCGGACTCGAAGGCCTCGGCCAGGTCCGCGATGCCGTTGAGGGTGTGGCCGCGTTCGAGAAGTGCGGCGATCGTGCGGAGACGGGCCAGGTGGTGGTCGTCGTACCAGGCGATACGGCCCTGCCTGCGGGGCGGCGGTATGAGCTTGCGCTCCCGGTAGAAACGGAGGGTGCGCACGGTGATCCCGGCTTCCTTGGCCAGTTCTTCCATGCGGTACTCGTGCGTCTCGGGCATGGCCGCAGCCTATGTCGGACTCGAGGCACCCGTGACGGAGGAACTGATGTCACTTCCTCTTGCCCGACCCCTACCCATGAGTACGGAGCTGCTCTACTCTCCGAATAGTGCCAGTGATTGCTGGCAGCGTCTGGGGTTCTCGGGAGGCGGCGGGATGGCCGAGCAGGAGCGCGAGCAGGAGCACGAGTGCGAGCACGTACGGGTGGCGGTGATCGGATCCGGATTCGGCGGCCTGGGAGCCGCGGTCCGGCTGCGCCGGGAGGGGATCACCGACTTCGTCGTCCTGGAGCGGGCCGAGTCGGTCGGCGGCACATGGCGGGACAACAGCTATCCGGGGTGTGCGTGCGACGTTCCCTCGCACCTGTACTCGTTCTCCTTCGCTCCCAACCCTGAGTGGCCCCGGACCTTCTCCGGGCAGCCGCACATCAGGGCCTATCTGGAGAGCGTCGCCGACACCTTCGGGCTGCGGCCCCACATCCGGCTGAAGCACGAAGTGCTGATGATGCGCTGGGACGCGGACGAACTGCGCTGGGAGATCGAGACCTCGCAGGGGACGCTCACCGCCGATGTCGTCGTCTCCGCCACGGGGCCGCTGTCGGATCCGAAGGTTCCCGAGATCCCGGGTCTTGAGGGCTTCGAGGGGAAGGTCTTCCACTCCGCCCAGTGGGACCACGACTACGACCTGACCGGCAAGCGCGTCGCGATGATCGGGACTGGCGCCTCCGCCATCCAGATCGTCCCGGCGATCCAGCCGCAGGTCGCGAAGATGACGCTCTTCCAGCGCACCGCGCCCTGGGTGATGCCCCGCATGGACCGCAAGATCAGCGGGGCCGAGCGGTGGCTGCACGAGAAGGTGCCGGCCACCGGTGCCGCGCGGCGCGGATTCCTCTGGGGCATAAGGGAGTTGCAGGTCGGCGCGTTCACCAAGCATCCCGACCGGCTGGGGCTGATAGAGCGGATCGGGCGGAGCAATATCGCGCGGTCCATCAAGGATCCGGCACTGCGGGCCAGGCTCACGCCCACGTACCGCATCGGCTGCAAGCGCATCCTGCTGTCCAGTACGTACTATCCGGCGATTGCCAAGCCGAATGTCGATGTCGTCGCCTCGGGGCTCAAGGAGATCCGCGGCAATGTCGTGGTCGCCGCCGACGGTACGGAGGCCGAGGTCGACGTCATCATCTTCGGCACCGGCTTCCATGTGACCGACATGCCCATCGCCGACCGGGTGGTGGGGGCCGACGGCATCACCCTCGCCGAGGCCTGGAAGGACGGGATGGAGTCGCTGCGCGGCGCCACCGCGGCGGGCTTCCCCAACTGGATGACGATCATCGGACCCAACACCGGGCTCGGGAACTCCTCGATGATCCTGATGATCGAGTCCCAGCTCAACTATCTCGCCGACTACATGCGGCAGTTGAACGTCCTGGGCGGGAGCGCCGCGCTCAATGTGCGGGCGTCGGCCGTGGGCGCCTGGAACCGGCGCGTACAGGAGCGGATGAAGCGGACCGTGTGGAACACAGGCGGCTGCACCAGCTGGTATCTGGACGCCAACGGTCGGAACACGACGATATGGCCCGGCACCACCGGCGAGTTCCGTGCGGCCACCCGCGAGGTGAACCTCGGGGAGTACGAGGTCGTACGGGCCCCCGTGCGCGAGAAGGAGGACGCGTGAGGACGCCGGCGGTCTTCTCCGCGGACGGCTCCCGCATACACGTCGAGGTGTACGGGCCCGAGGACGCGCCCGCGGTGGTCCTTGCCCACGGCTGGACCTGCTCGACCGAGTTCTGGGCCGCGCAGATACGGGACCTGGCCGACAGCCACCGGGTGATCGTCTACGACCAGCGCGGGCACGGGAGTTCACCCGCGGCCGGGCCCGGCGGGTACTCCACGGACGCGCTGGCCGACGATCTGGAGGCGGTGCTCGGAGCCACCCTCGTGGCGGGCGAGCGTGCCGTGCTCGGTGGCCACTCCATGGGCGGGATGACCATGATGGCGGCCTCTCGCAGGCCCGCCTTCCGGGAGCACGCGGCGGCGGTGCTGCTCTGCAGCACGGGCAGTTCGCGGCTGGTCGAGGAGTCGAGAGTGCTGCCGATGCGGGCCGGCCGGCTGCGGACGCGGCTGACCGGGGCGGTGCTCGGGGCGCGGGCCCCGCTCGGACCCGTAACGCCCGTCTCGAAGCGGATCCTGCGGTACGGGACCATGGGGCCCGCCTCCTCCCAGGCGAAGATCGCGGAGTGTGCGCGGATCGTGCACGCGTGTCCCCGGGCGGTGCGGGTGGCCTGGTCGCAGGTGCTCGCCGAGCTCGAACTGGACGCGGGTGTCAGGGAATTGACCGTACCGACCGCGGTGATCGCGGGCACGGAGGACCGGCTGACGCCGATCGTCCATGCGCGGAGGCTGGCCGGCGCGCTCCCGCAGTCGCTGGGGCTCGTGGAGCTGGTGGGGATGGGGCATATGACGCCCGTCGAGGCTCCCGAGGCGGTGAGCGCGCGGCTGCGTGAGCTGGCCGATACGTACGTACGAGTGCAGCTGGAGGAGGAGGCCGTATGAGCAGGAACAGTCTTGAGGGGCAGGTCGCGGTCGTCACGGGCGCCGCCCGCGGCGTCGGCGAACTGCTGGCGCGCAAGCTCTCGGCGCGGGGCGCGCTGGTGGCGCTCGTGGGCCTTGAGCCGGAGGAGCTGAAGGCGGTCTCGGGGCGGCTGCACACCGAGAGCGACTGGTGGTACGCCGATGTGACCGACCACGAGGCGATGGCGCGGGTAGCGCAGGAGGTCAAGGAGCGGTTCGGCAAGGTCGACCTGGTGGTCGCCAATGCCGGGGTCGCGTCCGGCGGGCCCTTCGTGGACTCCGACCCGGTGGCATGGCGGCGGGTCATAGAGGTCAACCTGATAGGCGGCGCGGTGACGGCGCGGGCCTTCCTGCCCGTACTGATGGAGAGCCGCGGCTACTTCCTGCAGATCGCCTCGCTGGCCGCGATCACCCCGGCGCCGATGATGACCGCGTACTGCGCGTCGAAGTCCGGTGTCGAGGCGTTCGCGCACTCGCTGCGCGCCGAGGTCGGGTACAAGGGCGTGCGGGTCGGGGTCGGGTATCTGTCGTGGACCGACACGGACATGGTGCGCGGGGCCGATCAGGACGATGTGATGCGGGAGTTGAGGCAGCGGCTGCCGTGGCCGTCGAACCGGACGTACCCGCTGGGTCCGGCCGTCGACCGGATCGTGGCCGGGATCGAGCGGCGGTCATCGCATGTGTACGCGCAGTGGTGGCTGCGCGGGATGCAGTCGGTACGCGGATATCTGCCGTCGCTGATCGGGGCGGTCGGGCAGCGCGAGATGCGGCGCTTCGAACCGCGTCTCGCCGGGGTGGGAACCGGGCTCGTGGGCGCCGGCGGAGAGGCCGACGAGAAGGCCCGTACGGACGTGAGGAGCGGGGCGCACACGGAGCGTTAATGATCGAAATGCGCGGATTGTCCGGACGTGTAAGTCTGGTCGCAGCCCAGGGGGCCTTAGTCGCCCCCGACCCCATCACACCCCACTAGGAGTGAATTTCATGGGCATCGCAGACCAGTTCAAGGACAAGGCGCAGGAGCTTTCCGAGCAGGCCAAGTCGGCTGTCTCCGGTAAGAAGGACGAGGCTTCGGAACGTGCCTCGCAGGCGCAGGACGCGGCTCAGGAGAACGCCCAGGACGCGCAGGACCAGGCGGACCAGGCGCGGGACAAGTTCGACTCCTGAACGACTGACGCGCGCGCATCGGCACACCTGCGCGTGGGGCGCACCTTCCGCTTCGGCGGGGGGTGCGCCCTTCCGGTGTGTCCGGTGGGTCCGCACTCCCGCGCTCCGCGCGGGGCAGTGGTCCGCTCCGCGGCCCCCGAGCCTTCGCGCTCCGCGCGTCCTCTGCGGCGCTCCGCGCCGGACCGTCTCCCACCCACGCACCACCCGTTGATGCCTGACAGGATTCGGCGAACTCCCCCCGTGGGTTCTTGCTCGCCGTCGGCGTCCGCAGATCTGACGTGCTCAGCGCCTACCGCGGCGGCAGCTTCGGCCGGCGCTTCGACGGGACCGCGTCATAGTGCGGCGGTGTCGCCGCCGGGTTCTGGACCAGGAGATCCAGGGCCACCCGTACCGCGTCGTCGAGCTGCGCGTGACGGCCCTCCGCCCAGTCGAGCGGCGTGCGCAACGCCTCGATGTCCGGTTCGACTCCGTGGTTCTCGACCGACCAGCCGTACTCGTCGAACCAGGCCGCGTTCATCGGGACGGTGATGACCGTGCCGTCGCCGAGCGTGTGGCGGCCGGTCATGCCGACCACCCCGCCCCAGGTGCGCTGGCCGACCACCGGTCCCATCTTCAGCAGCCGGAAGGCCGCGGTGATCATGTCGCCGTCGGAGGACGTCGCCTCGTCGGCGAGGGCAACCACCGGGCCCCGTGGGGCATTCGATGCGTACGAGACCGGTTGCGCGTTCCGCGTCAGGTCCCAGCCGAGGATGGTGCGGGTGAGCTTCTCCACCACCAGCTCGCTGATGTGACCGCCCGCGTTGCCGCGTACGTCCACGATCAGGGCGGGGCGCGAGACTTCGAGCCGCAGGTCCCGGTTGAACTGGGCCCACCCCGAGCCGCCCATGTCGGGGATGTGGAGGTAGCCGCACTTGCCGCCGCTCAGATCGCGTACGACGGAACGGCGCTTCGCCACCCAGTCCTGGTAGCGCAGGGGCCGCTCGTCCACGAGGGGGACGATCGCGACCCGGCGGGCCCTGCCCTCGCCCTCGGCGGGTTGGAAAGTGAGCTCGACGGTGGTGCCGCCGGCTGCGGCGAGCAGCGGGTAGGGGCCGGTGACCGGGTCGACAGGGCGGCCGTCGACATGGGTGAGGACCGCGCCCTCGCGGATGCCGGCGCCGGACAGCGGGGAGCGGGCCTTGGAGTCGGAGGAGTCGCCGGGGAGGATGCGCTGGATCAGCCAACTCCCGTCCCGGCAGACCAGGTTGGCACCCAGGAGCCCCATCGGGCGCTGGTAGTGCGGGGGGCCCTCGTTGCGGCGGGCCGGGGTGACGTACGCGTGCGAGGTGCCCAGTTCGCCGAGCACCTCGCGCATGAGGTCGGCGAATTCGTCGGGGGACGCGACCCGGTCCAGGAGCGGGCGGTACTGGTCGAGCACCGCCGACCAGTCGACGCCGCACATCCCCGGCTCCCAGAAGTACGAGCGGACGATACGGCCCGCCTCCTCGTAAGCCTGGCGCCATTCGGACGGCGGGTCCGCGTCGTGCAGGATCCTGCGCAGGTCCAGATAGACGGTGGTGTCGTTGTCCCCGGTCTCGGTCGAAGGCACGGCCCGCAGCTCGCCCTCGTCCATGACGACGAGCCGCGATCCGTCGCCGCTGAGGGCGAACCAGTCGAGGTTGCCGACCAGTTCGGTACGGCGCGCCTTGGCGATGGCGAAGTGTTCGAGGGTGGGCCGGCCCGAGGTGTCGGCGGGGTTGGCGAACGTCTCGCCCAGCGCGCCGGAGATCGGCCAGCGCAGCCAGACCAGGCCGCCGCCGCTGACCGGGTAGAGCGCGGAGTACTTGGATGCGCGTACGGGGAACGGCGTGACCCGGTTCTCCAGGCCCTCGATCTCGACCGTGACGGTCGAGGCGTCGCCCATGTCGTCCACCGGGTCGAGGCCGCCCGCCGCGGGCCGCCCGTCGGGGGAGAGCGCGAAGGGGGACGGTGTGGCGGAGGAGAGGGGGAGCAGATAGGGGCGGCAGCCGAGGGGGAAGGAGAGGTCGCCGGTGTGGACGTCGTACACCGGGTCGAAACCGCGCCAGGACAGGAAAGCCAGATAGCGGCCGTCGGCGGTGAAGACCGGATTCTCGTCCTCGAAGCGGCCGTTGGTGACGTCGACGATCGTACGGTCCTTGATGCGGGCCATCTTGATCTGCCGCAGGGAGCGGCCGATGCCGGGGTGCGACCAGGTGAGCCAGGCTCCGTCGGGGGAGAACGCCAGGTCGCGTACGGGTCCGTTGATGGAGCGGATCAGTTCGGTGACCTCGCCGTTGGACTCCTCGGTCGCGTCGATGAGGAGCAACCGCCCGTCGTGGGACGCGATGGCGAGCCGCTCGCCGTCCGGATCGGACAACAGCTCTTGTACGCGGCCGAGTCCGCCGCCGGCGAGACGGCGGGGCTCGCGTTCTCCGCTGGCCCGCGGCAGATACGCGATCTCGACGGCGTCCTCGCCCTCCGCGTCGGTGACATAGGCGACCTGTCCGCCGCTGCCCAGCATCTCGGGGAGGCGTACCCGTACCCCCGCGGTGTCGGTGATCGTGCGCGCCGGGCCGTCGCGGTGGGTGAGCCAGTACAGGCTGCCGCGGACGACGACCGCGCTCGCCCGGCCCGTCTCGTCGACGGAGAGCCCGTCGACATGGTTGGCGGCCGGGACCTGGTAGCCGCGCCGGCCCGCCCGAGGCCCGCCGAGGCGTACCTCCAGCTTGCGCGGTACGGAGTCGGCGGCCAGGTCGTCGACCAGCCAGATGTCGCCCGCGCACTGGTAGATGACGCGGCGCCCGTCCGAGGAGGCGTGCCGTGCGTAGAAGGCGTCGTGGTCGGTGTGGCGGCGCAGGTCGCTGCCGTCGGGGAGGCAGGAGTAGAGGTTGCCGACGCCCTCGTGGTCGGAGAGGAAGGCGATGCGGCCCGCGACGAACATGGGGGAGTCGAGGTGGCCGTTCAGGTCGGGCAGCAGCCGCTCGCCGTGCAGCCACAGCCGCCCTGTGGCCCCGCCCCGGTAGCGCTTCCAGGCGGCGGGCTCGTGCGGCGGCTTGCCCGTGAGCAGCAGGGTGCGGCGCTCGCCTTCGGCGTCCGAGACCGCGATGTCGGCGACCGGACCCCAGGGGAGCTTGCCCCCGGGGGAGCCGTCGGTGGGCAGGCTGTAGGCCCAGGAGAAGTACGAGAAGGGCTGGCCGTGCGAGGAGACGGCGAGGATGGACGCCGGGCTGTCGGGGGTCTCGGGGGCCCAGCCGCAGACCCGGGTGTCGAGCGAGCCCCAGTGGCTGAGTCTGCGCGAGGGGCCGCCGTCGACCGGGGCGAGGTGCACCTCGGGATCCAGCGAGCGCCAGGTCGTGTACGCGATGGTCTGCCCGTCAGGCGAGAAGCGCGGATGCCCTACCCGGGTGCGGTCGACGGTGATACGCCAGGCCCGGCCTGGGCGGTGGCCCGCGGGGACGAGTGGCGCGACCCAGAGGTCGTCCTCGGCGGCGAAGCACAGCAAGTCGCCGTACAGGTGCGGGAAGCGGAGATACGCGGCGTCGCTCACCTCCCTATGTTTTCCGCAGGTGAGGGGGTCGGCAACCGGAGGGCTTGTCGCCCGTTGAGCCCCATTTCGGGGGCTCCGCCCCCGGACCCCTGCTTCTCAATCGCCGGAGGGGCTTGATTTACCTGATGTCGGCTCCCATTCGTGCGGGCGGGTCTGCCCGGCGTGGCTTCCGCAGGGGGACGCAGCGCGCTGGTCCGAGGTTGCTGTGGCGGAGGCCACATGCGAAACGCCGTCGTTTCGCTTATCGGCGGCGTACCGTCGTGGTGTACGACACCGTTTCGCTACGCATCCCGGAGGAGGTCGACGATGGCAGGAAGGCTCACGCCCGAGCGCGAGGCAGAGCTCTACGAAGCCGTACTCGGCCTGCTCCGCGAGGTCGGTTACGACGGCCTCACCATGGACGCCGTGGCCACCCGTACGCGCTCCAGCAAAGCTACCCTCTACCGCCAGTGGGGGAGCAAGCCGGTGCTCGTCGCGAGGGCGCTGCGGCACAACAAGCCGGTGAAGCTCGACCAGATCGACACCGGTTCGCTGCGCGGCGATTTCCGTACGGCGATGGCGCTCGGGGACGACTGCAAGATGGAAGAGGACGCCGCGCTGATGCGGGGTCTGATGCATGCCATCCATGACGACCCCGATCTCCACAAGGCAGTGCGTGAGCTGCTGTTCGAGCCCGAACTGAACGGGCTCGACCGGATCATGCAGCGCGCGGTGGACCGCGGTGAGGTCAGTGCCGACCTCCCCGCGCTCAAGTACGTCACCCACATGCTGGCCGGCGCCTTCGTCGGCAGGCAGTTCATCGAGGACAAAGCGCCGGACCAGGCCTTCCTCACCGACTATGTCGACGCCGTGGTGTTCCCCGCCCTCGGCGTCTGATCCCCCCTCGCACAGCCGGCCCCACCTGACACGCCGCTCTCGTCGTCGGGCTCTGGGGGTCTGGGGGCGTGCCCCCAGAAAACCAGCCTTACGCCCTTTTTCGTCCCACGACCTGACCGGGAGTCCGCCCTCGTGGCTACTTTCCTTTACAAGCTCGGACGGTTCGCCTTCCGGCGCCGCCGTTATGTCGCCCTGATGTGGGTGGCGCTCCTAGCCCTCGCGATCGGCGGAGCCGCCTCCGCGGCCACCTCGACCTCCAGCTCCTTCTCGATCCCCGGCACGGAGGCCCAGAAGGCCTTCGACCTGCTCGACCAGCGCTTCCCTGGATCCAGCTCCGACGGCGCCACCGCCCGGATCGTCTTCAAGGCCCCCTCGGGCGACAAGATGACCGACCCGGCGGCCAAGGCCGAGATCAAGAAGGTCTCGGGCGAGCTGACGGACGGTTCGGACCAGATCAAGTCGGTCTCCGACCCGTACGCCACCAACGCGGTCTCCAAGAACGGCAGGACGGCGTACGTCACCGTGGCGTACAAGGTCAACGCGATGGCGCTGAAGGACGCGGACAAGGACTCGCTCCAGGACACCGCGACCGCCGCCCAGAAGTCCGGGTACACCGTCGAGATCGGCGGCGACGCGCTGCAGGCCATGCCCGAGACCGGGTCCGGCGAGATCATCGGTGTCATCCTCGCGGGGATCGTGCTCGTGGTGACCTTCGGTTCGCTGGTCGCCGCCGGGCTGCCGCTGCTGACCGCGCTCATCGGCGTGGGCATCGGCGTCTCGTCGATCACCGCGCTCGCCAACGTTCTGGACCTCGGGTCCACGACCTCCACGCTCGCGATGATGATCGGCCTCGCGGTCGGTATCGACTACGCGCTCTTCATCGTCTCGCGCTACCGGGCGGAACTCGCCGAGGGCAGGGAACGTGAGGAAGCGGCGGGACGAGCTGTCGGAACCGCAGGTTCCGCCGTCGTCTTCGCCGGTCTCACCGTGGTCATCGCCCTGGTCGGCCTGGCTGTCGTCAACATCCCGATGCTGACGAAGATGGGCATGGCTGCCGCCGGTACGGTCGCCATCGCCGTCCTCATCGCGCTCACCCTCATCCCGGCGATGCTCGGCTTCGTCGGCAAGCGGATCCACGGCCGCAAGGCCCGTAAGGCCGCCGACGCGAAGAAGGCCGACCTCACGAAGGCCGGTCTCACCAAGGACGAAGCCCCCGAGGCCAAGCCCAACATGGGCACCCGCTGGGCCCGCTTCGTCCTGCGCCGCCCGATCTGGGTCCTGCTCGTGGGCGTCCTCGGTCTGGGCGCCATCGCGATCCCCGTCTCCTCGCTGGAGATGGGCCTGCCCGACGACGGCTCGCAGCCGACCAGCACCACCCAGCGCCGTGCGTACGACCTGCTGTCCGACGGCTTCGGCGCGGGCTTCAACGGTCCGCTGATGGTCGTCGTCGATGCCAAGGGCAGCGATGACCCGCACGCCGCGGCCGCCGAGGTCGAGAAGAAGATCAATTCGCTCGGCGTCACTTCCGCCGTCTACCCGGCTGCCTTCAACAAGGCCGGCGACACCGCGACGATCACGGCGATCCCGAAGTGGGGTCCGTCCTCCACCCAGACCGAGGACGTCGTCCACTCCATCCGCGCCACCGCCCCGGGACTCAAGTCGTCCACGGGCGCCGAAGTCCTGGTCACCGGCTCCACGGCCATGAACATCGACTTCTCGCAGAAGATGAACGACGCGCTGCTGCCCTACCTGGCGCTCGTGGTCGGCCTCGCCTTCCTGCTCCTGATGATCGTCTTCCGCTCCGTCCTGGTCCCGCTGAAGGCAGCCCTCGGCTTCCTTCTCTCGGTCGTCGCCGCACTCGGCGCGGTCGTCGCGGTCTTCCAGTGGGGCTGGCTCGGCTCGCTCTTCGGCGTCGAGCAGACCGGCCCGATCATGTCGATGATGCCGATCTTCATGGTCGGTGTGGTCTTCGGTCTCGCGATGGACTACGAGGTCTTCCTCGTGACCCGCATGCGTGAGGCGTACGTCCACGGGGAACGCCCCGCCGAGGCGATCGTCACCGGCTTCAAGCACGGCGCCCGGGTGGTCACGGCGGCGGCCGTCATCATGATCGCGGTCTTCTCCGGCTTCATCGGAGCCAGCGACTCGATGATCAAGATGATCGGCTTCGGTCTGGCGATCGCGGTCTTCTTCGACGCCTTCGTGGTCCGTATGGCGATCGTGCCCGCGGTCCTTGCCCTGCTCGGCAAGCGTGCGTGGTGGCTGCCGCGCTGGCTGGACCGGGCACTGCCCAACGTGGACGTCGAGGGCGAGGGCCTGCGCAAGTTCACCGAGCAGGCCGCGGAGTCCTCGGATCCGGACGACAAGCGCGAGCTGATCAGCGTCTGACGACGACCGGCCCGCACATTCAGTGAAGCCGTCCCCCGTGCCCGCTCAGGGCGCGGGGGACTTCTTCGTTCTCGTACGTACGCCGGAGGAAGCGGATCAGCGCCGAGCTGTCGAACTGCACCAGCGCCGCCCCTTGGTCCGAATGGAACTCCAGCACCGTCTGCACCCGCCCGCAGGGCCACATCCCCACATTGCCGCTGCGGACAGGGGTGCGCAGGCCGGTGATCAGCAGTTCGCGGGAGAAGGCCCAGTCGCTGCCGCCGGGGAAGACGACATGGATGTCGGCCGGACCTGCCGAGGGGTCGTAGCGCAGGGCCACGGGGACGGAGCGGTGCCCGATGGCGTCCGAGATGATCTGACCTCGGGTGTGGCCCTCGATGGCGGTGGACGCGGGGGACATGGACCGACTCCTCACGCTTGAGCTGTTTGCACCCAATGTCGCATATTTTAGAACAGTCGGATCCTGGGTAAATCCAACTGAGACGCTCCTGCGAACCATTCGCAATAAGGCACTATCATCGAACGGTTCACCACGCCGAGGAGCCCTCCATGCATGTCCCCGACGGATTCATCAACACACCTGTCTCCGCAGCCACCGGCGTCATCGCCGCCGGCGCGATCGCCGTCTCCCTGCGCGGCGCGCGCAAGGAGCTCGACGAGCGGACCGCGCCGCTCGCCGGACTGGTCGCCGCCTTCATCTTCTCCGTGCAGATGCTGAACTTCCCGGTTGCCGCCGGCACCAGCGGACACCTGCTGGGCGGGGCGCTCGCGGCGATTCTCGTCGGGCCCTACACCGGGGTCCTCTGCGTCTCCGTCGTCCTCCTCATGCAGGGCATCCTCTTCGCGGACGGCGGGCTGACCGCGCTCGGCGTGAACATCACCGACATGGCGATCGTGACGACGGTCGTCGCGTACGCCGTCTTCCGCGGCCTGGTGAAGGTGCTGCCGCGCCGCCGCAGCTCCATCACCTTCGCCTCCTTCGCCGCCGCCCTGATCTCGGTGCCGGCCGCGGCTCTCGCCTTCACCGCGATGTACGCGCTCGGCGGGACCACCGACGTCCCCGTGGGCAAGGTGCTGACCGCGATGGTCGGGGTGCACGTCCTGATCGGCATCGGCGAGGCCGCGATCACCGCTCTGACGGTGGGCGCCGTCATCGCCGTACGGCCCGACCTGGTCTACGGCGCCCGCGGCCTGACCGCGCCGCTCAAGCTGCGCGTCGGCGGCGAGCTGGTCGACGCTCCCGCCGCCTTCCCGGTGGCCGCCCGAACCAAGACCTCCACGCGCAAGGTATGGGGCGCGGGCCTGATCGCCGCCCTCGTCCTCGCCGGCTTCGTCTCCTTCTACGCCTCGGCCAGCCCCGACGGCCTGGAGAAGGTCGCCCACGACCAGGGCATCGACGCCAAGACGAAGAAGCACCACACCGAGGACTCCCCGTTCGCGGGCTACAGCCTCAAGGACGTCTCCAACTCGCGCCTCGCGGGCGGCATCGCGGGCGCCGTCGGCGTCGGTGCGACGATCGCGGTCGGCAGCGGGGTCTTCTGGGTGATCCGCCGACGTCGTACGCCGTCCTCGGTGCAGGCCTCCGTACGGGAAGCCGTCTGACATGGGCGCGGGCCACGCACACCGCCTCTACCGGCACGGGCACTCGCCGGTCCACCGGCTGCCCCCGCACTGCAAACTCGCGGCCGTCTTCGCCTTCGTGATCATCGTGGTGTCGACGCCGCGCGAGTCGATGTGGGCCTTCGGTCTGTACGCGGTCCTGCTCGCGGCGGTCGCCACGGCGGCCCGCATCCCCGCGGCCTTCCTCCTCAAGCGTCTGCTGATCGAGGTCCCGTTCGTGGCCTTCGCGGTCCTGATGCCGTTCGTCGTCCCCGGCGAGCAGGTGCACGTCCTGGGGCTCTCGCTCAGCGAGCCCGGCCTCTGGGGCGCCTGGAACGTCCTGGCCAAGGGGACGCTCGGCGTGGGCGCGTCCGTCATCCTCGCCTCGACGACCGAACTGCGCGAGCTGCTCCTGGGGCTGCAGCGCCTGAAGCTGCCGCCGCTCCTCGTCCAGATCGCGTCCTTCATGATCCGTTACGGCGACGTCATCACCGACGAGATGCGCCGGATGTCGATCGCGCGCAGGTCACGCGGTTTCGAGGCGAAGGGCATCCGCCACTGGGGCGTACTCGGCAAGACGGCGGGCGCGCTCTTCATCCGCTCCTACGAACGGGGCGAACGCGTCCACCTGGCCATGGTCAGCCGCGGCTACGCGGGCTCCATGCCGGTGATCGACGAGGTCACGGCCTCCCGCGAGCAGTGGACGTACGCCGCGGCACTCCCCGTCGCCGCCCTCTTCATCTGTCTGTTGGGATGGACGCTATGACCACCGCACCTCAGCCTCCCTCACTTGAGGTCTCCGGCCTCGCGTACGCCTACCCCGACGGGCATCAGGCGCTCTTCGGCGTCGGGCTGACCGTCGGCCGCGGCGAGCGCGTCGCCCTGCTCGGGCCCAACGGCGCGGGCAAGACGACGCTCGTACTGCACCTCAACGGCATCCTCACCGGCGGCGCCGGCACGGTCACCGTGGCCGGACTGCCCGTCGCCAAGGCCAACCTCGCGGAGATCCGCCGCCGGGTGGGCATCGTCTTCCAGGACCCCGACGACCAGCTCTTCATGCCGACCGTCCGCGAGGACGTCGCCTTCGGTCCTGCGGCGGCGGGCATGCGCGGCGCGGAGCTGGAGGCGCGGGTGCACAAGGCCCTCGCCCTCGTCGGCATGGAGGAGTACGCGAACCGGCCCCCGCACCATCTCTCCTTCGGGCAGCGCCGCCGTGTCGCGGTGGCGACCGTCCTGGCGATGGAGCCGGAGATCCTCGTACTGGACGAGCCGTCGTCCAACCTGGACCCGGCATCGCGCCGTGAACTGGCCGACATCCTGCGCTCGTTGGACGTCACGGTCCTGATGGTCACCCACGACCTTCCGTACGCCCTGGAGCTCTGCCCCCGTGCGGTCATCCTCAGCGACGGCGTCATCGTGGCGGACGCCCCGACCAGGGACCTGCTCTCCGACGACGAGCTGATGCGCTCGCACCGCCTTGAGCTGCCGTTCGGGTTCGACCCGCGGACTACGACCGTCTGAACGGGCCGTCCAGGGCTGCCCATTGGAGCAGCATGATCGTCTTGGCGTCCGCGATCGCACCGTCGCGGACCATCGCCAGGGCCTTGTCGAAGGGCAGCTCGACGGTCGTGATGTCCTCGCCCTCCTCGGCGATCCCGCCGCCGCTGCCGGTGGCCGCCGCCGCGCTGTAGGGCGCGGCGAAGAAATGCAGCCGCTCGGTGACCGAGCCGGGGCTCATGTACACGGCGAAGACCGGCTCGGGCGTGCCGACTTCGTGCCCGGTCTCCTCCGCCGCCTCCCTGCGGATGGCCTCCTCGGGGCTGTCGCCGTCGAGGAGTCCTGCCGCGGTCTCCAGGAGCATTCCGTCGGGGTGCCCGTTGACGTACGCGGGCAGGCGGAACTGGCGCGTCAGCAGCACGGTCGCGCGCTCGGTGTCGTACAGCAGGATCGTCGCGCCGTCGCCCCGGTCGTACGTCTCGCGCTGCTCGCTGCTCCAATGGCCGTCGCTGTGCTGGTAGTCGAAGGTGGTCCTGCGCAGGACGTACCAGTCGCTGGAGAGCACCTCCACGTCGCTGATCCGCACCCGCGGATTGCCGTCGAGGCCGTGTCCCTGCCGGTCGAGGCCGGTGCGGCCGCGGCGGTCGGGGGTGTCGATTCCGGGGGTGGTCATGGTGCCGCTCCTCAAGCGAGTTCGGTCTCGACGCCCGCGTCGCGCAGCGCCTGAAGTGTTTCCGGACCGCGCGGGTGGGTCCCCGGGTCGTCGGCGGCGGTGTCGGTGACGAAGGTGTCCACGGCGCCGAGCGGGGCGACCTGGCCGAAGGCGCGCACGCCGAGCTTGGTGGCGTCGGCGACCGCGGTCGTACGGGCCGACTGGGCCAGGCCCACCTGCTTGACGGCGGCGTCCTCCAGCGAGAACTCCGACCAGCCGTGCTCGGCGTGCACCCCGCCGATCGACATCACGAAGGTGTCGAAGACCAGCGACTCCAGGGTGCGCAGAGCGAGCGGTCCGACCAGCGAACGCTCCCCGGGGCGCGAAAGTCCGCCCACGACCAGCAGTTCGATGCCCGGCCGGTCGGCGAGCACCACCGCCGCCTGCAAGCTGAGGACGGCGACCGTCAACGGGCCCCGGGCGGCGAGGTGTTCGGCGACGTGCACGGTGGTGGTGCCCGCGTCCAGAAGCACCCGCGACCCCGGCTCCACGGTCGCGGCCACCCGCGCACCGAGCCGGTCCTTGGTCGCGGCCTCCCAGGGCTCCCGCACGTTGAATCCCGCCCCCTCCTCACGGGCACGGTTCGCGACCGCGCCGCCGTGCACCCTGCGGACCAGTCCCTGGCGCTCCAGGGCGTCCAGGTCCCTGCGCACGGTCATCTCGGAGACGCCCAGGCGCTGGGCGAGTTCGGACACGGAGGCCTGGCCGGATCCCTGCACGAGGCGAAGGGTCAGATCGAGGCGGTGGGCGACGCTCATGGATCATTTATCGCACATACGGATGGGAGATTGCACATCCTGCTGTTCATTTGATGCGGGCGCCCTCGCTGCGGGACCTGTCGGCGCGGCGATGCACTATGGAGGGTGCGCCGGTGGGGCGCGCGAGACAGCGGGAGTGCGCAGTGGTGGACGTCCAGGGCACGGTGGCGGACGGCTTCGAGCCGGTCCGGGACGCGTTCGTACGCAACTTCGAGCAGCGGGGTGAGCGGGGCGCGGCCGTCACCGTCTACCGCGGCGGCCACAAGGTCGTCGACCTGTGGGGCGGCACACGCGATGTGGACGGGACCGCTCCCTGGGCCGTGGACACCGCGCAGATCGTACGGTCCGCGACCAAGGGCGTCGCGGCCGCCGTGCCGCTGCTGCTGCACCAGCGCGGACAGCTGGATCTCGACGCACCGGTGTCGACGTACTGGCCCGAGTTCAAGGCCGGGGGCAAGGAGCGGGCCCTCGTACGGCATCTGCTCTCCCATCAGGCCGGGGTGCCGCTGCTCGACCGGCCGCTCGGCCCCGCGGAGGCGCAGGACGGCGAGTCGGGGCCGCGGGCCGTCGCCGCCCAGCAGGCCGTGTGGGAGCCGGGGACCGATCACGGGTATCACGCGCAGACCTACAGCTGGCTGATCGGCGAGCTCGTGAAGCGGGTCACCGGGCGGACCGTCGGGCGGTGGATCGCCGAGGAGATCGCCCGGCCGCTCGACGCGGACTTCTGGGTCGGTCTGCCGGCCGACGAGGCGCACCGGGTGGGGCGGATCGGGAGCGTCGAAGTGGCAGCGGTGGGCGGGGAGTTGAAGCTCCGGCCCAAGCGTTCGGTGACCGAGGCGTACACCGATCCCGCGTCCCTCACCCGCCGTGCCTTCGGCGCCATCGACCCGCTCCCCGACGAGAACGACCCCGCCTACCGGGCCGCCGAACTGCCCGCGTCGGCCGGGATCTCGACCGCGCGGGCGCTGGCCCGGCTGTACGCGGCGATGATCGGCCCCGTCGACAACGGCAACCGCCTCTTCGCCCCCGCCACGCTCGCACTGGCGCGGACCGAGGAGTCGGCGGGCCCGGACCGCGTCCTGGTCGTCAACACCCGCTTCGGGCTCGGCTTCATGCTCCACGGCCCCGCGGCGCCGCTCCTCGCCCCCGGCTCCTTCGGGCACCCCGGGCGCGGCGGGTCGCTGGGCTTCGGCGATCCGGAGTCGGGGATCGCGCTCGGTTACGTGACCAACGGCATGCAGAAGGGGGTTACCGCCGATCCCCGTGCACAGGCCCTGGTCAGGGCGGTGCGTGCGGCGTCATGATCCGTGGATGAAGCGATTCGATGGATACGGAGTCCTGATCACCGGCGCCGGACAGGGGATCGGGGCGGCCACCGCGCGCCGCCTCGCCGAGGAGGGCGCGCGCGTCCTGGTCACCGACCTGGACCCCGGCCGGGCGGAG
Source organism: Streptomyces beijiangensis (assembly GCF_017315755.1). GTDB lineage: Bacteria > Actinomycetota > Actinomycetes > Streptomycetales > Streptomycetaceae > Streptomyces > Streptomyces beijiangensis. Next base: position 18,658 of record NZ_JAFLRJ010000219.1, read on the forward strand.
AAGACGGCCGCCGCCCTGCCGGGCGCGCTGCCCTTCGCCTGCGACGTCCGTGACCGGGCGTCGGTGGAAGCGGCGGTGGCGCGGGCGGTCGAGGCGTTCGGCTCGCTCGACGTGGTGGTCAACAACGCGTACGCCTGCACCCCGGACGCCCCGCTCTTCGAGGACCAGGACGACGTGTCCTGGCACCGCGACCTGGACGCGACGCTGACCGGCGCGTTCCGCGTCTGCCGTGCGGCACTGCCCCATCTGGCGGTGGCGGCGGGAGGGCGCGGCGCGATCGTCAACATCGGTTCCGTCAACGCGGAGGTCGACTTCGGCAACCACGCCTACAGCGCGGCCAAGGCGGGCCTCGCCTCCCTGACCCGTACGCTCGCGGGCAGTGCGGCACCGCGGGGCGTACGCGTCAACATCGTGGAGCCCGGCACCATCCGCACCGACGCCTGGACCGGCCGCGAACGCGACCTGGAGCAGCTCGCCCACGTCTATCCGCTGGGCCGGGTCGGCGAACCGGACGACATCGCCTCCGCCGTCGCCTTCCTCGCCTCGCGCGACGCGTCCTGGATCACGGGGACCACGCTGCGGGTGGACGGCGGGATCCTGTCGGCCAACGGGGCCTTCGCACAGGCGCGTTCGGACGTCTGATCGGCGTCTTCTCAGGCGTGGCCGATGTGTTCGACGTGCACTGCGTTCTCGGCCTCGCTGATCCGGTAAAGGATGCGCCGGGCCCCGACATGCCACCGGCGGTGACTGGTTCCCCAGGCGCGGGATCCGGTCGGCGTCGGGTCTGTGGTGAGAGAGTCGATCGCCCGCACGATCTGTGCGGTCACCGCAGGATCGTTCTTCAGGTATCCGGCGAGTTGGTCGAGCGCAGCCGGTTCGATGGTGACGCTGATGCTCAAAGCTCGTCCTCGCTGATGCCTGCGGCGTCGAGGAGCTGCTGCCGTGCGGTGGCCCAGGGCACGGCTGCGGGGGTCACGCCGAGTGCGCGGTCGCGTTCCAGGCGTGCGATCGCGAGGGCGTCTTCGAGATCTTCGAGTTCGGCCGGAGAGATCAGGACAGCGGTCGGGGTGCCCCGGTCGGTGAGGGTGATGTGCTCGTGCTGGGCGGCGCGCCGGGCGAGGTCGCCCAGCTGGCCGCGCGCGTCCACAATCGAGTAGGTATCTGACATGACGCAAGTGTACACCTGGATTACACTTGTGGCGCGGGCTCTTGCACTTCTCAGCCCGCGTGTCAGCCCGCGTGCAGCATCAGCCCGATGCCGACCACCATCAGGCCGGCCGCGGCGATCCTCGGCGCCCCGAAGCGCTCCTTGAAGAAGAGCGCGCCGATGCCCGCGCCCACGATGATCGACGATTCGCGGAGCGCCGCGATGGGTGCGAGCGGGGCGCGGGTCTGGGCCCACAGCACCAGTCCGTACGCGATGACCGACAGCGTGGCGCCGGTCATGCCCCGGACGGCGAACGGCCGCAGCTGCGGCAGCAGTTCGGCGCGCCGCTTGTGGAGCGCATACACCGGGATCGCGACGCCCTCCAGGATCATCAGCCAGGCGATGTAACCGAGCGAGGACCCCGAGGCGCGCACGCCCAGCCCGTCGACCGTCGTGTACGAGGCGATCGAGAGCCCCGTCGCGAGCGCGGCGATCAGCGCCGGCCAGTGCGGGCGCGAGCCCTTCATGCCCCACAGCGCGACTCCGACCAGACCGGCGGACGCGACCGCGACACCCGCCAACTGCCAGGCGTCGGGGATCTCGTGGACGAACACGGCGGCGAGAACGGTGACGACGAGCGGTGCCGTCCCGCGCGCGATCGGATACATCTGCCCGAAGTCGCCGAGCGTGAACGACCGCATGAGCAGCAGCATGTACGCGACGTGCAGGACGGCCGAGGCGATCAGATACGGCCAGGCCCCGGCGTGCGGAACGGGCACGAAGGGCAGGGCGAGCAGCCCGAGCAGCGCGCCGCCGCTGGAGATGAGCGTGAAGGAGACCAGCTGGTCCTTCATGTGGTGGGCGAGGGCGTTCCAGGTGGCGTGCGTTATCGCTGCGAAGACGACCGCGAGGGTGACGAGCGGAGTCACGCGGTGAGCTCCCGGACGTCCGTGAGAGTGGCCCCGGCGTGCTCGATGACCGACTTGGGGTCGAGGGCGAAGACGGTGTGCGGGGTTCCGGCCGCCGCCCAGACGACGTCGTGGTCGAGCAGGCCCCGGTCGGCGAGGACGCGGGTGGGGTTGCGGTGGCCGAAGGGCGGGACGCCGCCGATGGCGTACCCGGTCGTCTCCCGTACGAGAGCGGCGTCGGCCCGCTTGACCTTCGCGGCGCAGAGAGCGAATCGGACGAGCTCGGTGTCGACGCGCGACGCCCCGTCCATCAGGACGAGGACGGGCACGCCGTCCGCCTGGAAGATCAGCGACTTGACGATGGCGCTGAGCTCGCAGCCGATGGCCGCGGCGGCTTCCACGGCGGTCCGGGTCGCCTCGGGGAAGCTGCGGATCTCGACGTCCTCCAGGCCCAGTTCGCGGAGGGCTTCGGCGAAGCGGGGGTTGAGGGCGGGTGCAGGAGTACTCATGGTCCGCACGCTAGCGCTCGGCGTGCGGACCATGCGAGCGGCATTCGCGGGGTGGGATCAGCCTGCGCGCAGGACGGCCGCGACGACGGGACCTGCGGCGGTGCCGCCGTGGCCGCCGGACTGGACGACCGCGGCGGCGGCGAGGTCGTCGCTGAACCCGGTGAACCAGCTGTTGGACTTGCCCTGGGCGTCGACCTCGGCGGAGCCGGTCTTGGCACCCTTGTAGCCGCCGACTCCGGACATGGCGCCGGTGGCCGTCCCGTAGCCCGCGGTAGCGGTGGTGTGCAGCATGTCGCCCAGCTGCCGGGCGATGTTCTGCGGCATTGAACGCGTCGACGCGATGGGCTCGTTGATCAGCGACCTCGGCACGATGACCGGCTGCCTGAAGGTTCCGGACTTCGCGGTGGCCGTGATGGACGCCATGTTGAGGGGATTCATCGTGACCTGGCCCTGACCGATCATCGCGGCCGCCTGGTCGGGTCCCTGTGCCGCGGGAACACTGCCGTCGCTGGTGGGAACGCCGGCATGCCACGTGTCGCCGATGCCGAAGTACTTCTTGGCAGTCGTGGAGAGTGCGGTTTCCGCGGGGATGTTCTTGTCCCGGAACTGGCCGAGCGGCTTGATGAAAGCGGTGTTGCAGGAGCGGGCGAAGCTGGTGGCGAGAGTGCCGTCGGGGATGTGGAAGTTGTCCAGGTTGTGGAAGGTCTGACTCTGCCAGACGACGTTCTTCGGGCAGAGAATGGACTTGTTCTCGCCGGCGAGACCGTTGTCGATCAGCATCGCCGCCGTCACGATCTTCATCGTCGAGCCCGGTGCCTGCTTGCCCAGCATCGCCGCGTTGTAGCCGTCCGTCCGGTGGTTGGCCACCGCCCGGATCTCGCCCGTACTCGGCTTGACCGCCGCGACCGACGCCTCCGGGAACTGCTTCACGGCCCGCTCGGCCGCTGCCTGCACATCCGCGTCCAGGGTCGTGTGCAGCAGCGCGGGCTTGCCCTTGGTCAGGGTCAGGAGGGAAGCGTCCGGGGCTGTCTCCGCGTCCGGGCTGTCACTGGTGATGTACGTCTCGATGCCCGGCTTGCCGCCCAGCTTCGCCCCGTACTTCGTGCGCAGCTGATCCAGGATCGTCCCCAGCGAGGGGTACTTCTCCTTCGTCAGCTCCCGGCCCCGGTAGTCCACGGCCTTGATCGCCGCGACCGCCGCCTCGCCCGTCTTGATCGACTGCCCGGTCTTCAGCTGCGGGTGGACCACGGTCGGCTGCCAGTCCACCAGCGGACGCCCGGTCGTCTGCCCGCGTACGACGGTGAGCGCCGATGCGTACGACCACGGCTTGCTCACGTCGCCGAACGAGACCGTCGCGTTCACCGTGTACGGCACCTTCGCGCCGACCGGCGCCCCCGGCGTCACCACCATCTTGGTGACGGCGGCGTCCTCCTTGTACGAGGCCAGCGTGGACTGCGACTCCACCGGATTGTTGGTGAGCTGCGAAGCCTTCTCCGGGTCCCCCGACGCCCACGCCGCCAGGAAGTCCTTCGCGGTGTTCTTGATCTCGTCGCCACTCACCGGACCGGTCCTCGCCGGGGCGTTCTGGGTCGTCGTATGACCGCTGCCGCTCCCCGACGAACCGCCGGTGACCCCGTTCCACACGTTGTACGCGCCGTAGCCGATCCCACCGACCACGACCACGAACACACTGCCGACAATGCCGACCTTCGCCCCGCTGCGCATCGCGCTGTCCCCTCCCCAGGAGCCCCGTTAGTCCTTGAACACGTTCAAGGACCTATTCGAGGACACGGTAAGCGCATTCCGTGAGGGAGATGTGCCTGCAGGGACCACCGTTACAAGACCGGGATCCCTTCCCGCCCGTCCGGTCACTGCCGCGTGAGCCGCACCACGGCGCTCGGCCGGTCACCCTTGGGCAGGGCGAGCGGCAGGCCGTGGGCGAGCAGCGTCGCCGCGTGGTGCACGGCGCCGGTGGTGTCGTCGACGTAGACAGCCGCAGGTGGGAGCCCGGCCAGCCGCAGCGTGCGCTCCTCGCCCCAGGCGATCACCACGACCCGGTCGTCCGCGAGGTACTGCACGGCGTCCGCGAGCCGGTACTGCTCGCCGCCCTGCACCACCGGGCGGATGTCCTTGTAGAGCGCCACCAGCCCGGCGGCCTCGGTCAGGTCGGCCCGGCTCCAGCGGGAGAGGTCGCCGCCGATGCCGAGCGCGCCGGTCATCGCGACATGGAAGCGGTAGGGGAGGGGGGTGGTGCGGTGGGTGTACGGGTTGGGGCTGTCGGTGGCCCAGGCGGACATGGTGCGCGCCGGATAGATCTGGCTGTATCCGTGCTGGATGGCGATCCGGTCGTCCGCGTCCGTGTTGTCGGAGATCCAGATCTGGTCCGTACGGGCCAGCATGCCGAGGTCCGCACGCCCGCCGCCGCCCGCGCAGCCCTCGATGCGCAGGCGGGGATGGGCGCGGCGCAGCCGGTCGAGCACCGCGTACACGCCCCGCGTGTGGTCGGTCCACAGGCGTTCGGCGTCGGGGTGGCCCGGCCATCCCGCCTCTGTGAACGCACGGTTCATGTCCCACTTGAGGAAGTCGATCTCGTACGTCGCCACGAGCCGCTCCAGCCACTCGTAAGCCCACTCGGTGACGTCGGTGCGGGCGAAGTTGAGGACGAGCTGCTGGCGTAGTTCGCTGCGGCGCCGGTTCGGCATGTGCAGCACCCAGTCGGGGTGCGCCCGGTGGAGATCGCTGTCCGGGTTGGTCATCTCCGGCTCCACCCACAGGCCGAATCCCATGCCGAGTCGCCGCACCTCATCGGCCAGCGGGCCGAGCCCGTGCGGGAACCGCTCGGGGTTCGGATGCCAGTCGCCGAGCCCGGCGCGGTCGCTGGTGCGCTGCCCGAACCAGCCGTCGTCCACCACGAACAGTTCGACGCCCAGTGCGGCGGCGCGCTCGGCGAGGGCCCGCTGGCCCTCCAGGGTCACGTCCCAGCCGGTGGCTTCCCAGCTGTTGTACACAACGGGGCGTATCTCGTCGGGGCGCGGCAGGACGTGCGCGGTGACGTACCGGTGCCAGCCGCGGCTGGTCGCACCGAACCCTCCCTGGCTGAACTGGCCTGCGAACACCGGGGTTTCGTGGCTCTCGCCGGGCTGCAGCCGCCAGGTCAGACCGTCGTGCCCGGCGCCACCGGTGACCGCGAACGGTCCGCCGGTGTGGTCGCGTGTCGCGGTGATGCGCCAGCTCCCGGACCAGGCGAGGGCCATGCTCCACACCTCGCCGTGGCTCTCGTCGGCGTCACCCGCGTCGACCATCAGCCAGGGATTTCCGAAATGTCCGGAGATTCCGCGCCGGCTGGTGAACACGGTCTCGGCGTACGGAGCTTCGGTCCGCCGCAGCTGCGTCTCGCCCGACCACGCGCCGACCGTGTGGCTCAGCCGCACACCGGATGCTGCGGGGACCGACCAGCTAGCGGCGTCGCAGCGCAGAATCTCGATGGGTTCGCCGGCGGTCTCCGCCGTGCCCAAGTGGCTGAGCGTCATGGAGCGTTCGATGACGTCGCTGTCCTCGTGCACCGCGTAGTGGAGCGTGCAGCCGAGCGGATAGTGGCGATCCCGGAGCCGTACGCGGAGGCGGCTGCCCCCGGTCCTGTCCTCGATCTCGTGGCTCTCGTAGGCCCACTCGACACCGCGCGCCCCGTCCGCGTACCGCACGAGCAGCGAAGGCGCCCCGAATCGGGCGCCGCCCTCAACGGCCATCTCCTCGCCACCCGTCGAGGCGAAACTGCTGGTCATTCCGTCGTACGTGGGCAGGGCGACGGCCTGGCCGAGCGTGAGCGGCGCACCCCAGTGCACATGCCGTGGGCTGTCGTCCGCGCCGATGCGCAGCGCGTACGAGGTGGCGGGGGTGGCGAGGAGGAACGTGCGACTGGGCTCGTCGTAGGACACCTGTGACATGAGCAAGGAGCCTAGATCCGAACTCGTCAAATTTAAATATTGACGAAGGAAATTATTCCCCCTACGTTTCCCCCATGTTGCTGAACCGAGCGAAGCTGCTCGCATCTCCGGCGGCCAACTCGGTGTTCACCACGGTGCTCACGCGTGGTCCGGTCGTCCGCCCGGAGATCGCCAGGATCACGGGTCTCTCCTCCGCCGCCGTCACCAAGGCGGTCAAACCGATGATCGAAGCCGGATACCTGGAGGAACTGCCACAAGGCCCCCGCATCGTGGAGGGCGCGGGCCGCCCCGCGCACCCACTCGCAGTCCGTGCCGACCGCGAGTTCTTCGTGGGCATCAAGGCCACGGCCGACGAACTCATCGGTGTGGTCACCGACTTGAGGGCGCAGGTACGGGCCGCCCACCGGATCCCCGTGACCGACCGGTCGGCGGCGCAGGTCGTCCGCGACATCGCCGCGCTCGTCGCGGAACTGACCCCCGTCCACGCCGAGCGGACGCACCACATCGGGGTGTCCGTCTCGGGTGACGTGGACCGGCGGGGCGGCGTCGTGCGCTACTCGCCGTTCCTCGGCTGGCGCGACGTCCCGCTGGCCGAACTGGTGGCCGCCGCCACAGGGCTGACGGTCACCGTCGAGAACGACGTGAAGGCCCTCACCGTCGCCGAGCAGTGGTTCGGCGAGGGCGTGGGCGCGGACTCCTTCGCCCTGGCCACGGTCGGCGTGGGCATCGGCTGCGCGCTCGTCGTCAACGGCCGGCTGGTGGCCGGGGGGTACGGGGTGGCCGGCGAGATCGGTCATATCCCCGTGGCCGCCGGAAACGGGCCCGAATGCCATTGCGGCGCCCGCGGCTGCGTGGAGTCGATCGCCTCGGAGGAGGCGATCGTCGCCCGGGCCCGGCACGCGGCGGGCGATCCCGACCTCGACATGGCCGGGGCGATCGACCGGGCCCATGGCGGGGACGCCGCAGTACGCGCCGTGTTCGACGAGGCGGGCGAGGCCATCGGGCTCGGCCTCGCGGCCATGGTCAACCTGGTCGGCCCCGAGCGGGTCGTCGTCTCGGGCGAGGGCCTGGCCGCGTACGACCTCTTCGAAGAGCAGATCCGCGCCGCCTTCACCACCCAGGCGTTCGGGGCCGCCGCCCGCTGCCCGCTCATCGTGCGCCCCCTGCCCTGGGAGGAATGGGCGCGCGGGGCCGCCGCCGTAAGCATCCAGTCACTCTTCGCCGCCTGAACCGCACGACCTCCTCACCCTCACCCTTCCCCCCCGCAAGCCTCCGTTCCCCGGAAAGGCCCTGTCATGACTGCCAGTTCCGCTTTGTCCCGTCGGGGATTCCTCGGCATGTCCGTGCTGTTCGTGGCGGGCAGTGCCGTCGCCTGCTCCAGCAACCCGCAGGCCACCGCCTCCGCCAAGGGCGCCAAGGTCACGCTCACGCAGTGGTACCACCAGTACGGGGAGGAGGGCACGCAGGCCGCGGTGAAGCGGTACGCCAAGGAGTTCACCAAGGCCAACCCGGACATCGCGATCAACGTGGTGTGGGGAGCCGACACCTCCCAGTACGAGACCAAGCTGAACGCCGCCCTGCTCGGCGCCGACGCCCCCGACATCTTCGAACTCGGCGATTTCCGCGCCGAGATGGCACGCAAGGGCCAGCTGGAGCCCCTCGATGACGTCTACGGGTCCGCCAAGGACGGCTTCAACAAGGCGGACATCGACTACCTCACCGTCGACGGCAAGCTCTACGGCATGAAGACCATCGACGACATCATGATGCTCTTCTACCGCAAGTCGATGCTGACGAAGGCCGGCGTCACCCCGCCCACCACCTTCGCCGAACTGACCGCCGCCGCAAAGAAGTTGACCGACGGCGACATCAAGGGCCTGTTCATAGGCAACGACGGCATCGGCGACAGCCCCTACCTCCTCGCCTGGTCCCAGGGCGTGGACATGATCAAGGACGGCAAGGTCGTCTACGCGGACGCAGCCAAGTCCATCGGCGGTCTGCACGACCTGCACTCCGACAAGTCGATCCTGCTCGGCTTCACCACCGACTGGTACGACGCGGGCGCGTTCACCCAGGGCGCCACCGCCATGCAGTGGTGCGGCCTGTGGGCGCTGCCCACCGTCGAGAAGGCGCTCGGCGACGACTTCGGGGTCGTGCCGTGGCCCGCGTACGACGCCTCCGGGAAGCCCGTCGCCCGCCTCGGCGGCTGGTCGCAGGCGATCAACTCCAAGAGCAAGCACGTCGCGGAGGCCAAGAAGTACCTCCAGTGGCTGTGGGTCGAGCAGTCCGCCATCCAGATGGACTGGGCGGTCAAGTACGGCTTCCATGTGCCGCCGCAGAACGCGGTCGCCGCGAAGACCCCGGCGCTGAGCAAGGGCGCCGCGAAGGACACCGTCACCATCGGGACCAAGTACGGCATCTCCTTCCCCGCCGAGTGGACCCAGGCCATGCAGGCCGAGTTCATCGCCGCTGCCGCCGACATCGCCCAGGGCGACGACCCGGCGAAGACCCTGAAGAAGGCCCAGTCCAAGGCGCAGTCGGACCTCGACAAGCAGATGGGCTGACACCTCATGACCGCCACCGGCACCGCGCCCCTGCGCAAGCGTGCCGCCCGGCCGGCACCCGCCAAGGTGCCGCGCCGCCGGCGGCTGACCGAGCGACGCTCGAAGGCCCTCGCCTTCATCGTCCTGACCGCGCCCATGCTGATCGGCCTGGCCGTCTTCCGTTACGTGGCCATCGGCTGGAGCTTCCTGCTGAGCTTCAGCGAGGCCCGGCGCACCATCTCCCTCGGGAAGTGGGTCGGCCTGGACAACTACAAGGAGCTGCTCAGCGACGAGCGGTTCCGCGACTCGCTCACGATGATCGTGCTGTTCACGGCGATGATCGTGCCGGTCACCTTCGTCGCGTCCCTGGGCCTCGCCGTCCTCGTCAACCGGGTGCGGCGCGGCCGGGCCTTCTTCCGTACGGCGTTCCTGCTGCCGGCGGCCGTCAGTTACGTCGCCGCCGCGATGATCTGGAAGATGGCCCTGTTCAGCGGGGTGCCGTCCGGCCTCGCGAACACCATCGGCGCCCTGTTCGGCGCCGACGCAACGCCCTGGATCCAGACGCAGAGCCCACCCCTGTACTGGATCGTGCTGGTCACGCTCCGCCTCTGGCTCCAAGTCGGCCTGTACATGATCCTGTTCATCGCCGGCCTCCAGTCCATCCCGCCGCACCTCTACGAAGCCGCGTCCCTCGACGGTGCGGGCCCCTGGCGCACCTTCCGCTCCATCACCTTCCCCATGCTGCGCAACACGTCGGTCGCGATCCTGCTGCTGATGTTCATCGCCGCGCTCCAGGCCTTCGACGAGTTCTACGCGATCTTCTCCACCGGCGCCTCGCTCGGCAGCGAACCCGTCCGCACCCCGCTCATGCACCTGTACGGCGTCGCCCTGCAGGACCAGGACTACGGCGTCGGCTCGGCCGGGGCCTTCCTGCTCACCCTCCTGATCGTGCTGATCACGCTCGTCCAGGGCCGGATCCTCGGGTTCGCCCGCGACAAGGACTGAACCCATGAACCGATACCGAGGGAGCGTGCTCGGCTCCGCCGTCACGTACCTGGTGCTGTGCCTGCTGTCCGTGGTCTTCCTGATCCCGTTCTACGTACTGCTGCGCAACGCCTTCATGACGACGCCGGAGATCACGGCCACCGACTGGCACTGGCTGCCGTCTTCACTGAACTGGGACAACTTCACGTCCCTGTTCGACAACCCGGAGCGACCGTTCGGCCGTTCCCTCGCCAACTCCCTGCTGATCGCGGTGATTTCGGCGCCGGTCTCGACGCTGTTCGCGTCGATGGCCGGGTACGCCCTGGCGCGTATCAACGTGCCGGGACGAGGGGTCGTCCTCTCGCTCATCGTCGGCACGCTGATGATCCCGCAGGCCGTCACGTTCCTGCCCACCTTCGTCGTGGTGGGCTCCATGGGCGGCGTCAACACGATGTGGGGCCTGATCGCACCGGGTCTGTTCAACGCGTTCGCCGTGGTCCTCTTCCGCAGCTTCTACCTCTCCTTCCCCGCCGAGATCGAGGAAGCGGGCCGCATCGACGGCCTCAGCTACCTCGGTGTGTACGGGCGGATCATCCTGCCCAACTCGGTGACGATGATCGCCTCCCTCGGCGCACTGTCCTTCATCGAGGCGTGGAACTCCTTCCTCTGGCCGCTGATGATCGGCCAGGACCCGAACAGCTGGACCGTACAGATCGCGCTCTCCAGCTTCCTCACCTCCCAGACCGTCAATCTGCCCGAGCTGTTCGCGGGCACGGCGGTGGCGATCCTCCCTCTCGTGATCATGTTCCTGGTCGCCCAGCGCCACATCGTCCAGGGCATCGCGATGTCCGGTCTCAAGTCCTGAAACTCCCTTTCCCCGGAGGTACTTCCAGTGACCCGAACGACCCGAACGACCCGAACGACCCGCTCGACCCGACGTGCGACCCTCGCCGCGGCGGCCTGCGCCCTGCCGCTGGCCCTCGCCCTCTCCCCGGGCACGGCCGAGGCGAGGACCCCGTACGTGAAGCCCTTCATGGGGTGGAGCAGCTGGAGCGTGGAGTCGTCCTCGCGCAGCGGCTACGGCACGCACTGGCTGAACGAGGGCAACATCAAGAACGCCGCGGACTCGCTCAGCAGCAATCTGTCCTCGGCCGGATACAAGAACCTGAACATCGACGCCGGCTGGAACTTCGACTACGACTGGAACTTCCACACCGACGCCAACGGCATCCCCGACGCCGACAAGGACCGCTTCCCCAGCGGGATCCAGTCGCTCTCCGACTACATCCACGGCAAGGGCCTCAAGCTGGGTCTGTACGGCGCCGCAGGCCTTGAGCAGGAGGTCTACAACAAGAACGCGCCCATCCTCGGCACCGCATGTCATGCACAGGACATTGCGGTGAAGCCGCTGACGGCGACCAACAAGTGGGGCGGCAACTGGAAGATCGACTACAGCAACCCGTGCGCCCAGGAGTACATCGACTCCATCGTCGCCCGCTACGCCTCCTGGGGAGTCGACTTCATCAAGATCGACGGCGTGACGAAGGACAACGTCGCCGACATGAAGGCATGGTCCACCGCGATCGACCACAGCGGCCGCAGCATGTGGCTGACGGCGAGCGCCTGGCCGGTCGACCTGGACGCAGGCGACGGCCTGCGTGGCTCGGTGAACGGAGTCCGGGTCGACACCGACATCGAGTGCTACTGCGAGACCACCAGCACCTGGACCAGCTCCGTCGACGACCGCTTCACCGACCTGCCCGCCTGGCTGCCCAAGCTGTCGGCCCCCGGATACCTCGGCGACCTCGACTCCATGCCGATCAACAACAACACGGGCAGCGGCCTGCAGGACGGCCTGAACGACACCGAGCGGCAGACCGTGATGACGTTCTGGTCGATGGCGTCGTCCCCGCTGTACGTCGGCGGCGACATCTACTTCCTCGACGGCAAGGCCAAGTCGATCCTGACCAACCCCGAGGTCATCGCGGTCGACCAGGCGGCGGTCCTGCCCCGGCAGATCCGCTCGGGCGACACCCAGGTGTGGACGAAGAAGATCGGCGGCGCCACGTACCTGGCGGTCTACAACCTCGGCTCGACGCCCACCGACATCTCCGTCAGCTTCAAGGACCTGGGCCTGTCCGGCAGCATGCAGCTGCGCGACGCGGTCTCCCGCAAGGACCTCGGCCCGGCCACCGGCTCCTGGACCGCTTCCGCCGTCCCCGCGCACGGCTCGCGCCTGATCAAGCTGTCCTGACGGGCTTCGTACGGCAACTGCCCCGCGGTGCGCGGAGGCCGGCGCGCGCATCGGCGCGCCGGCCATCCCCCCGCGCGGCCTCGTCAACCCCTCAACCTACGGAGCCCACATGAGCAACGGACCCTCCAGACGCCTGGTCCTCGGCATGGGCGGCGCGCTCGCACTGAGCGCCCTGCCCGTCTTCACCGCGCACGCCGCGCCGAACCGCCCCATCTCGTCCCCGCTCGTCCCCGCGGACAGGGCGACGACCCTCTGGTACCCCGAGCCCGCGGACGAGGACCTCCTCATCGAGCAGGGCCTGCCGCTGGGCAACGGCCGCCTCGGCGCCATCGTCGGAGCCGATCCCTCCCGCGAGCTCTTCCAGGTCACCGACGCGAGCCTGTGGACGGGCGGCGCGAACACCACGCTCGACAGCGACGGCCAATTCCCGTACGGGCGCGACGACTTCGGCAGTCTCACGCTCCTCGCACGCGTGATGCTGTACATGCCGGACCACGAGTTCTCCTCCGTGTCCGACTACCGCCGCACGCTCGACCTGAGCAACGGCATGGTCACCACGACGTACACCAAGAACAAGATCCGCTACGTCCGCGAGATGTTCGCCAGCGCCCCCGACGACACGATCGTCGTCCGCCTGAGCCAGAGCGGCGGAGGATCGCTCACCGGCGCCGTCATCCTCTCCGGCACCCATGGCGAGACGACGAGCGTGGACAAGGCCCGCAACCTCGCCTCCTTCTCGGCGGCCTTCGGCAACAAGCTCCGGTACGCCGCCGCGGTCACCGCGGCCGGA
>NZ_JAFLRJ010000022.1 GCF_017315755.1 Streptomyces beijiangensis
CTCCCACGTACCCCGCCCCCAGGAGCTACGCTCCCACCGTGGCTGATCTCCAGATTCCCGCTGACATCAAGCCCGCCGACGGCCGTTTCGGCGCGGGCCCCTCCAAGGTGCGTACGGAGGCGCTGGACGCCCTGGCCGCCACCGGCACCTCTCTCCTCGGCACGTCCCACCGCCAGGCCCCGGTCAAGAACCTGGTCGGCGCGGTGCGCGAAGGCGTCCGCGACCTCTTCTCCCTCCCCGAGGGGTACGAGGTCATCCTCGGCAACGGCGGCTCCACGGCCTTCTGGGACGTGGCGACGCACGGACTGATCACGACGAAGTCCCAGCACCTCAACTTCGGCGAGTTCTCCTCCAAGTTCGCCAAGGCGTCCAAGCTGGCCCCCTGGCTGGAGGCCCCCTCCGTGATCGCCTCGGACCCGGGCACCCACCCGGACCCGAAGGCCGAGGCGGGTGTGGACGTCTACGCCCTCACCCACAACGAGACCTCGACCGGCGTCGCGGCGCCCATCAAGCGCGTCGAGGGCGCCGACCCCAACGCTCTCGTCCTCGTCGACGCGACGTCGGGCGCGGGCGGCCTCCCGGTGGACATCACCGAGACGGACGTCTACTACTTCGCCCCGCAGAAGTCCTTCGCCTCCGACGGCGGCCTGTGGATCGGCATCTTCTCCCCGGCGGCCCTGGAGCGCGCGGCAGCGATCCACGCGTCAGGACGCCACATCCCGGAGTTCTTCAGCCTCCCCACGGCGATCGACAACTCCCTCAAGAACCAGACGTACAACACCCCGGCCCTCGCCACGCTGTTCCTCCTCAACGAGCAGCTGACCTGGATGAACACCCAGGGCGGCCTGGACTTCACCACGGGACGCACCGCCGACTCCTCCTCGCGCCTCTACACCTGGGCCGAGAAGGCGTCGTACGCGACGCCGTTCGTCACCGACCCTGCCAAGCGCTCGCAGGTCATCGGCACGATCGACTTCGACGACTCGATCGACGCGGCCGCCATCGCCAAGGCGCTGCGCGCCAACGGCATCGTGGACACCGAGCCGTACCGCAAGCTGGGCCGCAACCAGCTGCGCGTGGCGATGTTCCCGGCGATCGACCCGGCGGACGTCGAGGCCCTGACGGCCTGCATCGACTACGTGATCGAGAAGCTCTGACCGCAGCGGTTACGCACCTCGACAGCGGCCCCCGGCGCACACCGCGCCGGGGGCCGCTGTCATGCCCGTACTCATGCCCGAACCACCAGCGCCTGAAGGGCCGGGGCGTAGAGGTCCGCGAGATGCGCCGGGTCGGCCGCCTCCGTGGCGCTGTCGGGCCGGTGCAGGCTGATCGCCGCACCCAGTCCCAGGAGCAGCCCCACGATCAGCTCGGCCCGCAACCGCCGCTCGTCCCCCTCCAGCCGGGAGGCGAGCCGGGCGGTGACCTGCTCCCTGAACCGCTCCTTCATCACCGAGCGCTCGTCCTGGTTGCCCAGGCCGAAGACGACCCGCAGCAGCGGGTCGGCCTGGTTCTCGCGCCGGCTGTGGACCAGGGAGAGCACCATGTGCCGGCCGAGCTCATCCAGCGGCGCGTCGAACAGCAGATCGGCGGCGGGGCCGAAGTCGGTGACCGTACTGAACAGCTGCTCCTTGGTGCCGAAGCGCTTCACGATCAGCGAGGCGCTCACGCCCGCGTCGGCGGCGATGCCCCGCATGGTCACTTCGGCGTACGGCCGCAGGGTGAAGGCGCGGCGGGCGGCGCGCAGGATCGCGTCGCGCCCCGTACCGGCTTCGACATCGGCGGTCATGCACCCTCCTGAGCAAGTGTTTTGGGTCCCTTGGCCCCGACCGTACCGGTGACGGATGCGGTCCGCCCCGGCAGACCCAGCGTCACGAGGAGCGCGGCCAGCGCGGCGCCCCCGGCGATGAGGAAGACCAGCAGATACGCGTGGAGGGTGGGGGCGGTGTGTCCGCCCACCTGGAAGGTGACATTGGCGAGTACGGCGGCGACGACCGCGCTGCAGAAGGCCTGACCGACGGACCGCATCAGGGTGTTGAGCCCGTTGGCGGCGCCCGTCTCGCTCACGGGGACGGCGCGCATGACGAGCGAGGGGAGCGCGGAGTAGGCGAGGGCGGTCCCGGAGGAGACGACGGTCGCACCAACGATGATCATGAGCAGGCTGTGGCTGGTGAAGAACCGCAGCACATACCCGGCGACCATCACGACGGCCGCGACAGCGAGGGTCACCTTGGGCCCGCGCGTGGCAGAGATCCGGGCCGACAGCGGCGACAGCGCGACCATGGTGATCCCGCCGGGCAGCAGGCAGAGCCCGCTGACCACGATGGAGGCGCCGAGCCCGTAGCCCGTCGCCTTCGGCTCCTGGACCATCTGCCCGGTGACGAGCGAGTTGCCGTAGAAGGCGAACCCGATGAGCAGGGCCGCGATGTTGGCGAGCAGTACGGCCGGCCGCGCGGAGACCCGCAGATCGACCATCGGCGAGGCCACCCGCATCTCGTAGAAGCCCCAGGCCACCCCGATCACGACGGCGGCGGCGAACAACCCGACGATCCGCGTGGAACCCCACCCCCACTCCCCGCCCTGAGTGACGGCGACCAGCAGCGCGACCAGCGCGGCGGAGAGCCCGATCGCCCCCAGCACGTCGAACCGGCCCCGGGACCGCAGAGGCGACTCGGGTACGAAGACGAGCACGAGCACCACATCGAGCACCCCGAGCCCCGCTGAGGCCCAGAACATGGTGTGCCAGTCGGAGTGCTCGATGACCATCGCGGCGATGGGCAGCCCCACGGCCGCCCCGATCCCCAGCGTGGAGCTCATCAGCGCGACGGACGACAGCACGCGCGCGGGCGGCAGTTCGTCGCGCATGATGCTGATCCCGAGCGGCACGACGGCGAGCGCGGCCCCCTGCAGGGCGCGCCCCGCGATGAGCACCCCGATGTCCGAACTGACCGCGCAGAGCACGGACCCCACGACGAGCACCCCGAGCGCGGCGACGAGCACGCGCCGCTTCCCGTACATGTCACCGACGCGCCCGAGCACGGGCGTGCACACGGCCCCGGTCAGCAGCGTCACGGTCACCAGCCAGCTGGCGGCGGCGGGGGTGCTCCCGGTGAGGGCGGGAATGTGCGGCAGCAGCGGCACGACCAGGGTCTGCATGACGGCGACGACGACCCCGCAGAAGGCGAGCACGCCGACCATCAGACGGGGATGCGGGGCCTCGACGACGCCACCGGTATCGGCGGCATCGGGTATCGCGGGGGTCATGGCACTCCGGGGGTCTCTGGCTGGCTGCGCACGACAGGGGTGCACAGACGTTCACCCCCAGGGTAAACGCCTGTGCACCCCTGTCGTCACCCCTTGACCGAACTGCGGCACCGCCTCTGATCACACCTCACGCCGCGCCTGGCCCCGCAGGAGTGTCGCCAGGGGATGACAGAACCCCCATCCGGTGCATGGATGGAAGCCATGACCAGCCCCGCGGGCCCCGCGCTCGCCCCACTCGCCAGGCAGTACGCCGTCCTGCTCACCACTCACAAACGCGACGGCACCAGCGTCGGCACCCCCGTCAGCATCGCCGTCGACGGGGATCACGCCTACATCCGTACGTACGCCTCCTCGGGGAAGGCCAAGCGGATGCGGAACTTCCCCGAGGTGGAGATCGCCCCCTCCACCCTCCGTGGCACGCCCACCGGGCCCGCACTCAGCGCGCAGGTGCGGCTGCTCGGCCAGGGCAGTCCGGAGTGCAAGCGCGCCGCGCGGCTGCTGCGGCGCAAGCACCCCGTCATGCACGGCATCGGGGTGCCGCTCGCCCACCGCCTCATGCGCGACAAGACCCTGCACTACGAGGTGCGCGTGACCGGCACCTCGTAGTGGCGGTCAGTTCCGGCGGAACATCCGCCGCAGACCCAGGAAGCCGAGCAGTACCGCCACCAGCACGCCCACGCCGAGCACCGTCGTGGAGTTCCCCTTGCCGCCGCCGTCGGATCCGCTCGCCGACGACGAACTCCCGTCCTTGGAGGGCGGCTTCGATCCGTCGCCCTTCGGGTGGTCCACCCCCACCCGCACGACGTCGCTGTCCGACCCCTCCGAGCCGAACATCAGGGCCGAGCCGTCAGCCGTGTACGTCACCGACTCGGCCTGCCCCTGCCACGGCGCGTTCACCGAGTGCTTCTCGCCCAGGCCGCCTTCGCCGCCGTGCGCCGACGCCTTCCAGTCGTACTCCCCCGCGCTGAAGTACCCGCGCAGCGCGAGGCGCGAGCCGTCCGGCGAGAAGGCGCCGTCGGTCACCCAGCCCACGTCGTCGATACGGCGGAAGACGTTCACGCCCGTCGGGGAAAGGTGCTTCGGGCCGACGTACAGACCGCCCGACTCCTCGTTCTTGGAGGCGATGTAGACCCGGCCGGTCTTGGGCTGCACCATCATCGCCTCCGCGTTGCGCGGCCCGTCGGCGTACTTCACGACGTACTGCGTGGCGCGGACCGTCTCGTCCTTCAGCTGCTTCGGCTCGGGGAAGCGGTAGATCCACACATGGTCCCAGGTGCCGTCGAGGTTGTCCCCGATGTCCCCGACGTAGATGTCCCCGTCGGGACCGATCGAGATCGCCTCGACGTCACGCGGGCTGCCCACGCCCTTCATCGTGACCGTGGCGACGGTCTGCCCGGTCTTCGAGTCGACGGCGTAGACGTACGGGCCGTCGTCGCTGTCGTTGTGCGTCCAGTAGACGCCGGGATGCAGCCGGCTCGCGGCGAGTCCGCTGGACTCCTTGATCCGGGGGTCCTTGATCGTGAAGCCGCCGTCGTCGGCGACCGCCGTACCGGCACCGAATATCACCAGGACCGCGGCACCGACACCGCACAGAGACCGAGACAGAGACAGACGCATGCGCCCAAGCCTGCCATCCCGCCCGAGTGTTCAGGCTCACACCACTGATCAGGAGCATGATCGGCGAAAATGGCGGCATGCGTTCCCCTTCCAGGTTCCTGTGCGTGGGCGACTCCATGACCATCGGACGCGCCGGCGACCACACCTGGCGCTACCGGATGTGGCAGCACCTGTGCGCCACGCTCCCCTCCGGTACGTACGACATCGTCGGCCCGCGCGACGAGTTGTACGACTCCCCCGACCCCGCGGCCTACGCCGACCCCGCCTTCCCGGCCGCCGCGCGCCGTCATCTCGCGGGCTGGGGCGAGGGCTGGCTCCACATGGCGCCGGTGATCCGCGAGACGGTCGCCGCGACACGGGCCGACGTGCTGCTCGTCTCCCTCGGCCTGATCGACCTCGGCTTCTACACCGACAGCGACCAGACCGCCGCGAACGCCCGCCGCTTCCTCACCGAGGCCCGCGCGGCGAACCCGCACGTCCGCGCCGTGATCCTGCCGGTGATCCCGAACGTACGGGCCGCCACCGACGCCCCCTTCGCCGCCGAGGTGGACCGCTTCAACGAGCTCCTCGCCAAGCTGGTCGCCGACCTGGACGCCCCCTCGTCGCCGCTCCTCCTGGCCTCGCACCCGCCCTCGTACGACATCCACCAGGACACCTACGACGGCACCCACCCCAACGCCTCGGGCGAACACAAGCTGGCGGCCGCCTTCGCCGACGCCCTGCACCAGGCGTGGGAGCTGGGCGGGCCGTACAACAGAACCAACAGGCCCAACAGACCCAACTGAACCCCTGGGGCCCTTGATTAGAGCGCGCTTCAAGGCGTTGGCTTGGGCTCCATGAAGTACACGCAGCTCGGACGCACCGGACTCAAGGTCAGCCGACTCGTCCTCGGGACGATGAACTTCGGTCCGCTGACCGACGAGGCCGACAGCCACTCCATCATGGACTCCGCGCTCGCCGCGGGGGTCAACTACTTCGACACCGCCAACGTCTACGGCTGGGGCGAGAACAAGGGCCGCACCGAGGAGATCGTCGGCAGCTGGTTCGCCAAGGGCGGCGACCGCCGCGACAAGACGGTCCTGGCCACCAAGGTGTACGGGAACATGGCCGCCGAGGGCGACGCCTGGCCCAACCACGACAAGCTGTCCGCGGTGAACATCCGCCGTGCCGTCGACGCCTCGCTCAAGCGGCTCGGCACGGACTACATCGACATCTACCAGTTCCACCACATCGACCGCTCGACGCCGTTCGACGAGATCTGGCAGGCGATCGACGTCCTGATCCAGCAGGGCAAGATCCTCTACGCCGGGTCCTCGAACTTCCCCGGCTACAAGATCGCCCAGGCGAACGAGGCGGCCGCCCGCCGCGGCGCCGTCGGCCTGGTCAGCGAGCAGTGCCTCTACAACCTCGCCGAGCGCCGCGCCGAGATGGAGGTCATCCCGGCCGCGCAGGAGTACGGCCTCGGGGTCATCCCGTGGTCGCCGCTGCAGGGCGGACTGCTCGGCGGCGTGATCAAGAAGGAGACCCTGGGCGGGCGCCGGGCCTCGGGCCGTGCGGCCGACGCGCTCGCGGACCCCGTCCAGCGTGCGCAGATCCAGGCGTACGAGGACCTGCTGGAGAAGCACGGTCTGGAGCCGGGCGAGGCCGCCCTGGCCTGGCTGCTGACCCGTCCCGGCGTCACGGGCCCGATCGTCGGCCCGCGTACGCAGGAACAGCTCGACTCCGCGCTGCGGGCGGTCGAGCTTGAGCTGTCCGACGAGGTCCTGTCCGAGCTGGACGAGGTATACCCCGGCCCGGGTCCGTCCCCCGAGGCCTTCGCCTGGTAGCAGCGGCCGGGAGTGAGTGCGGCCGTCGTCAGTTTCCGACGGCGGCCGCCACGGCCACGACGACGAACATCAGTACGAGCACACCGGCCATGATCCGGTTCCTGGTTTTCGGGTCCACGCCATCGAGCGTAACGGGCCCGCGGGGGCGGCCTCGCCCCGGCCGCCCCCGCATCAGGATTCTCAGGCCGCCGTAGCCAGCTGCTCGCGCGGTACGAAGGCGAGGTGCTGCTGCCCCTTCCGCAGGTCCACCTTGAGCTTGAGGTTCGCCGCGCGGGCCAGCATCAGGCCGACCCCCACGGCAGCCGTCGCGCAGACGATGCCGCCGAGCGCGAAGCTCAGCCGGACCCCGTAGGCGTCCGTCAGCCAGCCGAAGAGCGGTCCGCCCAGAGGCGTACCCCCGGTGAAGACCATCATGAACAGGGCCATCACCCGGCCCCGCATCTCGGGGTCGGTGCCCATCTGGACCGTGGAGTTGGCGGTCACGTTGACCGTCAGCCCCAGGATGCCGATCGGGACGAGCAGCAGCACGAACAGCCACAGGGACGGGGCAAGCGACGCCGCCACCTGCAGTACGCCGAAGAGGATCGCCGCCCCGGCGAGCACGCGCAGTCTGGAGGTGCCTCGGCGGGCCGCCAGCAGGGCGCCCACCAGGGAGCCGATCGCCATCAGGGTGTTGAACATGCCGTACATGCCCGAGTCGCCATGGAACGTGTCGTTGGCGAAGGCCGAGAGCCAGATCGGAAAGTTGAAGCCGAAGGTGCCGATGAAGCCGACCAGGACGATCGGCCAGATCAGCTCCGGGTGCTTGGAGACGTAGTTGAGCCCCTCGCGCAGCTGGCCCTTGCCGCGCGCCCTGCGCGGTGCCGGGTGGAACTCGGAGGTCCGCATCAGCAGCAGCCCGGTGATGGGCGCGATGAAGGAGAGTCCGTTGGCGAGGAAGGCCCAGCCGGGGCCGACGGCGGCCGTCATGACACCGGCGACGGCGGGGCCGATGAGCCGGGCGGACTGGAAGTTCGCCGAGTTCAGGGAGACCGCGTTGCGGATCTGGTCGGGGCCGACCATCTCGGACACGAAGGACTGCCGGGACGGGTTGTCGATGACGGTGACCAGTCCGGTGAAGAAGGCCGTGGCGTACACGTGCCAGACCTCGACGTTGCCGGAGAGGGTCATCACGGCGAGGAAGAGGCCGCCGAGGCCCATCGCTCCCTGGGTGGAGAGGAGCAGCTTGCGCTTGGGGAACCGGTCGGCGATCACACCGCCGTAGAGACCGAAGAGAAGCATGGGGAGGAACTGCATCGCGGTCGTGATGCCGACGGCGGCGGAGGATCCCGTCAGTGACAGGACCAGCCAGTCCTGGGTGATGCGGGCCATCCAGGTACCGGTGTTGGAAACCACGGCGCCGGTGGCGAAGAGGCGGTAGTTACGGATCTTCAGCGAGCTGAACATCGATGTCTTGGCAGGTATGCCGGTTGAAGTGTCTGTCGGTGCGGGTGCGGAGTCTGCTCCGGGTCCCGTACTCAATCGTGGTCGCCTCCTAGGCGGGGTCGGCGGGAGATTCAGTGATCAAAGGTGGGCGAGCTTCTCCAGTACGGGTGCGGCAGCGAAGAGCTGCGCCCACTCGTCCTCGTCCAGACCGCCGGCGAGCTCGGCCAGCCAGACGTTCCGCTTGCGGCGGCTCTCGGCGAGCATCGCCTCGGCGGCTTCGGTCTGGCTGACGACCTTCTGGCGGCGGTCGTCGGGATGCGGCTCCAGCCTGACCAGGCCCTTGGCCTCCAGGAGCGCCACGATGCGGGTCATCGACGGCGGCTGTACGTGTTCCTTGCGGGCCAGCTCACCGGGGGTGGCGCTGCCGCAGCGCGCGAGGGTGGCGAGCACCGACATTTCGGTGGGGCTCAGCGACTCGTCGACGCGCTGGTGCTTGAGGCGTCTGCTCAGCCGCATCACGGCTGAGCGCAGGGAGTCCACGGCGGCGGCTTTGTCGCCGGGCGTAAGGTCAGGCATGGTCGTTAGAGTAACTCATTACCCTAACTAAAGACCACTCCGAAACCGTGCGGCTGGTCACGTCACTCAAATGAGTGATCCGGAGGCGGAAAGTGACGTGCCGGGCGCCCCGGCCCGGGGACGCTGTCGGGCATGGGATCGGAAGTGCTCAGCCTGCGAATAGACGGTGAGCTGCTTGACCGGCTCAAGCAGCATGCCTCCAAACGCGGAATGAGCGTCCAGGACTATGTGGTCCGGACGCTCATTCGCGACGACTTCGACGAGCGGTTCAAGACCGCCGTCGACGAGACAGAGAAGTTCTACGGATTGACGTGACTCACGCGATCAGACGGCTCGTCACACGGCTCGTCCCACGGCTCATCGGACGGCTCAGGTGAGACCCAGGGCCGGCATCAGGTAGTAGAAGGTGAACACCGCTCCGACGACGTACAGCGCGATCGGCACGGTACGACCGCGTCCCGCCGCCAGCCGCAGCACGCAGAAGCTGATGAAGCCGATGCCGATGCCGTTGGTGATGGAGTACGTGAACGGCATCAGGACCATCGTCAGGAAGACCGGGATCGCGATCGTGAAATCGCTCCAGTCGATCTCCCTGATGGAGCCGGAGAGGATCAGGAAGCCCACCGCGATCAGCGCGGGTGTGGCCGCCTGGGCCGGGACCATCGTGGCGATCGGTGTGAGGAACAGCGCCACGACGAAGAGTCCGCCGGTGACGATGTTGGCGAAGCCCGTACGGGCGCCCTCGCCGACACCGGCGGTCGACTCCACGAAGCAGGTGGTCGCCGAAGCGGAGCTGGCGCCGCCCACCGCGACCGCGACACCGTCGACGAAGAGCACCTTGGAGACGCCCGGCAGGTTGCCGTCCGCATCCAGCAGCTTGGCCTCGTCGCTGACGCCGAGGATGGTGCCCATCGCGTCGAAGAAGCAGGACAGCAGCACGGTGAAGACGAAGAGGATCCCGGTGAGGACGCCGACCTTCGAGAAGCCGCCGAAGAGGCTGACCTTGCCGAGCAGCCCGAAGTCGGGGCTGGCGACCGGGTTGCCGGGCCACTCAGGGACGGTGAGGCCCCAGTTCATCGCGGGGATGTCGGCGACCGCGTTGACGATCAGCGCGAGAACGGTCATCGCGACGATCGAGATGAGGATCGCGCCCGGCGTCTTGCGCACCAGCAGGGCGAGCGTGAGCAGCGTGCCGAGTACGAAGATCAGTACCGGCCAGCCGTTGAGGTGACCGTCGGAGCCGAGCTGCAGCGGCACGGTGGTGTGCGCGGCGTCGGGGATACGGGTGACGAAGCCCGAGTCGACCAGGCCGATCAGCATGATGAACAGGCCGATGCCGATCGCGATGCCCTTGCGCAGTCCGAGCGGTACGGCGTTCATGACGCGCTCGCGCAGCCCGGAGGCGACGAGCAGCATGACGACGAGACCGGCCAGGACGACCATGCCCATCGCGTCGGGCCAGCTCATGCGCGGGGCGAGCTGGAGGGCGACGACGGTGTTGACCCCGAGGCCGGCCGCGAGTGCGATCGGCACATTGCCGATGACGCCCATCAGGAGCGTGGTGAAGGCGGCAGTCAGCACGGTGGCGGTGACCAGCTGGCCGTGGTCCAGGTGGTGCCCGTACATGTCCGTCGCACTGCCCAGGATGATCGGGTTCAGCACGATGATGTAGGCCATCGCGAAGAAGGTGGCGAGGCCACCCCTGATCTCCCGGACGACGGTCGAGCCGCGCTCGGTGATCTTGAAATAGCGGTCGAGAGCGTTCTGCGGCTGCTCGCCCGGGGAGGGCGGCTGCTGGGCGTCGACCGAAGCCGTGGCCGAGGGGGACATGCGCGTGACCTCAGTTGTCATAGGGCGATATGAAACAGCCAGATTTGGACGTTTACACGAACGGAACCAGCCATTCATGAGCTGTTTCAGTATGAATACATAAGGGGAAGATCGCTATCTCCGCGCGTAGACCCTTGCGCCACCTGGCCTGCCGACCCTTATGTATGCCGCGCCTACACTGAGCGCATGGCGAAGTGGACTGCAACGCATGAGGCACCGGAACCCCTGGAGGGGCCCGTCGTTGCCACCGTCACCGGGGGCACGATCCTCTGGTTCGTCCTCTTCCTTGTCCAGATCCCGTTCTACGGCTGGTTCGACGACCACGGGAAGCTCTGGTGGGTCTGGACCTGCCTGGCCGGCGGCGGCCTCGGGCTCATCGGCATCTGGTACGTACGGGGGCGCGACGCCGCCCTCAAGAGGCACGCGGCGGAGAATGCGGCGGCCGCCGTACTGCCAGGGGACGATTCGGGTCCTTCCGAGGTCTGAGGTTCGGCCTCCTCGACAGGTGAACGGCACCTTCCGCCCGTAACGTCGGATCCATGACCCATGGGCCAGAGACCGACACGGGGGCCATCGACGCCGGGGCCGAACTCGATCCCGTACACCCCGTCCCGCTGCCCGAACACGGTGTGCCCGAACACCGAGCAGGCCGGGCGCACGGACTGACCACGGCCGAGGTCGCGGAGCACATCGCCAGGGGCGAGGTCAACGACGTCCCCGTGCGCTCCAGCCGCTCCACCGGCGAGATCGTCCGCGCCAACGTCTTCACCCGCTTCAACGCGATCATCGGCGTGCTGTGGGTGATCATGCTCTTCGTCGCGCCGATCCAGGACGGGCTCTTCGGCTTCGTCATCATCGCCAACACGGGCATCGGCATCATCCAGGAGATGCGCGCCAAGAAAACCCTCGACGGGCTCGCGGTGGTCGGCGAGGCCAGGCCGACGGTACGGCGCGACGGGCGGGCCGCGGAGATCTCCACCTCCGAGATCGTCCTGGGCGACCTCATCGAACTCGGCCCCGGCGACCGGGTGGTGGTCGACGGCGAGACCGTGGAGGCCGACGGCCTGGAGATCGACGAGTCGCTGCTGACCGGCGAGGCCGACCCGGTGCACAAGAAGCCCGGCGACCCCATGATGTCGGGCAGCTTCGTGGTCGCCGGCGGCGGCGCGTTCACCGCGACGAAGGTCGGGCGTGAGGCGTACGCGGCCCAACTGGCCGAGGAGGCGAGCCGGTTCACGCTGGTCCACTCCGAACTGCGGACCGGTATCTCCACGATCCTCAAGTACGTCACCTGGATGATGGTCCCGACCGCGATCGGCCTCGTCATCAGCCAGCTCGTCCACGAGAAGCACGACTTCAAGGACTCCATCGCCCGTACCGTCGGCGGCATCGTCCCGATGATCCCCGAAGGCCTCGTCCTCCTCACCTCGGTGGCCTTCGCGATCGGCGTCATCCGGCTCGGCCGCAAGCAGTGCCTGGTGCAGGAACTCCCCGCGATCGAGGGCCTCGCCCGGGTGGACGTGGTCTGCCTCGACAAGACCGGCACCCTCACCGAGGGCGGCATGGACGTCAGCGAACTGCGGACGCTGGGCGGTGCGGACGAGGGTTACGTACGCACGGTCCTCGGCGCCCTGGGCGAGTCCGACCCCCGGCCCAATGCGAGCCTGCAGGCCGTCATCGCCGCCTACCCCGACACCGTGGAGTGGCGGTGCACCGAGTCGCTGCCCTTCTCGTCGGCCCGCAAGTACAGCGGGGCCGCCTTCAGCGAGGGCAACGGCGAGAACTCGACCTGGCTGCTCGGCGCCCCCGACGTACTGCTGCCCCGCGGCGACGCGGCACTGGAACAGATCGACCGGCTCAACAAGGAAGGCCTGCGGGTCCTGCTGCTCGCCCGGACCACGCGCGAACTGGACGACGCCCAGGTGGCCGCGGGCGCCGTACCGACCGCCCTGGTCGTCCTGGAGCAGCGCCTCCGCCCCGACGCGGCCGCCACCCTCGCCTACTTCGCCGACCAGAACGTCCAGGCGAAGGTCATCTCCGGCGACAACGCGGTGTCGGTGGGCGCGGTGGCCGCCAAACTGGGCCTGCCGGGCGCGGAGAACACCATCGACGCCCGCGAACTGCCCACCGACCCGGAGGAGATGGCGGCGATCCTGGAGGCCAACTCGGTCTTCGGGCGCGTCACCCCGCAGCAGAAGCGGGACATGGTCGCCGCCATGCAGTCCCGTGGCCACACGGTCGCGATGACGGGCGACGGCGTGAACGACGTCCTCGCCCTGAAAGACGCCGACATCGGCGTCTCCATGGGCTCGGGCTCGGAGGCGACCCGGGCGGTCGCGCAGATCGTACTGCTCAACAACAGCTTCGCGACGCTGCCCTCGGTGGTCGCGGAGGGCCGCCGGGTCATCGGCAACGTCACCCGCGTGGCGACGCTCTTCCTGGTCAAGACGGTCTACTCGGTGCTGCTCGCGGTCCTGGTGGTCTGCTTCCAGGTCGACTACCCGTTCCTGCCGCGCCATCTGACACTGCTCTCGACCCTGACGATCGGCATCCCCGCCTTCTTCCTGGCGCTCGCCCCCAACACCGAGCGCGCCAAACCGCACTTCGTGCACCGGGTCATGAAGTACGCGATCCCGGGCGGCGTGATCGCGGCGGTGGCCACGTTCGTCACGTACATGTTCGCGAGGCACTTCTACACAGGACCGAGCTCCCTGTCCGCCGAGACGAGCGCGGCGACCCTGACGCTCTTCCTGGTCTCGATGTGGGTGCTGGTCATCATCGCCCGCCCGTACACCTGGTGGCGCGTCTGCCTGGTCCTGGCGATGGGCGCGGGCTTCCTGCTGGTGCTCGTCGTGCCGTGGCTGCAGGACTTCTTCGCGCTGAAGCTGGTGGGCGTCACCATGCCGTGGACGGCGGTCGGGATCGCGGCGGTCGCCTCGGTGTGCCTCGAGTTCGCCTGGCGATGGGTCGGCCGGCGCTTCCCGGACTGACAGCGAAGGGCCCGGTCCCCGCTGGATGCGGGGGCCGGGCCCTTGAAGTGCGTGATGTGCGGGACTGCTTACTTCACGTCGACGAAGTCGCCCAGGATGGTGACGTCCTGGGTGGTGGACGTACCGGCGAAGCTCCAGCGCCAGTAACCGTCGACCGTGGCCTTGACCGAGGTCTTCAGACGGCCGGTGGCGTCCGTCTTCAGCGTCTTGACCGTGGTGTAGGTCTTGGAGGTCTTGGCGCGGAACTGCAGCTTCACCGGCTGGCCGGTGTAGCCGTGGTACGCCAGGTCGTCCCAGTTGGCGCGGGCGAGGCGGCCCGTGACGGTGACCGGCTGGCCCTTGACGACCGGCTCGGGACCGGCGTTGGCCTCGTCGATCTTCGCGCCGCGCTGGACCAGCTGGGTCTTGTACGCGGTCTTGATCTGGATGCTGTTGTCGTTGCCGGCGGCGCCGACGTAGACCTTCCAGCTGCCCGCGAGGATGTTGCTGTACAGGTCGACCTTGGGGTCGGCCGTCATGTTGATCTTGCAGTTCGAGGTCGTGCTGCTGACCTTCTTGCACGTGGCCTTGTCGGCCGTCGGCGTGATGGCGCCGTTGATGCCCTTGTCCGTGAAGGAGCTGCCGTGCCAGAGGAACGCCATGGCACTGTAGATGCCCTTGTTGTCCTTGGCGGTGAAGGAGATCGAGAAGGTCTTCTTGACCGCGGTGCCGACGACGATGTTCTTGCCGCCGTTGACGACCACGTTGGTGATGTTGGTGTCGCCGACCTGCTTGTTGCCCGTGGTCGAGGAGGCGAACGCCGACATCTGGGGGCCCGGGGTCTGGAGCGTCGGGACCTTGATGTCTGCCGGGGTGCTGCCTGCGGCCTGTGCGGCCGGCGCGACGAGCGAGGCGATGGCCAGAGCGCCGGTGGTGGCGGCCAGTGCGGTACGAATGCGCATGTATATCCCCATGATGATGGTGCGATCCCGCCGGGGGTCCCCCGCCGCGGGTGGTGCGGTGTGTCCGGGCGCTGTCAGCGGACGTCGACGTAGTCGCCTGCGGTCGTGACCGCGGGCGTCGTCGACGTGCCGGTGAAGACATAGCGCCAGTAGCCGTCCTGGACAGCCTTCACGGTGGTCTTGAGGTTGCCGTAGACGTTCGTCTTGATGGTCTTGACGGTGGTGTAGGTGCTGCTGTTCTTCTTGCGGAACTGCAGCTTCACCGGCTGGGAGGCGTAGCCGTGGTACTGGAAGTCGTCCCAGTTCGCGCGGTCCAGCTTCCCGGTGGCGGTGATGGGCTTGCCCTTCTTCACCGGCTCGGGGGCGGCGTTGACCGTCAGACGCGAGGCGCGCTGGATGCGCTGGGTCTGGTAGACGGACTTCTGGAAGAAGCCACCGGTGTTGCCGATGCCGGCCACGGAGACCTTCCACGACCCGGCGGAGGCGCTGCCGGCCCAGAGGTCGGTCTTCGGGTTGATCGAGATGGTCTGCGAGCAATTCGACGTGGTGGCGTTCACCGCGACGCACTTGGCGAAGTTGTCGCCCGAGATGTCGTCCGTGTCGATGAAACCGTCGGAGGTGGCGGTGGTGCTGCCGTGCCAGAGGAAGACATCGGCGTCCGAGACGCCCTTCGGGTCGGTGACCGTAATGGCGACCTTGACCTTCACCGTCGCGGAGACGCCGACGACGATGTCCTTGCCACCGTTGATCAGGACTTTGGTGACCTGTGTCGGCTCGTTGACCGTGTCGCCCGGGCCGCTCTTCGCGGCGAACGCGGCCATATGCCGGGAAGCGGCAGCGGACGGCTGAGTGTCGGCCTGGGCGGCCGACGGGAGAGCAAGAGCGGAGAGAGCCAAGGCGCCGATGACGGCTGCCGCATTGGCACGTGTACGCATGTTCAATCCCCAGGAGAGTTCTGCTGAACCCGGGAAATCCCGTGGTTCCGCAGAACAGACCTGTGACAGGAGTGAAAGGTTGTACGAGCCGTGAAGAAAGTGTGACCGGTCAGTCGAACCAGCGGTCGCGCGCCAGTTCCTCCGTACGCGAGGGGTCCTCAAGGAGCGCCGCGACCTCGAAGCGGCGCGGCCACTGACCCGCCGACCAGGCCAGACCCGCGGCCACGCCCTCCAGCGTCGCCGCGTGCAGAACGCCGTCGGCGGTACGGCGCCAGTCCAGCTCGCGGCCGCCCGCGTAGAGCTCCTCGTGTTCGATGTACGTCGCCGGGGTGGTGGCGCCGAGAAGAGTGCGTACCGCCGCGGGCACCTCTCGCTCCTCGCCGTCCGACGTCACCTCCGCCGTCACGCTCTCGCTGAGCCTGCGCACCTGGAAGAGCTCGGCCAGATCGGCGGCGCGGGCGGGGGCGACCGGGAGCAGCGGGATGCCCTCGGCGAACGGGAGCAGGTCGGGGGCGTCCGCTACCGCCGCGTCGGCGGCGTCCACGATCACCGTCCGGCCGTCGGTGACCGCGCGCAGCTCGTCGGGGAGGGTGACCTGTTCGGGGTCGAGGTCCGCCAGGGCGCCGTAGAGGGCGTGGAGCTGGGGAGAGGTGACGTCCCTGTCCGGGTCCGCGAGGCGGGTGAGGAGCTCGGCCGCACCGCCGGGCTCGTCGAGGAGCGCGGCCACGGAGGTCCGTACGCCCAGCGCCCTGAGCACCTGCTCGTCCTCGAAGCCGGTCGCGTCCGCCTCGTCGTAGAGGCCCGCCAGCAGCGGGTCGCCGCCCGAGGTGCGCATCCCGGCGGGGCGGCGGCCGTTGACGACCGGGTGGTCGCGCAGCCACCAGGCGGTGTACGAGCGCACGGAGGTGGTCGTGCCGTCGGGGAGCAGGATGCGGACAGGCTGGGTGAGCGCGTCCCGCAGCGGCGGCCGGGCGAGGAGCGCGAGGGCCTGGGGCCAGGCGTCGTCGTCGACCAGGTCGAGGTCGCGTACGGCCACCAGTTCGGTGGCGACCGGCGGCACGGGCGTCTCGGGGAGCTGGTCGAGGAGGTCCTCGCACCAGACGTCCACCGCGTCGAGGAGGCCCGCGTCGTCGGGCTCGGGGAAGTCGCCGTCGCGCGGGTCGAGCTCGTCCGGGTCCAGGACCACATCGGTGGCGCGTACGAGGGCGAAGGTCGCCAGGACCCCGCAGGCGGTCAGCGGCTGCTCGCCCCAGCGGTCGGCCAGCTCCTGGTCGCAGAGCGCCAGTGCGTCCTCGCGCATGATCTGGGCGAACGGGCTGCCGGGGAGGACCAGTTCACCGGCGGGGGCGAGTTCGCCGTCCTCGTCGGTCAGGGCGAGCGCGGCGAGCCAGGGCTCGTCGCCGGGGGCCAGATCGGCGTCCCGTACGAGCGCGAGAACGGTCTGGGCCAGCTCGTCGGCGTCCAGGGCGTTGTCGTCCTCGTCCCAGATCTCCCCCGCGTCGAGGGACGCGGCGACGGCGGCCCTGACCTGCGGGGTGGTGAGGACGGCGCGCGGGGTCGCCGACAGCGCGCCCAGCTTCTCCAGGAGGGGGTGTACGGCGTCGGGGTGCGCGACCTTCAGCCCGAGGCGGGCGAGGTCGGCCGGGGTATCGGGCAGCGGCAGCAGCACCTGGCGGGGGCCGACGGCGGTGCGGCCCGAGGCCAGCGGGACGGGGAGGCCGCTGAGGCGGTCGGGGTCGACGCCCGTCAGGGTCTCGTACAGCCGCCGCCACCAGCCGGGTTCGCGCTCGGCACCGCCGATCCGCTCGATGGCGTCCCCGAGCGGGAGACGGCCGACGCCCAGCGTGCGCAGCTCCACGCGGCGCTCCAGCCCTGCGGGGAGGAGGGTGGGGAGGACCTCGGCGAGGACCCGTACGGTCTCCGCGCTCGCACCTTCCACGACCTCCGCCTCGAAGGGCCGCAGCGCCCTGAACTCCTCCGAGGTCACGGCGGGCGCGAGGAAGGCGATGCGCGGGAGCCGGTCGAGTACGGCGGCGCGCAGGGCGCCGTCGAGCTCGCCCTT
Organism: Streptomyces beijiangensis; assembly: GCF_017315755.1. Classification (GTDB taxonomy): domain Bacteria; phylum Actinomycetota; class Actinomycetes; order Streptomycetales; family Streptomycetaceae; genus Streptomyces; species Streptomyces beijiangensis. The sequence continues at coordinate 17,464 of NZ_JAFLRJ010000022.1, forward strand.
GCCGAGCGGGCCCGGGACGAGGTCGATGGTGGCGGTGGAGACGGGGGCCCAGCCGGCGAGCAGTTCGGCGTACGCGTCGGCCGCCCGCTCGACGAGGAAGTCGGTGAGCGGGCGGCCGACGCGTAC
>NZ_JAFLRJ010000220.1 GCF_017315755.1 Streptomyces beijiangensis
GTACGCGCCTGCGCCCGGTCAGCAGGCGTACGCCCCGGCGCCCGTACAGCAGCCGCACGCCCCGCAGCCCCAGGGCCCGCAGCCCCAGAGCCTGCAGCCGCAGAGCCCGCAGCCCCAGGGCCAGTCTCCCCAGGACCCGTCCCCCCACCCGGACTTCCTCGCCGCCGACCGCCGGCAGGCGATCGTCGTCGACGCCGAAGGGGTCTCCTTCGAGCACCAGGGCCAGACCGCCGACTTCCCCTGGCACCACATCCAGACCGTCCATTACAAGGCGGGCCCCGTCGGCACCGTCCTGATGGTCGCCGTCGTCTTCCCCGACGGACGCTTCTTCGAGGGCATGGTCTCCGCCCGCAATGCGGCCACTCTCCAGGAGTGGTTCACCGAGATCGCACCCGTGCTCGGCTACTATCTGGCCGCGCGCGGCCGGTAAGGCGCTCTTCCCCCCTCGCGGCACATGCGTTAACAATGCGCATGTCAAACCGAAAGAACTTCGGTCACAGAGGGGACCCCCATGAAAAAGCCTCTCGTCGGCGCATTGCTGTCACTCCTTCTCCTGGGAGCCGCAGCAGCACCCGCGACAGCGGCGGCCACAAGCCGTCCCGCGCCCGCGACCGCGGCCGCACCTGCACCTGCACCCGCGGTCAAAGCCGTCGACTTCGCCGGAACGGTCGCGCTCAGCAACTGTTCCGGATCCGTCATCCGCATGCCCGACTCCCAGCCCACGGACCCTGCCCTGGTCCTCTCCAACGGCCACTGCCTGGAGACCGGCTTCCCCGCCGCGGGCCAGGTGCTCGTCGACCGCCCCTCCACCCGCACCTTCTCGCTCCTGAACGCTGCGGGCACCAAGGTCGCCACGCTCCGGGCGAGCAAGATCGCGTACGGGACGATGACGGACACCGACATCTCCCTGTACGAACTGACCACGACCTACGCCCAGATCCAGAGCTCCTACGGCATCAAGGCCCTGGAGCTCAACGCCGCCCACCCCACGCAGGGCAGCGCCATCAAGGTGGTCTCCGGCTACTGGAAGCGGACCTACAGCTGCAATGTCGACGGTTTCGTCTACCGCCTCAAGGAGGGGGCCTGGACCTGGAAGGACTCGGTCCGCTACACCTCCGCCTGCCAGACCATCGGCGGCACCTCGGGCTCCCCGGTGATCGACACGACGACGGGCAAGGTCGTCGCCGTCAACAACACCGGTAATGAGGACGGCGCGCGCTGCACGGAGAACAACCCGTGCGAGGTGGCCGCCGACGGGACAGTGACCGTCCGCCAGGGCATCAACTACGCGCAGGAGACGTACGGGATCGTCGCCTGCGTGGGCATCGGGAACAAGATCGACCTGAGCCGTGCGGGCTGCACACTGCCCAAGCCGTGACAACAGCAGCGCCCGCCGGGGGAGCGGCGGGCGCTGCGTCCGGGCTGAGGAGCGGTGTTACGGAAGTGCGTGGACGTGCGGCCCGACCGCGTTGGACCAGGCGTTGCCCGCCGAAGCGTCCCAGTTGGTGGACCAGGTCATCGCGCCGCGCAGACCCGGGTAGGTCTTGGACGGCTTGAAGGAACCGCAGTTGGTGCCGATGCTGAGGCAGTCCAGCGCGGCGTTCACGATCGAAGGCGAGACGTAACCGCTGCCGGCGCCACTGGTCGAGGCCGGCACGCCGAGCCCGACCTGCGAGGGGGCGAGGCCGCCCTCCAGCTGGATGCAGGCGAGCGCGGTGAGGAAGTCCACCGAGCCCTGGCTGTAGACCTTGCCGTCACAGCCGAGCATCGAACCGCTGTTGTAGTACTGCATGTTGACGACGGTGAGGATGTCCTTCACGGCCAGCGCCGTCTTGAAGTACTCGCCCGATGTCGACTGCATGTCGATGGTCTGCGGCGCCATGGTGAGGACGAGGCCGCTGCCCGCCTTCGAGGACAGGGAGTGCAGGGCCTGCGACATGTACGTCGAGTTGAGGCCGTTCTCCAGGTCGATGTCGACGCCGTTGAAGCCGTACGTCTGCATCAGGGAGTAGACGGAGTTGGCGAAGTTCGTGGCGGAGGTGGAGTCGTTGATCGAGACCGTGCCGTTCTGGCCGCCGATGGAGATGATCACGGACTTGCCCGCGGCCTGCTTGGCCTTGATGTCGGCCTTGAACTGGTCGACGGTGTAGCCGCCCAGACCCGCCGAGTCGAGGGTGAAGGAGACCGCGCCGGGCGAGGACGTCGCGTCGGCGAAGGAGACGGCGATGATGTCGTACGCGGACGGGACAGCGCTGATCTTCTGAACCGTCGCGCCGTTGTTGAAGTTCTGCCAGTAGCCGGTGACCGCGTGCTTGGGGACACTTCCCGCGGGGGGCGTCACCGTGGAGCTCGGCGTGGGAGTCGGCGTAGGCGTAGGCGTGGGCGTGGGGCTGCCCGGGGTCGACGTGGAG
>NZ_JAFLRJ010000221.1 GCF_017315755.1 Streptomyces beijiangensis
GTCGCCGCGGGTCGCGCCGTCCTTGGCGACGGTGGGCTCGCCCGCGCCGGCGACGATCCCCATGGCGTCGAAGCCGCCCTCGCCCGCGGCGATGGCGTACGCCTGCTTGCTGAGCCGGGGCTCACGGCCTTCGGGGCTGCCGGGACGCAGCTCGCGGGAGGCCACTTCGCCGATCAGAGCGCGGCGCGCGTCGTTGTACGTGTCCGAGAGCAGCGCGTCGATGGGCGCCTCGGCGGCGTCCCCGTACCAGGCCTCGCGGTCGGCCATCGCGAGCTTGCAGCCCTCGACGAGGAGGTGGACGTAGTCGGCGGAACCGTACTGCGGCAGCTCGGCCGGCAGGATCGCGAGCTGCTGGAGGAAGGACGGTCCCTGGCTCCAGCCGCCCGCCTTGCAGAGCGTCCAGCCGTTCCAGTCGTACGTCGCCGGGGCCTCGTACGTCGCTTCCCAGCCGGCCAGGTCGGCGGCGGTCAGGGTGCCGGTGTTGCGCTTGCCGCTGGTGTCGAGGGTGGGCCGGTCGGACTGGCGTACCAGCGCCTCGGCGATGAAGCCCTCGCTCCAGATCTTCCGGGCCGCCTCGATCTGCGTGACGCGGTCGTCCGATGCCGACTCGGTGATCACCCGGCGCCAGGTCGCGGCGAGCGCGGGGTTACGGAAGAGCTCGCCGGGCTGCGGCGAGCGGCCCCTGGGGAGGTAGATCGCCGCCGACGAAGGCCACTCGGTCTCGAAGAGTTCCCGTACGGTCTCGACGGTCTGGCCGATGCGCTCGACGGGGGCGTGCCCGTCCTCCGCGTATCCGATGGCGTACTTCAGCACCTCGGCGAGGGTCTTGGTGCCGTGGTCGCGCAGCAGGACCATCCAGGCGTCGAAGGCGCCGGGCACGGCTGCGGCCAGCGGGCCTGTGCCGGGGACCAGTTCGAGGCCGAGCGAACGGTAGTGCTCGACGCTCGCGCCCGCGGGCGCGACGCCCTGCCCGCAGAGCACCCGCACCTCGCCGCCGACCGGCGCGAGGATGACGGGGAGGTCGCCCGCGGGACCGTTGAGGTGCGGCTCGACGACATGCAGGACAAAGCCGGCCGCGACGGCGGCGTCGAAGGCGTTTCCGCCGTCTTCAAGGACGGCCATCGCGGACTGGGAGGCGAGCCAGTGGGTGGACGACACCATGCCGAAGGTGCCTTGGAGGGTCGGCCGGGTGGTGAACATGCGGTGTTTCTCCGTCAGTTGGCGTGTACGGGGGACGACGCGTCGGGCGCGGTGCCGTCCTCGGCGACGAGATGGCAGGAGACCTGGCGTCCGCCGTCGAGGGTGCGCAGCTCGGGGACCTCGGTGCGACAGCGGTCCACGGCGAGCGGGCAGCGGGTGTGGAAACGGCAGCCGGCCGGGGGGTCGAGCGGGCTCGGCAGCTCACCGTTGAGCACGATGCGCTCGCGCGTGCGCTGGGTGACCGGGTCGGGTACGGGCGCCGCGGAGAGCAGCGCCTGAGTGTAGGGGTGCTTGGGGTCGGCGAACAGTTCGGCGGTCGGGGCCTGTTCGACGATCTGCCCGAGGTACATCACGGCGATCCGGTCCGCGAGGAACTCGACGGCCGCCAGGTCGTGCGTGATGAACAGACAGCCGAAGCCCCTGTCCCGCTGGAGGTCGGCGAGCAGGTTGAGGACCGACGCCTGCACGGAGACGTCGAGCGCCGAGGTCGGCTCGTCCGCGACGAGGAGGTCGGGGTCGACGGAGAGGGCGCGCGCGATAGAGATGCGCTGGCGCTGGCCGCCGGAGAGTTCGTGCGGGTGGCGGTCGGCGTGCTCGGGGCGGAGCCCGACCTGGCCGAGGAGCTCCTCGACCCGTGCCCGTACCGCATCACCCTTCGCCAGGCCGTGCAGCTTGATCGGCTCGGCGATGATCTGCCCGATGGTCATGCGCGGGTCGAGCGAGGACGAGGGGTCCTGGAAGACCAGGTGGAAGTCCTTGCGCAGCGGCCGCAGGGCGCGCCGCGACATCCGGGTGACGTCGGTGCCGTTGATACGGACCGTGCCGCCGGTCGGCTCGTCGAGGCGTACGGCACACCGGCCGACGGTCGACTTGCCGCTGCCCGACTCCCCCACCAGGCCGACGACTTCGCCGCGCCCTACGGTGATCGAGACGCCGTCGACGGCGCGCACGGGCCCGAAGTGCCGGGTCAGCTCGCCCAGTTCGAGTACGGGATCGGTCACCGTACGACCTCCTTCGTCATCGTGTTCGCGTGCCAGCAGGCGGCCTTGTGCCGGGCGTCGGCCCCTGCCGTGAGTTCCACGGCCCTGAAGCCGGGCCGCCGGGTCGTGCACTGCTCGTCGGCGAGCGTGCACCGGGGCGCGAAGGTGCAGGCGTCCGGCTGTTCGGTGAGGCTCGGGACGAGACCGGGGATCTCCGGAAGGCGCCGTTTCGTGCCTCCCGCATGTGCTCCCGGCTTCAGTACGGCACCGAGCAGACCGCGGGTGTACGGGTGGCGGGGTGCGGCGAACAGCTCGTCCACCGGGGCCTGTTCGACGGCCCGTCCCGCGTACATGACCAGCACCCGGTCCGCCGAGTCGGCCACCACGCCGAGGTCGTGGGTGATCAGCACGATGGCCGTGCCGAGCCGCTCGCGCAGGGACTGCAGCACCTCCAGGATGCCCGCCTGGACGGTGACGTCCAGTGCGGTGGTCGGCTCGTCCGCGATCAGTACGGCCGGGTCGCAGGCGACCGCGATGGCGATCATCACGCGCTGGCGCATGCCGCCGCTGAGCTGGTGCGGGTACTCCTCGATGCGCTGCCTGGGCGCGGGAATGCCGACCAGCGTGAGCAGTTCGACGGACTTCTCCCTGGCCTGCTTGCGGTTGAGACCCTGGTGCCTGCGCAGGACCTCGCCGATCTGGCGGCCGATGGTGAGCACCGGGTTGAGCGAGGTCATCGGCTCCTGGAAGATCATCGCGATGTCGTTGCCGCGTACCTTCTGGAGTTCCTTGTCCGGGGCCCCCGCGAGCTCCCGCCCGCCGAGCCGCACCGAGCCCGTGATCGTGGCGGTGGGCGGCAGCAGCCCCATGACCGCCATGGAGGTCACGGACTTCCCGCAGCCCGACTCGCCGACCACCGCGAGGACTTCGCCGCGCTTGAGGTCGTACGAGACATGGTCGACGGCGTGCACGGTGCGTTCGCCCGAGCGGAAGGAGACGGAGAGGTCGCGGACGCTGAGGACGGGCTCTTCGCGTACGGGATCGGGGCTCATCGGGTGGCTCCACGGGGGTCGAGGACGTCACGGAGTCCGTCGCCGAGCAGATTGAAGGCGAGCGTCGCGGCCACGATCGCGAGGCCGGGGAAGACCGCCATCCAGGGCGCGGGCGCCAGGAAGGACTGGGCGCTGGCGAGCATCACGCCGAGCGAGGCGTCGGGCGGCTGGACGCCCAGGCCCAGGAAGCTCAGCAGCGCCTCGCCGATGATCGCGGCGGGTACGCCGACGGTGGCCTGGACGATCAGCGCGGAGGTGGCGTTGGGAAGGATGTGCCCGAAGAGCACGGTCCCGTCGCCGCCGCCGTTGGCGACCGCGGCGGCCACGTAGTCGGCGTGCTTGAGCCGCAGCGTCTCGGCCCGGGTGATCCGGATGACCGCCGGGATCTGCGAGATGCCGATCGCGATGGTCGCGTTGGTGAGCGAGGGGCCCAGGATCGCGGCGAGTCCGACCGCGAGGACCAGGAAGGGGAAGGCGAGCATGGTGTCGGTGAGACGGGAGACCGCGCCGTCGGTGAGCTTGCCGTAGTAGCCGGCGGCCAGCCCCAGCGGTACGCCGACGAGGAACGCCAGCAGTACGGCGAGCACGCCGACCTGCATGGACGCCCTCGCCCCGAACACGACCCTCGACAGCTGGTCGCGCCCGAGGTCGTCGGTGCCCAGCCAGTGCGCCCAGCCGGGCCCGGCGAGCGCGTTGTTGAAGTCGGGCTGCGCCGGGTCGTAGGGCGCGATGAGCGGGGCGCAGAGCGCGACGATCACGAAGACCGCCGCGATGACGCCGCCGGTGAGGGCGAGCCGGTTCCTGCGCAGGGCGCGGAGCTTGGCGCCGCCGACGGACATGCGCGAGGTACGCGGTACGCGTACGGCTGTGGTCACTTGGCGCCTCCGAGCCGGATGCGCGGGTCGATCACCGAATACAGCACGTCGACCAGCAGGTTGATGAGGATGTACGCGGCGGAGGTGCAGAGCACCACGCCTTGCAGCGTCGCGTAGTCACGGGTGAAGACGGCGTCGATGGTGAGCTTTCCGAAGCCCGGGAGGACGAAGATCTGCTCGGTGACGACGGCGCCGGATATCAGGTGCCCGAGCTGCAGACCGAGGACGGTCACCACGGTCACGAGGGAATTGCGCAGCGCGTGGGCGCCGATGACCTCCCGCCGCCTGAGGCCCTTGGCCCTGGCCGTACGGACATAGTCGGCCGACAGCGAGTCGAGCATGGCGGCCCGGGTCTGGCGCATCACGACGGCCGCGAGCCCCGATCCCAGGACGATCGCGGGGAGCACCATGCGCCGCAGGTTGTCGAGCGGGTCGGTGCCGAAGGGCACGTACCCGGATGCGGCGAAGACCGGCAGGGCGATCGCGAAGGCGAGCACCAGGACCATGCCGAGCCAGAAGGTCGGGATCGAGAGCCCGAGGAGCGCGATGGCGTTGGCGAACCACTCGGCGGGCTTCCCGCGCCGGACAGCCGCGACGATGCCCGCACCGATGCCGACCACGACGGCCAGCAGCAGGGCCAGCGCGGAGAGTTCCAGGGTGACGGGCAGAGCAGCCGCGATGGCGTCCGCGACGGGCAGTCCGGTACGGGAGGAGGTGCCGAGGTCACCTGTGAGGGCGTGCCCGATGTACCGCCCGTACTGCACCACGATGTTGTCGTTGAGCCCATAGCTCTGCCGGATCGCGGCGAGCGCGGCCGGGCTGCGTTCCTCGCCCGCCATGGCGAGCGCCGGGTCGCCGGGCAGGGCGCGGATCCCGGCGAAGACGACGACGCTGACCAGGAAGAGGGTGATGAGGGACTGACGCAACCGCGTCAGCAGGTACTTCGTCACCGGGTGTACCCCGCAGTCTTGACTCGGACCAGACCGTCGCCGTAGACCCGGATGCCCGAGACGGACTTGGTGGCGACGATGTAGTTCTTCTGCCGGTAGAGGTAGATGAGGGTGTGCGCGTCGCGCACGCTCTGCGACAGCTCCCCATAGATCTTGGTGCGCTGCACCGGGTCGGCCTCGGCGCGGCCCTGCGCGATGAGCTGGTCGATCTTCGGATCGGAGAGTCCGTACGCGTTCATCGCGCCCTGTGTCTTCAGGAAGCTGGCGATGTTCCCGTCGGGGTCGAGCCGCCCGGACCAGCCGCTGGTGAAGGCGTCGTAGTGCCCGGCGTCGGTCTCGTCCAGGAGCGTCGCGTACTCCATCGGCCGCAGCTCGATGTCGAAACCGGCCTCCTTGGCCATGGCCTGGACGACCTGGCCGACCCGGCTGGACTCGGGCGTCGTGGAGACCTTGAACTCGATCCGCACCGGGGTCTTCACCCCGGCCTCCTTCAACAGCCGCCTGGCCTTGGCGACATCGCGCTTGGGGCACTGCGCTGCCGGCACGCCGGGGGCGATGGCGGACTCGGGCGACACGGGCCCGCAGGCGGGCTCGTACATCCCCTGGAAGACGACCTTGTTGAGGACGTCCCGGTCGATCGACAGCTCGAAGGCCTCGCGGACGCGCACATCGCGGGCGAGCGGGCTGTCGATCTTCCCCGGCTTCTCGCCGGTCCCCTTCACGTTGCCGACGTTCAGCCCGATGCCCTGGTAGCCGAGCGAGGGCGAGTTGAAGAGCTGGAGCTTGGACTCGGTGAGCGCGCTGCGCACGTCGACCGGCGTCATCTGGTCACCGACCTGGATGTCGCCGGAGCGCAGATTGGCGAGGCGGACGCTGCCATCGGGGATCGGCTTGTAGATCAGCCGGTCGAGGTGGACCTTGTCGGCGTCGTAGTAGTCCGGGTCCTTCTTCAGCACGATCCGGTCGCCGCCGACCCGCTCGACGAACGTGAACGGGCCGACACAGGAGGGGTGGTTGGTGAAGTTCTTCCCGTACTTCTTGAGCGCGGTGGGGGACATCACCATCCCCGACCGGTCGGCGAGCACGCCGATGAGCGGGGTGTACGGCTGCCTGAGCTTCAGCTCCACGGTGTACGGACCGGTGGCCGCCACGCTCTTCAGCGGGGCGAGCTCGGTCGCGCGTGCGGAGCCGGGCAGATCGCGGTGGCGCAGCAGGGAAGTGACGACGGACCGCGCGTCCAGGCTCGTGCCGTCGCTGAACTTCAGCCCGTCGCGCAGCTGAACGGTGACGGTGAGCCCGTCCTTCGACGTCTTCGGCAGCGCCGCGGCGAGCTGGGGCACGACGGCACCGTGCTCGTCGATGTCGTACAGCTTCTCGCACATGGAGGAGAAGACGGTCCGCCCGACGAGGGTCTGCGCCAGGCTCGGGTCGAGCTTGTCGGGATCGGATGCGAGCGCGACGGTCAGCGTGCCGCCGTCACGCACGGGCCGGGTGTCCGTCATCCGTTCTCCGCCGACCTGGGTCGCCGAGGACTGGAGTGACGTACAGCCGGACAATAGGGACACCAAGGCAACTGCCACCAGGGCAACCGCGTTTCGGCGCACGAGGAACTACCTCCCGCCAGGGGATGATCAAGGGATACCGCAGACCGTATTTCGCATACAGTCCGCAGAACAAGGCCCTTGTCCACATGCCGGACGCCTCGCGATGAAGATCGGGTAACGGGGCACGGCAAAAGGTGCATGTGACACCTAAGTGTCTCGCCTACGCACTCCCCCACGCCACCTTCCTGAACGGCCAGTCAGCCGTACCCGGACCCGCCCGCGCCCGAATCGCGAGGAATGAACCGTCCCGCGGCTAGGGGGGCCGGCGGATCAGGTCGCCCTTGCTCGGCATTGAGCCTTTCACTGCTGGTGAGCGGTGGTCTGGTGTGTGCAGCTGCAAGGCGGAGGAGGGCGACAACGCGAATGGGGCCTCCCCTGCTCAATGGGGCCTCCCCTGCTCGAACGAAGTTGAGAGCTTGGGGAAGAAGCCGAGAGCTTGGGGAAGTTGGCAACCGACGACAACGCCGGAGGGGGTCCCCCCTGCTCCTTAAGAGCTTGGGGGAGTGCGTGCCAGACCAGCGCGACCGCGACATGATCCGCCGGACACCCCCTAGCGTTCCCCCTGCGCGCAACGCAACGGATGGAGGCACCCAGTGCACGGTGAGTACAAGGTCCCCGGCGGCAAGCTGGTCGTCGTGGACGTCGATGTGCGGGACGGCGCCCTGCGGAACGTCCGCGTCGCAGGGGACTTCTTCCTGGAGCCCGACGAGGCGATCCTCGCCATCGACCGGGCCCTGGAGGGCGCCCCGTCCGACACCGACGCGGCCGGGCTCGCGGCCCGTGTCGAAGCGGCCCTCCCCGCAGGCACGACGATGTACGGACTCACCTCCGACGGCATCGCGGTCGCCGTACGCCGCGCGCTCTCCCAGGCCACCGACTGGACCGACTACGACTGGCAGCTCATCCATGAGCCCCCGCAGTCCCCCGCCCTCCACATGGCCCTGGACGAAGTCCTCACCGCCGAGGTCGCCGCGGGCCGCCGCCCGCCGACCCTGCGCGTCTGGGAGTGGGCCGCACCCGCGGTGGTCATCGGCTCCTTCCAGTCCCTGAGCAACGAGGTCGACCCCGACGGCGCCGAGCGCCACGGCATCACGGTCGTCCGCAGGATCAGCGGAGGCGGCGCGATGTTCATCGAGCCCGGCAACACCATCACCTACTCCCTCTCCGTCCCCGACTCCCTGGTCTCGGGCCTCTCCTTCGCCGACAGTTACGCCTATCTGGACGACTGGGTGCTCGCCGCACTCGGCGACATGGGCATCAAGGCCTGGTACCAGCCGCTCAACGACATCGCCACGGACGCGGGCAAGATCGCCGGGGCCGCGCAGAAGCGGATCGCGGGCGGGGGCGTGCTGCACCACGTGACGATGGCGTACGACATCGACGCCGACAAGATGCTCGACGTGCTGCGCATCGGCAAGGAGAAGCTCTCCGACAAGGGGACGAAGAGCGCGAAGAAGCGCGTGGACCCGCTGCGCCGCCAGACCGGCCTGACGCGCGAGGCAGTGATCGAGCGGATGGTCGCCTCCTTCCGTTCCCGGTACGGTCTCGCGGAGGGCAAGGTCACGGACACGGAGATCACCGCCGCACGGGAGCTCGCGGAGACGAAGTTCTCCACACCGGAGTGGACCGCGCGCGTGCCGTGATCGCAGGACACGTGATCGCAGGACACAGAGGGAGAGATGGAACGCACCGACCGCTGGAGAGGACTGTCCCTGAAGGTGGCGGAGCCGTCCGTACCTTCACTCCGGATGGAGACCGCGGACGGGCGGCGGATGCTGCTGCGCCAGCACGGCGAACCGGTGCTCTTCGCGGTCCAGCGCGTCACCCATCGCGGTGTGCACTACGCGCGCACCGGAAGCTACGTCTCCCCGCTGCCACACCCGCGCGCCGACCTGGCCCGCGCCCTCCGCGAGGCCTCCCCGGATGAGGACGCCTGGTCCGCGCGCTGGGCGCACCACTTCGCCGAATGGCTCGGTACGAGCGCCAACGGGCCTCTGCACGAGGGTGACTGGCAGCTGGTGAACGGCATGCCCGGGTGGACCGTCGAGCGGCACTGGCCGGAGCTGCTCTCGTACGATCCCGACCGCGGCCACCTCACCTGGTTCGGCTACGGCGACCCGGTCGAGGACGCCAGGGACGTCCTGCCTCTGCGCACCCTGTCCGCCCCGGACTCCGCGCGGGTGAAGGCCTTCCGGCGCCAGTACCGTGAGGGCGTGCTGCCGCCCGTGCTGCTGTGGTGGCTGAGCGGCCTCAACTCCCTTGTGGTGCTGGACGGTCACGAACGACTCGTCGCCGCGCTGGCCGAGGGCGGGCGTCCTTCGGTCGTGATCCTGGGCCGCGCGACCTCCGACGCGTGGGTGGAGTGGGTCTCGGGTCCGCGCACGGTCGAGTACGAGAAGCGGATCGCCCACTTCGAGAAGCAGCGCGTGGAGGGCGAACCACTCGCCGGGAGCCGGATCGCGGGCGAGAGCCGACGGTTCGCCGACGACCTGCACTCCATGGGGACCTCCCCCTGCATGACCCGCGCCTGGCCGCTGCCGGGCGGGCCGCAGGCATGGTTGCGGGAGGCGGCGGACTCCGTCCCCGGGTGGCGTCCGGACGCGGACCGCTGAGTCAGCAGGACTGGTTGCCCTGCGCCACGACCAGCCCCGACTCATAGGCGAACACGACCAGTTGGGCCCGGTCGCGGGCGCCCAGCTTGGTCATCGCGCGGCTGATGTGGGTCTTGGCGGTGAAGGGGCTGATGACCATGTGCGCGGCGATCTCCTCGTTCGTCAGCCCCTTGGCCGCCAGCGCCGTCACCTCGCACTCGCGGCGGGTGAGGGTCTCCAGGCCCGGCGCGGTCGCACGGTCCGGCGGACGGGCGACGAACTCGCCGATCAGCCGGCGGGTGATCGCCGGGGAGAGCAGTGCGTCGCCGCGGGCCGCGACCTGGATGGCGCGGAGCAGTTCGGCGGGCTCGGTGTCCTTGAGGAGAAAGCCCGCGGCTCCGGCACGCAGCGCCTCGAAGACGTACTCGTCCAGGCCGTAGTTGGTGAGGATGACGACATGGACGCCGGAGAGCGCGGGGTCGGCGGCGATCTCGCGGGTCGCCTCGATGCCCGTCATCACCGGCATCTGTACGTCGATCAGCGCGACATCGGGTGTCGTCGCACGGACCAGGTCCACCCCCTGACGGCCGTCCGGCGCCTCACCCACCACCTCGATGCCGTCCTCGGCTTCGAGCAGCGCACGGAATCCGGCGCGCATCAGGGCCTGGTCGTCGACGAGCGCCACCCGGATCACGCGGCCCCCAGGGGCAGTTCGGCCCGTACGGTGAAGCCGCCGCCGGAGCGCGGGCCCGCATGCAGCGTGCCACCGAGCGCTGTGACGCGCTCACGCATCCCGGTCAGGCCCGTGCCGGGGTCGGGTTCGCCGCTGGGCGGGCCTTCGTCCTCCACCGACACCGTCAACATCCGCTCACCATAGGTGAGTTGCACGCCGGTCTCCGCCCGGTCCGCATGGCGCGCCACGTTCGTCAGCGCCTCCTGGATGATCCGGTACGCGGCCCGGTCGACCTCCGCGGGCAGCGTGCGTCCCGTACCGCCGGTGACGGTCAGCCTCGCGGCGAGTCCTGCCGTACGGGCGCGGTCGAGCAGGTCCTCCAGCCGGGCGAGGCCCGCGTCGTCCGGGACGACGTCCGTACGCAGCACCTCCAGCGTCGAGCGCAGCTCCCGCATCGCCTCGCCGCTCGCCTCCTGGATGGCGAGCAGTGCGGGCGGCACCTCCTCGCCGCGCTTGCGCGCCAGGTGCACGGCAACTCCCGCCTGCAGCTTGACGATCGAGATGGAGTGGGTGAGCGAGTCGTGGAGTTCGCGGGCGATCCGCAGCCGCTCCTCCCCCGCCCTGCGCAGCGCGGTCTCTTCCCGGGTGCGCTCCGCCTCGGCGGCCCGCTCCTCGGTCTGCTTCAGATACGCCTGCCAGTTCTTGCCCGCCACCCCGGTCAGTGCCGCGCAGAAGAACCAGCCCATCAGGAGCACGACCGTCTCCGTGCCGGGGCCCGTCGCGGTGAAGCCGGCCATGAAGGTCACGCCGGCGGCGACCGCCACCGTACGGCGCCCTCCGCTGGCCACGGCGTGGACACCCGCCAGAACGGGGAAGGCCGCCAGGGACCCGGCATCCGCATGGACGGCGTACCCGAGCATGCAGGCGGTGGTGACGGCGAGCGAGACGGCAGGGACGCGCTGGAAGAAGGCGAGCCCCACCGCGCCGAGCACGATCAGCAGCCAGTCGAGCCCGTCCGGGCCCGGACCGTGCACCACATAGTCGGCGATGAGTACGACAGCGCCGGCCGTGGCGGCAACTCCCGCGTCCCTCAGCCCGGTTCGCACGTGCACGGCACCCCTCCCCCTCGTCCCCCTCGTTCCGGCGGTCACCGGCACGATAGACCGCGCCCCGGTCGCGGCGCCTCATCCCCTGAGACCGCTTCCGCACTAATCCCACGGCAGTAGTAAGGCCCCCGCCCCGGCCACCGGGCGCAGCCCCGACTGCCTCCGTCCGTACGACGACCCGGAGCGGCCCGTGCGGACACCATCGTCGCCATGACCGCCAACGGACCCTTCCGCTACACCTCGCCCGCCCCGCCCAAGTCCGCGACCGGGACCGTCGCCGACGCCTATGCGCAGATGCGCTCCGATTTCGGCATCGACAACCCCGCGACGTTCGTCGTGCTCTCCGACGCCCCCACGATCCTGACCGCGGCCTGGGCGCTGATGCGTGAATCGCTGCTGGTGGGCGCCACGTCGCGTACGGAGAAGGAACTCGTCGCCGCCGGTGTCTCCCTCGCCAACCGCTGCCCGTTCTGCATCGACGCGCACACGGTGCTGCTGCACGCCACCGGCGACCACCGCCTCGCGGAGACCGTCGGACGCGACGACGTGCCCGCCGACCCCTACCAGGCGCGGCTGCTGGCGTGGGGCAAGGACGTACGGACGCCGAAGCCCTTCCCCGCCGCGCGGACTCCCGCCTATCTCGGCACCGCGCTGGCCTTCCACTTCATCAACCGCATCGTCTCGTCGCTGGTGACGGAGAACATGCTGCCGGGCAATGTGCAGAGGTTCCGGGTCGTACGGAGCCTGGCCGGGCGCACGGTCGCGGGTGCGGTACGGCGCGAACTGAGCCCCGGTGACAGCCTCGCCCTGCTCGACGACACCCTGGTCGACGACGTGCTGGTCGCCGAGCCCTCGTGGGCGGCCGGCACCCCGGTCGGCACGGCGTACGCGGCGCTGCTCACGGCCGCCTGCGCCGGTGCCGGCCTGCTGTCGGAGGACGACCAGGAGCTGGTGTCCAAGACGGTCGCCGCCTGGGACGGCAGCCACCCCGAACCGACCGGAGGCTGGCTGCCCGACCGGTCCGAACGCCCGGGGGCCCGGCTCGCGCTGCTGGCCGCGCTGGCCCCGTACCGCATCACCGACGAGGACGTCGCCGCCTGGCGCCGCCCGGAACACCGGGACCACTGTCTGGTCCATCTCATCGCGTACGGCGCGATCACCGCCGTCGCCCGCATCGAGGGGCAGTCCGTATGAACACCGTCGCAGAAGCCTGGAACGGACCGGTCGGCGCGCACTGGGCCGCACATGAGAGCCGGTACGACGCCATGCTCGAAGGCGTCAACGGGGCGCTGTTCGCGGCGGCCGCGATCGGCGAGCAGGACCGTGTGCTCGACATCGGCTGCGGCAGCGGCTTCGTCACGCGGACGGCCGCCCGCCGCGCCCGTTACGGCCGGGTCGTCGGCATCGACATCTCGTATCCCCTGCTGGAGCGGGCCCGCACGCTCACGCCGCACAGCAAGCTTCCGCATCTCTCCTTCGTCCTGGGCGACGCCCAGGTCCACCCCTTCCCCGAGGGGGGATTCGACGTGGCGATCAGCCGCGGCGGGGTGATGTTCTTCGCCGACCCCACCAAGGCCTTCACCAACATCGGCCGCGCGCTGCGCCCCGGCGGCCGTCTGGCCTTCGTCTGCCCGCAGCCGGCCGCCCCTGACGGCGAGGAGGCGAGGGCACTCGCGCTGCTGACCTCACTGCTGGGCCAACAGGTGGTCGGGAACAATGAGTTGGGCCGCGCGATGGCATCTCTCTCCGACCCGGAGCATGTGCGCGAGGTCCTGTGGGACGCCGGATTCCGCAACGTCTCCGTGACGCCCTTGGCGACGGAGACCGTCTGGGGCAGGGACGCGGACGACGCCGTCAGCTTCTTCCTCTCCCGCAGCCCGGGCCGTACGGTCCCCGGCGAGGTGCGGGAGCGGATGCGGGCCGCGTTCCTCCCGTACGAACAGGGGGAACGCGGCGTGCGGATGGGTGCCGGAGTATGGGTGGTCGGTGCGGAGCGGTCCTAGGGGCCGCCCCGCACCGGGGTCACCAGGCGGACGGGGCCGGGGGTGCGACGACGGGCGGGCGGTCGTCGCAGGTGATCGTGTTCGGCAGTTCCCACGGGGCCAGCCAGGGCCCCGTGGTGCCGCCTCCGTCGTTCCCGCCGAGATCCGTCAGCGAGAACTCCGAACCGGCCGGGGTGAAGTGGAACGACCCGCAGTTGTTGACGCCCACGGCGCCCACATTGCGGGCGTCCACGTTCTCGAAGGACGCGGATCCGGCCGACCTGGCGCTGAGGACCGAGGTGCCCGTGCCGTCGACCCTGATGTCCTTGAAGTGGGTGTTCGTGATCGAGTAGAGGTCCTTCACCGGGAAGTCGCTGACCAGCATGACCGCGTTGTAGGTGTTGTCGAGGAAGTGGTCCCCGGTCACCTGGATGTCCGCGTCGATGTTCTTCTCCAGCGCGTAGATCCAGATCGCGCCGAGGCCGATGTTCCAGTTCAGCTCGTACGTGCCGGCGCGGACCGTGGTGTTGTCGGCGATCCGCAGCCGACCGGTGAACGCCTGGGCGCCGAAGCGGGATCCGATGTGGAGGGCGCTGCCCTCACGGACCGGGTCGGCGATGAGATTGCCGGAGACCGTGTTGTCGGTGCCGCCGTAGATCGCGATGCCGTTGGCGAGCACCGGCGACTGGACGGTGTTGCGGGCGAAGGTGTTCCGGGCGTTCGCGGTCTTCTCCGACCACATGGCGAGCCCGTCGTCGCCGGTGTTGCGGACGAAGTTGTTCTCCACGGTCGAGTCCGTGACCCCGGTGTGGAAGTTGAGGCCGTCGGCGATCTGGTCGGCGATGACATTGCCGGTGACACGCAGGTTCGACATCGGTCCGTCGAACCACAGGCCCACCTTGGTGTGGTGGAGGTAGAGGCCGGTGACGGTCGAGTCGCTCATCGCTCCGCCGACGCCGTTCACCTGGTCGGTGTCGATGCGCTCGCGGACGTCGCCCTCGATGGCGAACCCGGAGAGGTGGACGTCCGAACTGCCCCCGGCCAATGCGTCCTTGCCGTAGAAACCGACGCCCGTGTGCACCGAACCGTCGGGGGCCGGGGTGGCGAGGGTGATCTGACGGCCCTTGATGATCGTGTACCAGCTGCCCGCGCCCTCGATCGTCACCTTGTCGACGACGATGTGGCGGTTCACCTGGTAGGTGCCCGGCGGGAGGTAGACCTTGAGGTGCTTGCGCTGTGCGTACGCGATCGCCCTCTCGACGGCGTCGGCCGAGTCGCGCCGGCCCGACGGGTCGGCGCCGAAGGCCAGGACGTTCGCCGCGCGGACGTCGACATGCGGCGGTCCGACGCGCTGCGAGTCGAGCAGGTCGATGACCGTCCAGGCGGCGCGGCTCCCGGCGGGAACCGTCAGCCGGACCGTGTCGCCGGCGCGGTAGGTGCGGCCGAGGAGCAGGCGCTGTTCGTCGTAGAAGTGGTTCGGACGGAACGGCTTGGCGATGACCGGCGCCGGGGTCGTGGCATCGGGCACGCACGAGCACTCCGTGATCCACCAATCGGAGTGCAGCAGACCGGCGTTGGGGTCGTTGCTGAACGGATACTGGTTGTAGAGCCAGGAGTACTGCGAGGTCAGCGTCATGGTGGTGCGGCGCTTGCCGTTCACCGTGACGTCGAGGGGCGCGGTGATGCCACCGCCGCCGGGGGCGTCCGGAATGCTGTAGCGCACGGTGATGGCGTCGGCGGTCCGGGGCAGCGTGAACTCGACGTGCTGGCCCGGTGTCAGCTTGACCGCCTTACGGCCCGATGCCTCGGCGGGAAGCGTGTACGCGGTGCGGTCCGGCCCGATCACCGTGCCGTTCGTCGCCGCGCTCTCCGCCTCCTGTTCGTCCATGGCGAGGTCGGCGCCGCGGCCCTGGACGAGCGACGGGTCGAGGGCCGCTCTGGTCAGCACGGGCGGCTGGGGGTGAGCTGAGGCGCCCGTTTCGGCGAGGGCTGTGCCGCCGAGCAGGGAACCGAGGCAGAGAACGGCGGCAAGCGTTGCGCCCGCCCTCCTCAGGGGTCCGGTGGAAGGTCTCGCTTCGGCCGGTGCGGTGCTCGTGCTCCGTAACATCGAAGGCTCATTTCTCGCGGGAGGGTGCGTGCCTGAGACGTTCGAGGCAGGGCGGACAGCGGGGGTGAGGAGACATTAGAGTCCCCGCGTCCCGCCGCACCAGACTCGTGCAAGGATTTTTTGCCTGGATGTCGACGAATTGCGTTGGACCATCGATATTTTGCAGCGAACCCCATTACATGATCAAAACAGCGGACGGTTAGCATATGAGCACCGCCTAGCTCGAAAGATAACCTTGTGACTGTCAATGACGACTCGTTCACCAACTGGAAGAACCGCGAGGAGATCGCGGAGTCGATGATCCCCGTCATCGGGAAGCTGCACCGGGAGCAGGACGTCACGGTCCTGCTGCACAGCCGCTCCCTGGTGAACAAGTCGGTGGTCAGCATCCTGAAGACCCACCGGTTCGCCCGGCAGATCGCGGGTGAGGAACTCTCGGTCACCGAGACGCTGCCCTTCCTGCAGGCCCTCACCACACTCGACCTGGGCCCTTCGCAGATCGACATCGGGATGCTCGCCGCCACGTACAGGGCCGACGACCGAGGCCTGACGGTGGCGGAGTTCACCGCCGGGGCCGTCATCGGCGCCACGGGCGCCAACAAGATCGAGCGCCGCGAGCCGCGTGACGTCGTCCTCTACGGCTTCGGCCGCATCGGCCGCCTCGTCGCCCGCCTGCTCATCGAGAAGGCCGGCTCCGGGAACGGTCTGCGCCTGCGCGCCGTCGTCGTACGCCGGGGCGGCGGGCAGGCCGTCGAGGATCTCGTCAAGCGCGCCTCGCTGCTGCGCCGGGACTCCATCCACGGCCAGTTCCAGGGCACGATCACCGTCGACGAGGCGAACAGCACGATCATCGCCAACGGCAACGAGATCAAGGTGATCTACGCCAACGCCCCTTCCGAGGTCGACTACACGGCGTACGGCATCAAGGACGCCATCCTCATCGACAACACCGGCAAGTGGCGCGACCGCGAGGGCCTCTCGCAGCACCTGCGCCCCGGTATCGACAAGGTCGTCCTGACCGCGCCGGGCAAGGGCGACGTCCCGAACATCGTGCACGGCGTCAACCACGACACGATCAAGCCGGACGAGCAGATCCTGTCGTGCGCGTCCTGCACCACCAATGCGATCGTGCCGCCGCTGAAGGCGATGGCGGACGAGTACGGCGTCCTGCGCGGCCACGTGGAGACCGTCCACTCGTTCACCAACGACCAGAACCTGCTGGACAATTACCACGAGTCCGACCGCCGAGGCCGCTCAGCGCCGCTGAACATGGTCCTGACCGAGACCGGCGCCGCCTCGGCCGTCGCCAAGGCGCTGCCCGACCTCAAGGCGAGGATCACCGGCAGCTCGATCCGCGTCCCGGTCCCGAACGTCTCGATCGCGATCCTCAACCTGCGGCTCGCCCGCGAGACCACCCGCGAGGAAGTACTCGACTACCTCCGCAATGTGTCGCTGGCCTCGCCGCTCAAGCGCCAGATCGACTTCATCAGCGCCCCCGACGCGGTGTCGAGCGACTTCATCGGCTCGCGCCACTCGTCGATCATCGACGCGGGCGCCTTGAAGGTGGAGGGCGACGACGCGATCCTCTACCTCTGGTACGACAACGAGTTCGGCTACTCCTGCCAGGTCATCCGCGTCGTCCAGCACGTGTCCGGGGTGGAGTACCCGACCTACCCGGTTCCGGCGGCCTGATCCCGGAGGCAACCGGATGCCCACCGGCATCCGGTTGCCCAGCCGTACTGACCGTCATACTCAGGCCGGTCCGTCGGGCAGAGCCGAGTACGGGTGGACTTCGATGCGCATGGGCGGCTCGGCGAGGAGCTCGATGATCTCGTCGCGCAGCTCGTCGGCGAGGGGACTGTTCTCGTAGGCGTCCTTGGCCTCGTGGCTCCGGAACACCTCCATGTTCCACAGCACGTCGGGGTCGGCGTCCTCGCGGGCGATGATGAATCGGTCGGAGGACCCCGACTTCTCCATCCCTTCGGTGGCCAGCGCGAACAGCTTGTCGCCGAGTCCGGGCTTGGCGCGCATCTTGATGAGGTACGCGGGCTGGTCCTGCAGTGCCATGTCTCTGTCCTCCTGTGTCGCGTCGGGATATCTGACGCGAGCCTGTCCCCGTCGCTGGAATGTCGTTCCATGAACGAGTGTGGAACGAGGTTCCAGTGATGTCAAAATGGGGACGTGACACCACAGACGCGCAAGAAGCCCGAGCGGCGCACCAGCCCCCTGTCCCGCGAGCGGATCGTCGATGCCGCTATCGGCCTGCTGGACACGGCAGGCGAAAGCGGATTGACCTTCCGATCGCTGAGCGAACGCCTGGCCACCGGCCCCGGGGCGATCTACTGGCACGTGGCCGGCAAAAGCGAACTCCTAGCCGCGGCCACAGACCGCGTCGTCACCATCGCGCTGACCGAAGGGACGGCCGGGCCGCCGGGAGGGATACACGACGTCGCCCTCGGCCTCTTCGATGCGATCGAGGAGCACCCCTGGCTCGCCCCCCAACTCACCACCCAGCTCTCCCACAACCCCACCGGCCCAGTGACGACCCGCATCTTCGAGGCCACCGGCCGACAGGTGTCCGCGCTGGACGCACCCGCGAGCAGCTGGTTCACTGCGACGTCCGCCCTGATGCACTACATCCTCGGCGCCGCCGGCCAGAACGCGGCGAACCTCGCACTCGCCCGCGACCTCGGACCGGAAGCCGACCGCAGCGCCTACATGGACACGGTGGCGGGGGCATGGAAACAGCTCAGCCCCGAGGACTACCCCTTCACCCGAGCGGTCGCGGACCAGGGGCTCGAACACGACGACCGCGTGCAGTTCCTTGCCGGTATCGACCTGATCGTCGCGGGCGTCACGGCCCGCCCGCCCGCCGCCCAGCAGCTGCGAGAAGGCCGAGCCCGCGCGGCCGAAGCCGAACCGCCGGCTTCGGGGAGGACATCGCCGCGCTAGCGCCGGCGAGCGCCTCGACGAGCAGCAGGCCGCACCCTCCCTTCCCACAGGGAGTGACAGCCGCCTGCCCTGTACCCGGCGATCGGTTGGGAGCACTCCCAAAACGTTCGACTGCCGTGCACCTGCCAAAGGGGTCGACGCCATCCCACGGACTCCCACAGACCCCACATGCCGACTTAGGCTTGCCTTAGTTTAAGGTCGGGCAACAGGTGGCCCACCACACCCACCTCTCATCAGCGCCTTCGAAGGGAACCTGAACATGCCTCGCCCCCTGCGGGTAGCGATCGTCGGAGCCGGACCCGCAGGGATCTACGCCGCAGACGCGCTGCTCAAGTCCGACACCGCCACCGCTCCCGGCGTCTCCATCGACCTCTTCGAGCGGATGCCCGCCCCGTTCGGACTGATCCGCTACGGCGTGGCACCCGACCACCCGCGGATCAAGGGCATCGTCGCCGCGCTGCACCAGGTGCTCGACAAGCCGCAGGTCCGCCTCTTCGGCAACGTCGACTACCCGAACGACATCTCCCTGGACGATCTGCGCTCGTTCTACGACGCGGTGATCTTCTCGACGGGCGCCACCGCCGACCGCGCGCTGACCGTCCCGGGCGTCGGCCTCGACGGCTCCTACGGCGCCGCCGACTTCGTCTCCTGGTACGACGGCCACCCCGACGTCCCGCGTACCTGGCCCCTCGATGCCGAGAAGGTCGCCGTTCTCGGTGTCGGCAACGTGGCGCTCGACGTGGCCCGCATCCTCGCCAAGACCGCCGACGAACTGCTGCCCACCGAGATTCCGGCCAATGTGTACGACGGTCTGAAGGCCAATCGCGCCCGCGAGATCCACGTCTTCGGCCGGCGCGGCCCGGCTCAGGCCAAGTTCAGCCCGATGGAACTGCGCGAGCTGGACCACTCCCCCACCATCGAGGTCATCGTCAACCCCGAGGACATCGACTACGACGAGGGGTCGATCGCCACCCGGCGCGGCAACAAGCAGGCCGACATGGTCGCCAAGACGCTGGAGAACTGGGCGATCCGCGACGTGGGTGAGCGCCCGCACAAGCTGTTCCTGCACTTCTTCGAGTCCCCGGTGGAGATCCTCGGCGAGGACGGCAGGGTCACCGGTCTGCGTACCGAGCGCACCGAGCTGGACGGCACCGGCAACGTCAGAGGCATCGGCGTCTTCAAGGACTGGGACCTGGGTTCGGTCTACCGCGCGGTCGGTTACCTCTCCGACGAACTGCCGAAGCTCCCCTGGGACGCCGCCTCGGGCACCGTCCCGGACGAGGGCGGCCGGGTGATCGACGGGTCCGGCGCACACGTCACGTCGTCGTACGTGACGGGGTGGATCCGGCGCGGCCCGGTCGGCCTGATCGGCCACACCAAGGGCGACGCCAACGAGACCGTCGCCAACCTCCTCGCCGACCATGCGGAAGGCCGCCTCCAGGCCCCGGCCGCCCCGGCTCCCGAGGCCGTCGACTCCTTCCTCGCCGAGCACGGAGTCCGCTTCACCACCTGGGAGGGCTGGTACAAGCTGGACGCCGCGGAGCGCGCGCTGGGTGAGCCACAGGGCCGCGAGCGCGTCAAGCTCGTCGAGCGTGAGGACATGCTCCGCGAGAGCGGCGCGTAACCGGAGCGGATTGATCAAGAGTTGGCCAACTCCTCTTGGCCCTGCGGGGATCTGCGTGTTCACTGCGCCTTATGAGACGCATGAGACCCTTGATGACCGGCCTGTTCGCCGCGCTCAGCCTGTCGCTGGGCGCGGTGTCCGCTTCCGCCTCCGCGGTCACCGTCCCGCCGGTGTTCGGCACCGACTATCACGACCCCGTGACCGCGGCCCCGCCCATCGCCACGCCGCACACCAGGTCGTGCTCGGTCACGGTCGCGGAGGCGCAGTTCAAGGACTTCACCCCGTACACCGGCACTTACACCCCGCCCACCGCCTGCGGCTCCCCCGGCCGCTGGTCCAAGGTGGTCCTGCGGATGGACGGGAACGTGAAGGGGCGGCAGTACGACCGGCTCGGGTATCTGGACATCGGGGGTGTGCACATCTTCCGTACGTCCACGCCCGAGCCCTCGCAGGACGGGATCAACTGGTCGGTCGAGAAGGACGTCACCCAGTACGAGAAGACACTGAGCAGCGCACAGCCCGTCAGCATGCTCATAGGTAACGTTGTCAACGACACCTACACCGGCATCTTCGACGTCAAGGTGACCCTCACCTTCTACGCCGCCCACGGGTCCGCCCGCCCCGCCTCCTCCGTCCCCGACCAGGTCATCCCGCTCGGCGCCTCGCTCACCGCTCCGCGCAACTCCGAGCGGATCCTCGCCGAGGTGTACGCCACCGGATCGGGCGGCGGCTGCGAGGAGTTCTGGTACTCGGCGACCACCCCTGACGCGTCGTACTCCTGCCAGGGCGGAGACAGCGGCCCGTACCGCGAGGTGCAGGTGAGCGTCGACGGGAAGGTCGCCGGCGTCGCCTCGCCCTTCCCGAATGTGTGGACGGGCGGCGGGTCGCCGTATCTGTGGTCGGTGATTCCGTCGCCCACCGCCTTCGATGTGCGGCCCCTGATGGTCGACCTCACGCCGTACGCGGGTCTGCTCAACGACGGCAAGGCGCACTCGGTCGACGTGTCGGTCGCCGGCGTTCCTGCCGGGCAGTCCGGGTGGAGTGCGCCGACGAACATCCTGGTGTGGCAGGACGCGCACAAGTCGGTGGTGACGGGCGCCCTGACCTCGTACGCGAAGACGGATCCGGCGGTGCACAACACCTTCACGGATGGCACCCTGCGACACCTGGCGACCGACGGCGGGGACCGCCTGAAGGTCACCGGTTACGTCAACACCTCCCACGGCCGGGTCACCACGACGGTCGAGCGGACGCTCACCACCGCGATCGACCACCAGTGGACGCCGGACGAGACCGTGGACAACCAGACCGGGAAGTGGACCGACCGCCAGGCCGTGACCACCAACGGGCATGTCTCCCGCACCGATCGCACCTACACGCTCGACGGCCGCTTCACCATCGACAGCGCCGACCGCCTGCGCGTGATCATGTCCATTGGCGACCACGCACGGATCGGCGCCACCCGTATCGACGACACCTACAGCGGTGACGCCGCCTTCACCCTCAACGTCGCCCGCGAGGACCGGAAGGCGGTGGCCACGACCGGTGAGCACTACCGGCTCCGGGCTCCCGGCACGTGCTACGACCACACGCTCGCGACGGAGCAGGGGGTGCTGACGAAGGACGTACGCGGCTGCTGACGCCCGGTGCCTCCGCCGCACCGATGC
>NZ_JAFLRJ010000222.1 GCF_017315755.1 Streptomyces beijiangensis
GGCTCGTCGGCGAGGAGCACCTTCGGGTCGGCGCCCAGCGCGCGGGCGATGGCCACGCGCTGGCGCTGCCCGCCCGACAGCTCGTGCGGGAACTTGTCCAGGAACCGCTGGGGAGGCGTGAGTTGGACCCGTTCCAGCAGGGCTGCCAGGTTTGTCTCCAGTTCCGCGTCGCCCGTTCCCGCCCGGCCGTGGATCTTCAGCGCGCGGGTGAGGTGGTAGCGCACGGTGTGCACGGGGTTCAGGGAGGCGAAGGGGTCCTGGAAGATGAGCTGGACCTGGCGTACGTAACGACGGAAGGACCGGCCGCGGCCTGCCTTCACCGCGGTGCCGTCCAGCTGTATCTCGCCCTTGGTGAGCGGATACAGCTGGGCGAGCAGCCGGGCGACGGTGGATTTGCCGGAGCCCGACTCCCCCACCAGCGCCGTGACGGTGCCGCGCCGCAGCTGCAGCCAGACGTCGTCGACGGCGTGGACGCTGCGGCGGCTGCGCGCGACGACGTCGCGGCCCGTCCTGCGTACGGGAAAGTGCTTGGTGACTCCGCGTGCTTCGAGCACGATCGTGTCCTGCTGGTGTTGCTCGGTCATGGCCGGTCCGTCCGTCCCCGTCTTCGCTTACTTGGCGGGCTTGAGATTCAGCACGATCTCCAGCGCGGTGGGCTGGGTGTGCTGCGGCGGGGCGTAGGGGTTGGCCTCGGTCGGCCAGCCCACCCAGTTCTTGGTGGAGTACTCGGCTCCGATGGGGGCCGCGGCCGTCGGGATCATCGGCGCCTGCTCGACCATGATCTTCTGCAGGCTGTTCATGGCGGTGGTGCGCGTCGCCTGCTCGGTGGCGTTGGCGAAGTCCTTCAGCGCCTTGGTCGCGTCGGGGCTGTTGAAGCGGCCGAAGTTGCCGGTCTGGGAAGGCTTGCCGATGGGCTGGAGCAGGGCGCCGTCCATGATGTTCTGGTACATGTCGTACGGCGTGGCACCGCTGTTGGTCCAGTGCAGCGTGGCGTCGAAGTTGCCGTTGGCCACGTCCGCGCCCCAGGCGTCCGCCGTCTGCGTCTTGACCTTCGCCTCTATGCCGAGCTGCTTGATGTTGTCCTTGATGATCGAGAGCCCGGTGATGTAGTCGTTCCAGCCGGCCGGGTCGGTGAGCGTCAGCGAGACGGCCTTGCCGCTGGGGTCCTTCAGCACTCCGCCGCTCAGCTTGAACCCGGCGTCGGTAAGGACCTTCTTCGCCCCGGCCACGTCGGGCTTGGTGCTGGCGCCCTTGTACTCGGGCGCGAGGAAGGAGTCACCGGCGGGCAGCGGGATGCCGGTCGGGTTGGTGATCTCCGGGTAGAGGGTCGACTCGGCCTGGACGTAGATGGCGTTGCGGTCGACGACCATCGCCATGGCCTTGCGCAGGGCCGGGTTGTCGAAGGGCTTGCGAGCGGTGTTGAACCAGAGCCCGTGGATGCCGAGCCCGGAGGGGAACCAGAGCTTGTGGTTCTTGGGGTCCTTGGCGATGTAGAGCTGCTTGTAGTTCGGCATGAAGACGAACGACCACTCGACCTTGCCGGTGGCCAGCGCCGTGGTCGCCGCGCTGTTGTCGTTGTACGCGGTGAAGCGCAGCTCCTTGACCTTGGTCGCACCCTTCCAGTAGGCGGGCGTGGCGGTCAGGGTCGTGGTCTGCGGGGTGAAGGACTTCATCTGGTACGGGCCGGAGCCGACGGGGGTGCGGTTGGGGAAGG
This sequence comes from Streptomyces beijiangensis, assembly GCF_017315755.1. GTDB lineage: Bacteria > Actinomycetota > Actinomycetes > Streptomycetales > Streptomycetaceae > Streptomyces > Streptomyces beijiangensis. Next base: position 1,715 of record NZ_JAFLRJ010000222.1, read on the forward strand.
TCTCCGGGTTCTTGATCGTGGACCAGATGTGCTTGGGCACGATGTACTGCTGGATGATCTTGTTCTGGTTGACGTACTGCGAGGACTTGAAGGTCAGGACGACCTGCTTGCCCTGGACGGCGATCCCGTCGAAGGGGATGCCGTCGGCGTTGAGCGCCTGGTGGGTCTTGAGCAGGTTGAAGGTGAAGGCGACGTCCTCGGCGGTGAGCGGCTTGCCGTCGGCCCACTTGGCCCTGGAGTCCAGGGTGAAGGTGACCTTGGTGAAGTTGGACTCCCACTTCCAGTCGGTCGCCAGCCACGGCTTGGCCTTGTCGGCCGGCTTGATCCGGTTCGTCATGGCGAGCGGCTCGTAGACCATGAAGCGGTAGCCGAGGGTGGCGGCGGCCGAGGTCGCGAGGAACGGGTTGCTGTTGTTGGTCTGCGGCCCGTCCGGCTTGCCGAGGGTCAGGACGCCGGAGGCGCCGGCCCCGCCCTTGGAGGAGCTGTTCTTGCTGTTGGCGTCGGAGCATCCGGCGGCTAGGGCGACCAGGACTGCGGCGGCGGCTACCGCCCGGACTCTCCGGGACTGCGGGTATGCGGACATGGCGACTCCATGGAGGGGCTGCGGCGGGATGTTTTCGGGCAGGGCTGGGCAGGACGGGGCTGCGATGCGGTGCGTACGGGGTGGGTGCGTATAGAGGTGCGTACGAGGTGAACGTGCGGCCGGGTTACGGCGCCGAGGCGCGGACGACCAGTTCGGTGGGCAGCACGACCGGTTCGTCCGGCGCGGGCGTACCGCCGAGATGTCCGAGCAGCATCCGCGCCGCCGTCTCGCCCATGCCCCGTGCGGGCTGGCGGACGGTGGTGAGCGGGGGCTCGGTGTGCCGGGCCATCGGGATGTCGTCGAAGCCGACCACGGCGACGTCGTCCGGGACGCTGCGGCCGGCCGCACGCAACGCCCGCAGCGCGCCTGCCGCGCTGACGTCGTTGTGTGCGAAGACGGAGTCGAACTCGACGCCGTTGGCGACCAGTTGCTCGATCGCGTGCCGGCCGACCTCTTCGGTGAAGTCCCCTTCGGCGACGAGCGCCTGCGGGAGTACGTCACGGAAACCGCCGAGCCTCTCACGCGTACAGCCGAAGTGCATCGGCCCGGTGATGACCAGGGGTTTGCTGCGTCCTGCCGCCTGCAGATGACGGGCGGCCGACGCGCCTCCCTCGCGATTGGTGGTCACGACGGAGGGGAATTCGGGGTGGTGGCCACGATCGTCGATGAGGACGACCGGCAGCCCCTTGCGGTGCAGTTCGGTGATCTTGTCCAGGGTGTTCTCGGGTTCGACGACGAGCAGTCCGTCGAAGGCCCGGGCCGAGACCTGGCTGGTGAACCGGAGGACCGACTCCTCACCGCGGTTGATGGTGAAGAGCAGCAGCCCGTACCCGGCGGCCTCGACGGTGTCGACGACACCCTGCAGCACCTCGCCCATCCAGGGCCAGGTGAGCGAGGGCACCAGCATGCCGACGGTACGGCTGTTGCCGCGCGCCAGCCCGACGGCGCCGGAGCTCGGTACGTAACCCAGCGATGCGATCACATCCCGAACGCGGGCCGCGGTCGAACCGTCCACCTCGCCCTTGGTGTTGATGACCCGGGACACCGTGGTCTTGCTGACGCCTGCCTCTCGGGCGACATCGGCAATGGTGACGCGCATCGGGCCTCCACGATGAGGTCGGACGGGTGGTGCACAGGTGGTGCACGGGACATCCCGGTACCGGTTCCGGAACCGGTACCGGCGGTTGTGGCAGGAGTAAAGCCCACCCCCAAGGTGCCGTCAATACTTCACGTAGAGATTGGTCCAGACCCAAATTCCGTGCAGGCCAGTGGAGTTATCCCTTCACTTCTTGAACGTGTGCCATCCCTTGACGGCCGCCCTCAAGGGCAGTTCACTCACGCCTCAGCCCCATTCCTTGGCACCTCCCCCACCTCTGCCAGAGGAGCAAATGTCATGAGCAGAGCAAGACCGGCCGGGCGGCTGACCCGGATCCTGCTGGCCGGAGCGCTGGCGACCGCCGGCCTCACCGCCCTCTCCACGAGCAGCGCATCGGCCGCGAACGAACCGGTGAACATCTGGCTGACGACGACGGACGACGCCGGCGGCCGCCATGTCACCCGGGGCCTCCAGCAGCAGACCCCCGTCGCCTTCCAGTCGGGCACCGGCGGCAGCGGCGAGAACATCACGGTCGACGAGAACACCCGCTACCAGACCTTCACCGGTGGCGGCGCGTCCTTCACGGACACGGCGGCCTGGCTGATGAAGAGCAGCGGCGCGCTCTCCCAGGCGACCCGCGACGCCACGATGCAGAAGCTCTTCTCCCCCACGAACGGCATCGGGCTGTCGTTCATCCGCAACCCGATGGGCGCGTCCGACCTGGCCCGCTTCGGCTACACGTACGACGACGTGGCGGCAGGCCAGAGCGACCCGGCGCTCGCGAACTTCTCGATCGCACACGACCTGGCGGACGTGCTCCCGCTCACCAAACAGGCCAAGCAGATCAACCCCGCACTGACGACGATGGCCTCCCCGTGGACGGCCCCGGCGTGGATGAAGGACAGCGGCTCGCTCAACGGCGGCTGGCTGAAGGCGGAGAACTACGGCACCTACGCGGACTACTTCGTGAAGTACCTCCAGGCCTACCGCGACCAGGGCATTCCGATCGACTACGTCTCCGCCCAGAACGAGCCGACGTGCTGCGGCGGCTACCCGTCGATGAGCTGGAACGGCTCAGGCCTGGCGTACTTCACCAAGTCCAACCTCCTCCCGAAGCTCCAGGCGGCGGGCCTCTCCACGAAGGCCCTCGCGCTGGACTGGAACTGGGACATGTACGACTCCTACGCGGCCCCCACGGTCGACGACGCGGCGGTCCGCTCCCACCCGAACTTCGGCGGGATCGCCTGGCACGGCTACGGCGGCGACATCGCCAAGCAGACGACGGTCCACAACCAGTACCCCGGTCTGGACGCCTTCGGCACCGAGCACTCGGGCGGCACCTGGATCGCCAACCAGCAGCGCGAGGACATGAACAACATCATCGACTACACCCGTAACTGGGCGAAGTCGGTGACGAAGTGGTCCCTGGCCGTGGACCAGAACATGGGCCCGCACAACGGCGGCTGCGGCACCTGCACGGGCCTGATCACCGTCCACAACGGTGACGGCGCGAGCGGGACGGTGGACTACACCGTCGAGTACTACACGATGGGCCACCTCACGAAGTTCGTCCGCCCGGGGGCGAGTCGCGTCTCCTCCACGGCCAGCACCTCGGTGCCGAACGTGGCATGGCGCAACACGGACGGCTCCAAGGCGCTCATCGCGTACAACGACGCCTCCGCGGCCAAGACCGTGACCATCAACTGGGGCGGTCAGCACGTCACTTACTCCCTCCCCGGCAAGACCTCGGCCACCTTCACCTGGGCGGGCACCCAGGGCACGGGCGGCGGCTCGGGCACGACGGGCGCCCTCACCGGCCTGGGCGGCAAGTGCCTGGACGTGGCGAGCGGCTCTTCGGCCAACGGCACCGCGGTCCAGCTGTACGACTGCAACGGCAGCACCGCCCAGCAGTGGACCGTCGGTACGGACTCGACGGTCAGGGCGCTGGGCAAGTGCCTGGACGTCACCTCGGCGTCGACGGCGAACGGAGCAAAGGTCCAGCTGTACGACTGCAACGGCAGCGGCGCCCAACAGTGGACGTACAACTCCACGACCGGCGACGTGGTGAACACGGCGGCGAGCAAGTGCCTCGATGTCACGGACAACTCGTCGGCGAACGGCGCCCGGGCCCAGATCTGGACCTGCACGGGCGCCACCAACCAGAAGTGGCATCTCCAGTAACCCACCCCCCGCAGTAGACCGGCGGCCCGTGCGCTCCTCCTCCCCGATATGGAGCGCACGGGCCGCCGGCGTCTGCCCTGACAAAGAAAAGTCAGATTCTTGCGTAACTGATCTCTGTTTTTGCGTAGGGCTTTGTAGAGTGAGCCCGTGACGAAACGACGACTGCTGCAAGTGGCCGAGTACGCGGGTGTCAGCGAGGCGACGGTGAGCCGCGTCCTCAACGAGAGTCCCGACGTGGCGAGTTCGACCCGGGACGCGGTGCTGAGCGCCCTGGACGTCTGCGGGATCCAGCGCCCCCGCCCCTTCCGCCGAGAGCGGGCGGCCCTCATCGGGCTGGTCGTGCCTGACCTGCAGAATCCCATCTTCTCCGCCTTCGCCGAGGCCCTGTGCGGGCTGCTCAACAAGCGCGGGCTGATACCCGTCCTGTGCACCAGGACCGCCGACGGGGTCTCCGAGGCGCACTACATCGAGATGCTCCTCGACCAGAACATCGGGGGCATCGTCTTCGTCGGCGCCAGCTACGCCGACGCGGGACCCGAGCACGGGCGCGTCCTGCGGGAGCGCAAGGTGCCGATGGTCCTCCTCAACGCGGCGGACGAGAACCAGGGGGTGCCCCAGGTGCGGGTCGACGACGCCCACTCCGCCGAGCAGGCGCTCAACCACCTCTCCGCACTGGGGCACGAGCGGATCGGCATGGTGCTCGGACCCTTCGGCCATGTGCCATCGGCGCGCAAACTCGCAGGTTACGCGGCCTTCTGCAGCCGCCGCGGGATCGCCCCCGACGACTGGCGCCGGATGGTCGCGCATGCGCTGTTCACCATGGAGGGGGGCGCCACCGCCCTGCCCCGGCTGCTCGCCGAAGGCGTGACCGCGGTCGTTTGCGCGAGCGATGCGCTGGCGCTCGGAGTGGTCCGGGGCGCGCGCCGGCAGGGACTGCGGGTGCCTGCGGATCTCTCGGTGGTCGGCTTCGACGATTCGCCGTTCATGGTGGCCACAGACCCTCCGCTGACGACCGCACGGCAGCCGATCCAGGCGATGGCCACGGCGGTCGTCGCCTCGCTCGCCGAGCAGATCAACGGCCACGCGGTCGCAAACGACCTGATGATGTTCGACACGGAGCTGATCGTCCGCAGTTCGACGACCCGGCACATCGTCGGTTGATTTTTTGCGCAGACTTATTGACTTCTTGCGTAACGCGCTTCTACCTTCAGCGCAGTTCAAGCGCTCGGGGTCCGTCGGCCCCGCCGCCGATCCCAGGAAGGCACGGTCCGCATGGATGGCATGCACGGCTTCAGCAGACGTCAGGTTCTCGGCTCGTTCGTCACCGGAGCCCTCGCTCTCGGCCTCACCGCATGCGGCGGTGCGTCCACCACGTCCGGGGTGGACAAGAACGGTGTGGTGACGGTCTCCGTGAACGGGCTGCCGCCCAAGACGCAGACCGTCGACCGGAAGAACTTCGAGGAGGACGTCGCCGCCTTCGAGAAGAGCCACCCGAAGATCAAGATCGATGCCCGTGAGGGCCTGATGGACCCCAAGACCTTCACGGCGAAGCTGGCGGGCGGCCAGCTGGAGGACGTGTACTACGTCTACTTCACCGACCCGGCGGGCCTGATCCAGCGCCACCAGGCCGCCGACATCAGCAAGTACATCAAGGACGTCCCGTACGCGAAGGACATCGACCCCTCGCTGCAGAAGGTCTTCACCGGCGCCGACGGCAAGGTCTACGGGCTGCCGACCGGCAACTACTCACTCGGACTCGTCTACAACCGGGCCCTGTTCACCAAGGCCGGGCTCGACCCCGACAAGCCGCCGGCCACCTGGGACGAGGTCCGTACGGCAGCCAAGAAGATCAGCGCTCTCGGCGACGGCACCGTCGGCTACGCCGACTACAGCAAGAACAACCAGGGCGGCTGGCACCTCACCTCATGGATCTACTCCATGGGCGGTGACGTCGCCACCCAGGACGGCACCAAGTGGAAGGCCGCGTTCAACAGCGACGCCGGACACAAAACCCTGCAGATGCTGCATGAAATGCGGTGGACCGACAACAGCATGGGCACCCGCCAGCTCCTGGAAATAGCCGACGTCCAGAAGATGATGGGCGCCGGCAAGCTCGGGATGTACATGGCGGGTCCCGACAACATCCCCACCATCGTCAAGCAGTTCGAGCGCAAGTACGACGACTACGGCCTGACCGCGCTGCCCGGCACCGCGACCCTCGGCGGCGGCGACGGCTTCATGTTCAACCCCAAGGCCTCGCCCGAGAAGATCAGGGCCGGTCTGACCTGGGTCCAGTGGAAGTACCTGCGCTCCCCCGAGCGCGACGCGGTCGACAGCAAGCGCGCCAAGGCCGACGGTGTGCCCATCGGGCTGCCGCAGCCCCGGCTGTTCGCGGGCGCGACGCAGGCGAAGATCGACGAGATCCGCGCCCAGTACGCCAATACCCCGGTCGGCAACTACAAGCCGTTCATCGACCGCAACTCCCAGGTGCAGACGAAGGTCGAGCCGCCGAACGCCCAGCAGATCTACACGATCCTCGACGGCGTCATGCAGTCCGTCCTCACGAAGAAGGACGCGGACATCGACAAGCTCCTCGCGGACGCGTCGAAGAAGGTCGACGCCGTGCTCGCCACGGTGAAGTGACCTGAGAGACCGGCCGGGGGCGGCACCGGCCTGCCCCGCTCCGCCGCCCCCGGCTCATCACCCCACAGCAGGAAGCACACCCTCATGACGGCTCAAGACCTCAGCCCTGCCCCGGTGTTGACCACCTCGGACACCCCGGCGAAAACCGTGCCCGCCGCGCCGGGCCGCCTCGCGCGCCGCCTGCGCGAGAACCTCGTCGCGTATCTCTTCCTCCTCGCGGGCATCGTCTGCTTCGCGGCGTTCTCCTGGTACCCGATCGTGCGCGGTGTGCTGCTCGGCTTCCAGCAGGTCACCTTCGCCGAGCCGGCCCGCTGGGTGGGCCTGGACAACTTCCGCCGGCTCTTCGACGACCCGCTCTTCCTCACGGCGTGGCGCAACACCGGCTACTTCACCCTGCTCGCCCTGGTCTTCGGCTTCGCCGCACCCTTCCTCACCGCCGTGGTGCTCAATGAACTCCGGCACGGCCGCGCGTACTTGAGGATGACCGTCTATCTGCCGGTGATGCTGCCGCCGATCGTCACCATGCTGCTCTGGCGCTGGTTCTACGACCCGGGCCCCGGCCTCTTCAACAACGCGCTGGAGGTCTTCCATCTCCCCGCCCAGCAGTGGCTGGAGTCGGAGAACCTGGCCATGGTCTCGCTGGTCCTCGTCTCCACCTGGGCCAACATGGGCACCACCACGCTCATCTATCTGGCCGCGCTCGGCGGGATTCCCGGTGAGCTGTACGAGGCCGCGGAGCTCGACGGCGCCTCCGTACGCCGGCGGCTGTGGCACGTCACCCTCCCGCAGATGCGCTTCATCCTGATGATCACGCTGCTGCTCCAGGTCATCGGGACGATGCAGGTCTTCGTCGAGCCGTTCGTGCTCACCGGCGGCGGCCCCGACGACGCGACCGTCACGGTCCTGCTGCTGCTCTACCGCTACGCCTTCGTCTACAACGACTTCGGCCTGGCCAGCGCCATGAGCACCCTGCTCTTTGTGGTGCTCGGCCTCTTCTCCGTCGTCTATCTGCGCCTGACCCGGACCAAGGGCTGAGAGGAACCGACCCCATGGCTGCCGCATCCTCCTCCGAGCGCACGCTCATCGCGCCCACCGAAATGACCCGCCGCACCGGCCGGTTCCTCTACCGCTTCGTGCTCGGCTCCACGCTGCTCGGATTCACGGTCACGTTCGTCTTCCCGCTGTACTGGATGGCATCCGGAGCTCTGAAGTCCTCGGGCGAGCTCGCCGACCCGAACCCGTCCCTGCTGCCCAAGTCCCTCCACCCGGAGAGCTATTCGGAGGCCTGGTCGAGCGTCGGGCTCGGCCACTACTTCCTCAATACGCTGGTCCTGGCCTTCGGCGCGCTCTTCTTCCAGCTGATCGTGGACATCTCGGCGGCGTACGCGCTGTCCAAGCTCCGTCCCGTACTGGGCAATGTCGTCCTCGGAATGATGCTGGCGACCCTGATGCTGCCGGTCTCTGCGCTCCTGGTGCCGACGTATCTGACCGTCGTGGACGTGCCGCTCGTCCACCTCAACCTGATCAACACCCCGTGGGCGATCTGGCTGCCCGCCGCCGCCAACGCGTTCAACATCTTCATCCTCAAGCGGTTCTTCGACCAGATTCCCACCGAACTCCTCGACTCCGCACGGATCGACGGCGCGGGCACGCTCCGCGTCCTCGTCTCGGTGGTGCTCCCGCTGTCGCGCCCGGTGCTCGCCGTGGTGTCGATCTTCGCGATCGTGGGGGTCTGGAAGGACTTCCTCTGGCCGATGCTCGTCCTGCCCGACCCGACGAGGCGGCCCATCACCGTGGCCCTGAACGCACTGTCCGAGGACATGCCGGCCAACCAGCTCCTGGCAGGAATGGTCATGGCGAGCATCCCGCTGCTCGTCCTCTTCCTGGTCTTCCAGCGGCACATCATCGCGGGCCTCACGGCAGGCAGCCTCAAGGGCTGACCTGCCACTTCTCTCCCCTCACCTTGACTTTCCCCCCATCGGAAGGACACACCGTCGTGTCTCCTGCACGCCCCAAAAGACGTCTCGCACTCCTCCTGCCACTCCTCCTCGCCCTCCTCTGCACCTTCTCGTACGGACAGACCTCGGCGCGCGCCGCCGCGGCCACCCTCGAAGCCGAAGCGGCCCAGCTCTCGGGCGGCGCCACCGTCTCCACCGAGCACCCCGGCTACACCGGCACGGGCTTCGTCGGCGGCTACACCGACGGCAACAAGGGCAACGCATCGACCGTGTTCGCGGTCAACTCGGCCGCGGCCGGGGCCGGTTCGGTCAGCGTGCGGTACGCGAACGGCACCACCGCGACCATGACGCTCAGCCTGTACGTGAACGGGACCAAGGTCCGCCAGATCAGCCTGGCGCCGACCGCGAACTGGGACACCTGGGCCGGCCACGACGAGCCCGTCACCTACGCGAAGGGCGCCAACACCGTCGCCCTGACCTTCACGACCGCCGACAGCGGCAACGTCAACCTGGACAACCTCACGCCCACGACCCCCTCGACGACGGGCCCGACCACCCTCACCCACCAGGCCGAGGACGCGTACTTCTCCGGCGGGGCCTCCCGCGCCACCACGACCGCGGGCTACGAGGGCAGCGGCTATCTCGCCGGGTTCACCACCGCGGGAGCGCGCGCCGTCTTCTCGGTGAGCGCCCCGTCCGCAGCGACGTACCCGCTCGTCGTGCGCTACCGCACCCCGGACGCGTCGGCCGCCGGAATCACCCTGACCGCCAATGGCGGCAAGGTCCGTACGCTCTCTCTGCCCGGCACCTCGGGCGCCTGGTCGACGGCGACCACCGACGTCCCGCTGCGCGCCGGACTCAGCACCCTGACCCTGCGCACGGAGTCCGGCGACAACGGCAACCTGTTCCTGGACGGCATCACGGTCACCGGGTCGACGCCGAACACCGCACGCGGGGCGACCGTCCCGTACACGGCGTACGAGGCGGAAAGCGGCTCCACCAACGCGTCCGTCACCGGCCCCGACCGCACGTATCTGTCGGTGGCGGCCGAGGCCTCGGGCCGCAAGGCCGTCGTCCTCGACGCGACGGGTGAATACGTCCAGTTCACGCTCACCAAGCCCGCCAACGCCCTCACCCTGCGCTACTCGATCCCGGACAACGCGGCCGGCACCGGGAGCGCCGCGACGCTCAGCCTCTACTCCGGCGGCAGCCAGCTGCGCAATCTCGATCTGAGCTCCAAGTACAGCTGGGTGTACGGGACTTACCCCTACACCAACACCCCGTCCCAGGGCTCGCCCCACCACTTCTTCGACGAGACGCACGTCAAGCTGGGCTCGACCCTGCCCGCGGGGACCGTCCTGAAGTTCCAGAAGGACGCCGACGACAGCGCGGCCTCGTACACCGTCGACCTCGTCGAGACCGAGACGGTCGCGGCCGACCAGGCCATGCCCGCCTCGGGCTTCGTCTCCGCGACCTCGCTCGGCGTCACGCCCGGTGACGGCGGCGACGACACGTCCTCCCTCAACTCGGCCGTCTCCACGGCGAAGTCGCAGGGCAAGGGACTCTGGCTGCCTGCCGGTACGTACAACATCTCCGGTCACATCAACCTCACCGGCATCGCCTTCCGCGGTGCGGGCGCATGGTCCACCATCCTGCGCGGAAGCAACGGCAAGGGCGGGCTCTTCGGGCAGGGCGGCACCAGCACGATCCAGGACCTGGCGATCGCAGGGGACGTCTCGTACCGCGACGACGCCAACTTCGACACCGCGATCGAGGGCGACTTCGGCAGCGGCTCGACGGTCCAGGACGTCTGGATCGAGCACACCAAGGTCGGACTGTGGATCGACGCACCCACCAAGGGCCTGTACGTGAGCGGTCTGCGGATCCGCGACACCTTCGCCGACGGCGTCAACCTGCACAAGGGCACCACCGACACCGAGCTCTGGAACACCAGCGTCCGGAACACCGGTGACGACGGTCTCGCGATGTTCTCCGAGGGCCAGGCGGTGACCAACAGCGCGTTCCGCTTCAACACCGTCCAGTCGCCGCTGCTCGCCAACGCCGCCGCGATCTACGGCGGCAACGGCAACCGGATCGAGGACAACGTCGTCGCGGACACCGTCACCGGGGCGTCCGGCATCGCGATCAGCAGCCGCTTCGCACCAGTCCCCTTCTCGGGCACGACGTCCGTCCAGCGCAACACCCTCTCGCGCACGGGCGGTTACGAGCCCAACTGGGCCAGCAAGCTCGGTGCGCTGTGGATCTACGCCGACTCGTCCGACATCACGGCGCCGGTCCTCGTCCAGGACAACGACATCCTCGACAGCACCTACAGCGGCCTGCTGATCACCTGGCAGAAGACGGTCAGCAGCCTCACGGTGAAGAACACCAAGATCGCGACGACCGGCTCGTACGGCATCGAGATCAACTCCGCGGGCTCCGGAACCTTCTCCGGCGTGACGGTCACCGGTGCACCGGCCGGCGGTCTGAGCCTCGCGGGCGGCTTCGCGGTCACCCGCGGAACGGGCAACAGCGGCTGGTAGCCCGGCACCCGGCACTTCCAGCACACCCAGCACTATGAGCAAGGAGTCCTCGTGACCCACTGGTGGCGGCACGCCGCGATCTACCAGATCTACGTACGCAGCTTCGCCGATGCCAACGGCGACGGCACGGGCGACCTCGCGGGCGTCCGCGACCGGCTTCCGTACCTGCGCGAACTCGGCGTGGACGCCCTGTGGTTCACCCCCTGGAACACCTCACCGCTGGCCGACGGCGGATACGACGTGGCGGACTACCGCGACATCGATCCGCGGTTCGGCACGCTCGCCGAGGCGGAGGAGCTGATCGCGGAGGCGCATGACCACGGCCTCCGCGTGATCACCGACCTGGTGCCCAACCACTGCTCCGACCAGCACATATGGTTCCAGGAGGCGCTCGCCGCCGGACCCGGCTCCGAGGCGCGCGAGCGCTTCTGGTTCGTGTCCGGCGGGGAGGTGCCGCCCAACGACTGGCAGTCGTACTTCGGCGGGAGCGCCTGGACGCGCCTGCCGGACGGCGACTGGTATCTGCACCTGTTCGCGCCCGAACAGCCCGACCTGAACTGGGAACACCCGGAAGTGCGGGCGGAGTTCGAGGACATCCTGCACTTCTGGCTGCGGCGGGGCGTGGACGGATTCCGGATCGACGTGGCGCACGGTCTGGCGAAGAAGCCGGGCCTGCCGGACGTGGGTCCATCGCCGGACATCACGGACCTTCCGTACCAGGACTGCGACGCGGTCCACGACATCTACCGCTCCTGGCGCAAGATCCTCGACTCGTACGAGGGCGACCGCACGTTCGTGGGCGAGGTCTGGCTGCCCGACGCCGAACAGTTCGCCCGCTATCTGCGCCCGGACGAACTGCACTCGGCGTTCAACTTCGAGTTCCTGTGCTGCCCCTGGGACGCGAGCGCGTTCCGTACGGTCATCGACGGCACATTCGCGGCGCACGCCCCGGTGGGCGCCCCGCCGACCTGGGTCCTCTCCAACCACGACACGATCCGCCACGTCACGCGGTACGGCCGCGAGGACACGTCCTTCGACATGGGCGACAAGCGCCTGTCGGACCCGAGCGATCTCGCGCTGGGCCGCCGAAGAGCGCGCGCAGCAGCCCTGCTCACCCTCGCCCTGCCCGGCGGGGTCTACATCTACCAGGGAGACGAACTGGGCCTCCCCGAGGTCCAGGACCTCCCTGACGCCCTGCGCCAGGACCCCACCTTCGTACGCTCCCAGGGCAAGGACCCGGGCCGCGACGGCTGCCGCATCCCGCTCCCCTGGAGCCCGTCGACCCCGTCACTGGGCTTCTCGCCGGCAGACTCGGCGCCGCCGTGGCTCCCGCAACCGCAGGACTGGGCGACGCTGACAGCCGAGACCCAACTCGCCGACCCGGGCTCGTTCCTCACCCTGTACCGCACGGCCCTGCAACTGCGCCGCACCCGCCTCCAGGACCTCCCGGAGGCTCTGACCTGGACGGACGCGGGCCCCGACACGATCTGCTTCGACCGGGCAGGTGGCTTCCGCTGCCTGGTCAACCTGGGCGGAACACCCGTCGGCCTGCCCGAAGGCGCAACGGTCCTGCTGGCGAGCGGCCCCCTGCCGGACCGCGAAGTCCCCACGGACACCGCGGTCTGGCTGAGCATCTGACCCGACCGGGCCAGGATCTACTCCGCCGGTGCGACCCCGGCGCGCAGCAGGCCGTACGTGTACGCGTCCTCCAGGGACTGCCAGGAGGCCGCGATCACGTTCTCGGCCACGCCCACCGTCGACCACTCGCCACGGCCGTCGCTCGTCGTGATCAGTACGCGGGTGGTGGAGTCCGTGCCGTACTTGCCCTCCAGGATGCGGACCTTGTAGTCCGTCAGCTCCAGTTGGGCGAGTTCGGGGTAGATCCGCTCCAGGCCCACGCGCAGGGCCCGGTCCAGTGCGTTGACCGGGCCGTTTCCCTCTGCCGTCGCGACGATGCGCTCGCCCTTGGCCCAGAGCTTCACCGTCGCCTCGTTGGCGTGCGTGCCGTCGGGGCGGTCCTCGACGATCGCCCGCCAGGACTCGATGCGGAAGTAGCTGAGGGCGCGGCCCTCGACCTCCTTGCGGAGGAGGAGCTCGAAGGAGGCATCGGCGGCTTCGTAGGTGTAGCCGCGGAGTTCGCGCTCCTTGACGCTCGCGACGACCCGGCCGACCAGCTCGCGGTCGCCGCCCAGCTCGACGCCGAGCTCCTTGGCCTTGAGCTCGATGGAGGCGCGGCCCGCCATGTCGGAGACCAGCATCCGCATGTGGTTGCCGACCAGGGCCGGGTCCATGTGCTGGTAGAGGTCCGGGTCGACCTTGATCGCGGAGGCGTGCAGGCCCGCCTTGTGCGCGAAGGCCGAGACTCCTACGTACGGCTGGTGCGTGGAGGGCGTGAGGTTGACGACCTCGGCGATGGCGTGGGAGATGCGGGTCATCTCGGCGAGCGCGCCCTCGGGGATGACCTTCTTGCCGTACTTGAGTTCCAGCGCGCCCACGACCGGGAAGAGGTTGGCGTTGCCG
>NZ_JAFLRJ010000223.1 GCF_017315755.1 Streptomyces beijiangensis
GTCCGGGGGCGGAGCCCCCGTAAGCGGCCGAAGGCCGCTTGTCCTCAATCGCCGGACGGGCTTGAGATGAGCCCCGCCGCCTCCCGGGCCAGTACCTCCACCCGCGCCCAGTCCCGCGAAGCGATCGCATCGGCAGGCAGCATCCAGGTCCCGCCCACACACCCCACATTGGCCAGCGCCAGATAAGAAGGCGCGGACGCCAGCCCGATACCCCCCGTAGGACAGAACCGCGCCTGCGGCAGCGGCCCGCCCAGCGACTTCAGATACGGCACCCCGCCCGCGGCCTCCGCCGGGAAGAACTTCATCTCGGTCACGCCCCGCTCCAGGAGCGCGACGACCTCCGAAGTGGTCGAGACCCCCGGCAGGAACGGCACCCCCGAAGCCTGCATCGCACCGAGCAGCGCATCCGTCCACCCCGGGCTCACCAGAAACCGTGCCCCGGCGCCGACCGCAGCCTCAACTCGCGCAGCGGATATGACCGTCCCGGCCCCCACCACGGCGTCCGGCACCTCGTCAGCGATGGCGCGGATCGCGTCCAGGGCAGCGTCCGTCCGCAGCGTGACCTCGATCGCGGGCAGCCCGCCGGCGACGAGCGCGCGTGCGAGCGGCACGGCATCGGCAGCGTTGTCGATCACGACAACAGGAACAACGGGCGCAAGGTCCAGCACGGAAGTCATGGGCACATCCTGCCTGCCATCCCACGACATACGCAACGCCCGTTGCGCCCTGTGCAACGACGAGCGGTGTCGCCTAGTGGATCTCGTCCACCAGCACGTCCAGCGACCAGGCCTGCCCGCCCTTGACCGGAGCGGTGGCCTCCACCACGTAACCCAGTCCCCGCAACACCTCCACCAGCTCCCCGGGCCCGCCCGGCGAGACTCCCGCCATCAGCAGATCCCTGACGATCCGCCCCTTCGTGGCCTTGTTGAAGTGGCTGACCACCTTCCGGGTGGGTGCGTGCAGCACCCGCACCGAAGCGGTCTGCTCAGCCACCTCCCCCTTCGGCTTCCAGGCCGCCGCATAGGCACCGGACCGCAGATCGAGCACCAGCCCGCTCCCCGCGACCTCCGGCATGACGTCACCCATCGGCCCGCGCCAGAAAGCCCCCAGCGCCCCGAGCCCCGGCAGCTTCACGCCGGCCGAGCACCGGTAGGAGGGAATCCGGTCCCCGACGCGCACCGCGCCCCACAGCCCCGACGAGATCAGCAGCGCCTTCCCGGCCCGCCGCTTGGCCGCCGCGTCCAGCGTCGCGAGATCCAGCGCGTCGTACAACACGCCCGTGTAGATCTGCCCCGCGGGCCGCGCCCCCGCGGTCCGCAGCTCCACGTTCTTGGCGACCTCGCCCCGCAGCCCCTCGCTCAGCCCGAGAACCTCCCGGGCCTTCTCCTCGTCGGCCGCGCACAGCTCGACCAGCTCGTCCACCACGGCGGCCCGCGCCTCGGTCAGCCCCGGCAGCGACAGCGACTCCAGCTTCAGGGGCGCACCGGACCCACTCGCGGCCTTACCCTCCGAGGGCGGCAAGAGCACCAGCAAGGCATGTCTCCTTCATGTGCGTACGTACGACAACAACCGCCGCCAGCGTAAAGGTGCCGTGCGCTCCCACCCGCAATACGCTCGCCTCATGCCCAGCCGCCACATGCACATGACCGGCGAAGCCGAAGCCCCGCTGCGGGCCGCCCTGCGCGCGATGCGTACGAAACTGGAGCTCCCGGACGACTTCCCGCCCGAGGTGCTCGCCGAGGCCGAGCAGGCGGCCAAGTCCCCGCGCCTCCCCGCCCGCGACGCGACGGACATCCCCTTCTTCACGGTCGATCCGCCGACCTCCCGCGACCTGGACCAGGCGATGCACCTGGCCCGCACGCCGACCGGTTTCCGCGTCCACTACGCGATCGCCGACGTGGCCGCCTTCGTCACGCCGGGCGGCGCGATCGACGCCGAGGCGCACCGCCGCGTGACGACGCTCTACTTCCCGGACGCAAGGATCCCCCTGCACCCGCCGCTCCTCTCCGAGGGCGCGGCGAGCCTGCTCCCGGACCAGACGGCCCCTGCGCTGCTCTGGCAGATCGACCTGGACGTGGACGGCCGCACCACCGCCACCCACGTGGAGCGGGCTCTCGTACGCAGCCGGGCGAAGCTCGACTACGAGACGGTCCAGCACCGGATCGACGCCGGCACGGCGGAGACTCCCGTGGCGCTCCTCGCCGACATCGGCCGTCTCCGCGAGGCGCAGGAGGTGGAGAGGGGCGGCATTTCCCTCAACGTCCCCGAGCAGGAGATCACCGAACGGGACAACACCTACGGCCTCGCCTACCGGACCCCGCTCCCGGCCGACGGCTGGAACGCCCAGATCTCCCTCCTCACGGGGATGGCGGCGGCCGACCTGATGCTCGCGGCCGGCACCGGCATCCTGCGTACGCTCCCCACGGCCCCCGACGGAGCGGTCTCGCGCCTGCGCCGGTCGGCGAAGGCGCTGCGTATCGACTGGCCGCACCACGTCTCGTACTCCCAGCTGATCCGCACCCTGAACCCCGAGGACCCCCGCCACGCGGCGTTCCTCCAGGACTGCACCGCTCTCCTCAGGGGTGCGGGCTACACGGCGTTCACGAACGGCGAGCGCCCGGACCCGGCCACGCACGCGGCGGTGGCGGCCCCGTACGCACACTGCACCGCACCGCTCCGCCGCCTGGTCGACCGCTACGCGGGCGAGCTGTGCGTGGCGGCGGTGGCGGGGGACCAGCCCCCGGAGTGGGTGACGGCGGCGCTCCCCGCGCTCTCCCAGGAGATGGCGGACGGCACGCGCCGCGCCAACTCCGTGGAGCGCGAGTGCGTGGACATCGTGGAGGCGGCGCTGCTCAAGGACCGGGTGGGGGAGACGTTCGACGCGTACGTGGTGGACGTGAAGGAGCAGGAGCCGTCCACCGGCACCGTCCACCTGGAGGACCCTGCGGTGGTGGCGCGCATCGAGGGCGGCACGGGGAAGCTCCCGCTGGGCGAGCGGGTGCGGGTACGGCTCACACAGGCGGACCCGGGCACGGCGAAAGTGCAGTTCGCCCCGGCATAGAAGGTGACCCCTTGACAGGCTAACGCCGTTAGCTGCACACTCGTGGCTAACGGCGTTAGCCATCACTGGAAGGGGCACACCATGAGGACCGCAACGACGACAACGGCCACCACAACCACCACCACCACAACTGTCCTCACCATGACCCGCCGCAGCGCCTGGCTGGTGAACGCACTCTTCTGGTCGGCCTTCGCCGTCCTGGAAGCGGTCAACCACGGCTGGATCGCCGGCCTCTTCGCGCTGGCCTTCTTCATCGCCCCGGATCTGACGATGCTGATCGGCGCCGCGGACTCCTCACGCCTCTCCCACGGCCAACTCGCCCCGCGCGCCGTCCCGTTCTACAACGCGGCCCACCGCGCGCTGGTCCCCATCGCCCTCATGGCGGTCTACACGTACACGCCCATCACCTGGGCCCCGATCTTCGCGGCCCTGTGCGGCTGGACGGCCCACATCTCGTACGATCGCGCCCTCGGCTACGGCCTGCGCTCCAAGGAAGGCTTCCAGCGTGCCTGACCCCACCACCCCGCCCCGCGCCCAGCAGATCACCGCGGCGGCCCGCGCCCTCCTGGAGTCGGAGGGCCCGGAGGCCCTGACCATGCGCCGGATCGCGGAAGCGGTGGGCATGCGAGCCCCCTCCCTCTACAAGCACTTCCCGGACAAACAGGCGGTGGAGGCGGCGCTCAAGGCCGAGTCCCTGCTCGAAACAGCGGAAGCCCTGGAGGCGGCCGAGGCCCGCACCCCGGGCTCCTTCGCGGTCCTGGCCGCCGCGTACCGTACGTACGCACTGGCCCACCCCCACCTCTACCGCCTGGCCACCGACCGCCCCCTGGAGCGCGACGCGATCCCGCCGGGCCTGGAGGACCGCGCGGCAGCACCCCTGTTCCGGGCGGTGGGCGGCGACGAACATGTGGCCCGGGCGGCCTGGGCCTTCGCACACGGCATGGTGATCCTCGAACTGACCGGCCGCTTCCCGCCGGACGCGGACCTCGACAAGGCGTGGGCTACGGGTGCCGCGGCTTTCGGGGCGGAGAACTCCGACAACTCCGCGTGATCGTGTGCCACGATCGAAGGAAGAACTCCCATCTCACGGACGGTGGATCACGTGATGTCCCAGTCTGGCGAGCGACCGAGGAAGGGGCGTGACGACATGACTGCCGTGGCGCATGAGCCGCTCACGCAGGCGGACGTCCTGTTGGAGGGCTTCCTGGCGCTGGATACGCCAGAGGGCTTCCGGGCAGAGCTGATCGAGGGGGAGATTGTCGTGACGCCGCCGCCGGACGGTGATCATGAGGACTACATCGAACTCATCGTGAGCCAGGTGTACAGGCGGTCTCGGACTGACATGCAGTTCTCCGGGAATAAGGGCCTGAAGCTCCCCAGCGGTGGCGTGTGCCCGAGGAACCACCTCATCCCCGACGGCACCTTCGCGCCGAGGGAACGTCGGTTGTTCCGCGGCGCGGAGTCCTGGATGCCCTGTGAGGGTGTCGCACTGGCGGTTGAGGTCACTTCGTCCAAACCGGAGCGCGATCGCGAGGCCAAGCGACGTTGCTACGCCCAGGGGAGCATTCCTCTGTACCTCCTCATCGACCGCGACAAGACTTCGCTGACCCTCTTCAGCGACCCGGAAAAGGGTGACTACCGCCAGTCCTGCACCCTTCCCTTCGGGAAACCTGTCGCCCTCCCCGAGCCGTTCGCCTTCGAGCTGGAGACTGCGGACTTCGCGTGAGGTGTGACGGACCCCAGGTAGGATGGCGTACACGGCGGACGAGCCGGCTGGACGGCCGCGTGGGGATTCTCAGGATCCTCCCGAGGAACGTCCGGGCTCCACAGGGCAAGGTGGTGGCTAACGGCCACCCGGGGTGACCCGCGGGACAGTGCCACAGAAAACAGACCGCCGGGGACCTCGGTCCTCGGTAAGGGTGAAACGGTGGTGTAAGAGACCACCAGCGCCTGAGGTGACTCAGGCGGCTAGGTAAACCCCACCTGGAGCAAGGTCAAGAAAAGCCGTCGGAAGACGGCTTTGCGCGGACGTTCGAGGGCTGCTCGCCCGAGTTCGCGGGTAGACCGCAGGAGGCCGGCAGCAATGCCGGTCGTAGATGGATGGCCGTCTCCCCGGCGACCGCAAGGTCACCGGGCGACAAAACCCGGCGTACAGGCCGACTCGTCCGCTGCCATGGCCCTGGCCGGGGGTTTTTCCTTGGTCCAGGGCCATTCTGCGCTCCTGGTGTCAGCAGCGGCCGCTGGCGTCGAGTATCAGCATTCCCTGGGCACCGGTTGCCTTGCTCTGGAGGTCCTCGGGGATGGGCGTCGCTGCCGCGATGGTTTTCCACACCCCCCGCTTGAGGAACCCTCCTTCAGCGATCGAGGCGTTGCCGTCCAGCTTCCATCCGCGTGCCTGGAGACGGCCGACCGCGAGCAGCAACTCGGAACTCTTGGTCATCTTGCGGGTGGTGGTGTAGACGGTGACCCTGCACGCTCGTTGCAGTGTCGGGGTGTTGCCGACAGTGGTCGTTCCGATGCCCCGGGTGGCGAAGCGGAAGTCGCTGAGTACCTGAACCCTGGTGATCTCCGGCTCCTGCTGCGCGGACGCTGTCGGCGAGACCTTGGCGGGTTGTGCCGAAGGCTTGGACGCGACGCCCACGTCATCGCCCCCGCAAGCGGTCAGGAGCAGTGATGCCAGGACGACCCCGGCTGCTGCTATGTGTCTGAGACCTCGCACGGTCAAACCCTCCCCGTAATGCACCTGACACTGGTTGACCAGGCACGGAGGGCGATTGTGCCATCAGGTTCCGCCGACCCCGGCACCCTGCTCGCCGAAACCGGTTTCGCTGTCGATGCGCGCGCGGAGCCTGTTGGAGGCGGGCATGAAGCCCGCCGAGGTCGCCGGGATCGTCGGTTTCGCCGATCAGGCGCATCTGACGCGGTGGTTCCGTCGGGTGACGGGTGCGACCCCGGCCGCGTACCGCAACAGCGTTCAAGACGGCGGGCGGTGACCCCGGGATCATGGGGGCATGACAACACGCGGGTGGGCTCTCTTCGGGATGATGGGTGTGCTCTGGGGCATCCCGTACCTGATGATCAAGGTGGCGGTCGACGGCTTCTCGCCGGCGGGGGTGGTGTTCGTACGGTGCGCGATCGGGGCGGCTCTGCTGCTGCCGTTCGCGCTGCGGGGTGGCGGGTTCTTCCGTACGGTACGGGCGCACTGGGTGCCCATGCTCGCCTTCGCCGCGATAGAGATCATCGGTCCGTGGTGGACGCTGACCGACGCGGAGCGCAAGCTCTCCAGCTCCATGGCGGGGCTGCTGATCGCCGCCGTACCGATCTTCGGGGCCTTTATCGCCCGCTGGTTCGGCGACACGGAGAAGCTCGGGTTGCGGCGCGGGGCGGGGCTCGCGCTGGGGCTCGGAGGGGTCGCCGTGCTGACCGTGCCGCATCTCAGCGGCGGGGACGCCTGGTCGATCACCGAGGTGCTGCTGACGGCCCTCGGGTACGCCACCGCACCGCTGATCGCAGCCCGGCACATGAAGGACGTGCCCACGCTGCGGCTCATCACGCCGTGCCTGATGCTGGCCGCGATCGTCTACGCCCCTGCCGCCGTGGCCAGTTGGCCGTCCGCGATGCCGTCCGGGCAGGTCATCGCCAGCCTCGCGGGGCTCGGCGTCGTCTGCACCGCGGTCGCCTTCGTCGCCTTCCTGGAGCTGATCCGGGAGGTCGGTCCTGTGCGGGCCTCGGTCATCACGTACGTCAACCCGGCGATCGCCGTGGCGGCCGGAGTCGCGCTGCTGGGTGAGGAGTTGACCGTCTCGGTGGGCGGCGCCTTCGTTCTTATTCTTGGGGGATCCGTGCTCGCCACCTTGAAGGGGAGGGGCGAGGCGAAGAAGGAGGAGAAGGAGGAGAAGGAGAAGGAGGCGGCGGAGCCGGTCGTCGATGGTGACGGCGTACCGGCCTCCGCCGGGTTGGTGTGAGCGGCGAGGGCTACTGCAGCGGGCTCAACGCCCGCTGCAGGTCTGCCAGTTCGCTGTAGTGGACCGCCGTCATGCCCAGTGCCGTGGCCGCCTTGACGTTCTCCTCCGAGTCGTCCACGAACAGGCAGCGGTCGTACGGGACCTGGACGCGGGCCGCCGCGATCTCGTAGAAGCGCGTCTCCGGTTTGGCCACCCCGATGCGCGCGCTGCTCACCACATGGTCCACAAAACCGTCGAGGCCCAGGCGCGTCAGGTCCGCCTCCAGGTCCGTGGTCGCGTTGGTGACGAGGACCAGCGGGACGTGCTGCCGTACGCGGGCGAGCAGCGCCAGGATCTCCGGGTCCGTCCGGAAGGGCGCCGTCCCGAATGCTGCCGCCAGCTCCTTGGCCCGGGGCGCGGACGTCACCTCGGTGAGCGCGTCCTCCGTCGACCGCACCCACTCGGCATGGTCCATCTTGCCGAGGAGGAAGAGGCCGTCGCGCTCGGGCGCGAAGGCGATGGTGCCCGTCGTGCCGTCCGGGAGGCCCGCGGCGCGCTCCAAGCGGGTCACCTCGGAGGTGTCGTAGAAGCGGATGACACCGTCGAAGTCGCAGAGCAGGGCGTCGAAGGGGTACGGGTTGGGAACGGCGAAGGGCGTCATACGGTCGGCTCCTCCGGGATACGCGCCCCCGTGCCGCCCACCCGCACCCGCGCGTCACCGGCCCGCAGCTCCACCCGGAGCTCGCCCGGGCGGCCCATGTCCTCGCCCTGGTGCAGCGTGAGGACCGACTCCTCCGGGACCAGGCCAAGTTCGCGGGCATACGCAGCGAAGGCCGCGGCTGCCGCACCCGTCGCCGGGTCTTCGACGACGCCACCGACCGGGAACGGGTCGCGTACATGGAAGACCGTCTCCGACTCGCGCCAGACCAGCTGGACCGTGGTGAGGTCCAGAGCCGTCATGAGGGACAGCAGGCGCTCGAAGTCGTAGTCGAGGTCCGCGAGGCGGGACCGGGTCGCAGCCGCCAGGATCAGGTGGCGGGCGCCCGCGTAGCCGATGCGCGGCGGGAAGGCCGGGTCGAGGTCGGCGGGGGACCAGCCGAGTGCGTCCAGGGCCGCGGTCACGTCCTTCTCCGCGGCGTCGAACACGGTCGGCTCGACGCTGGTGAGCGTTGCGCGCAGGGTGCCTTCGGGGGACTCCTTCACCGTCACCGGAATCGTGCCCGCCTGCGTGGAGAGGAGCAGGTCGCCCGCACCGTGGCGTTCCGCGAAGGCGATGGCCGTGGCGATCGTGGCGTGGCCGCAGAAGGGCACCTCCGCCTTCGGCGAGAAGTAGCGGACCGTGAAGGCCCGGCCCGGCTCCCCGCCGAGGCCCTCCGGTGGCGCGGTCAGGAACGCGGTCTCGCTGTAGCCGAGGTCTGCCGCGATCGCGAGCTGCTCCGCGTCGGAGAGCCCTGTGGCGTCGAGGACGACACCGGCCGGATTGCCGCCCGACGGATCGGCGGAGAAGGCGGTGTAGCGGAGGATCTCGGGGCGGGATGCTGGTGTCGTCATGTTGTCGGCAACTCCTGACGCTTTTGGATCATTCCTGGCCGGGACCGGGGCCCGTTCATTTCGCTTCTGCCGCGCCGTCCTGGCCGGTGGAGCTCAGGGAGCGGTCCGCGACCCGGTCCAGGTGCGCGGCGAAGACCTCGGGGGCCTGCGGGGTGAGCGTGCGAAGGGCGACCATCGCCGTGACGATCACGTCGCAGAGCTCCGCCTCGACGTCCTGCCAGGTGTGGCTCGTGCCCTTGCGCGGATTCTGCCCGGTCGCCCCGATGACCGCCTGAGCGACCTCGCCGACCTCCTCGGAGAGTTTGAGGACACGCAGCAGGATGTCCTCCTGGGGCGGGAGGGTGTGCGATTCGCCCAGCCAGGCGTGCAGCTGGTCGACGGTGGTCCAGGTGTGGTCGTTCATGGTGAGCAGGTTCCCACGTCCGGGGGGCTTGCCTTCGGGTGCGCTCCAACTCCTAGCGTGGGCAGGCATGGAGACGATGAAGGCAAGGACGCTGGGACGCAGTGGCATCGAAGTGAGCGCGCTCGGGTTCGGGTGCTGGGCGATCGGCGGCGAGTGGGCCGACGCCGAAGGCAGCCCGCTCGGGTGGGGGAAGGTCGACGACGAGGAGTCGGTCGCCGCGGTGCGCCGTGCGCTCGACCTTGGGGTGACCTTCTTCGACACCGCCGACGTGTACGGCACCGGGCACAGCGAGCGCGTCCTGGGCCGGGCGCTCGCCGGGCGGCGCGACGAGGTGGTCGTCGCGACGAAGTGGGGCAACCGCTTCGACGAGACGACGCGCAGGGTGACGGGCAGCGATCCGACACCGGAGTACGCACGCGAGGCGCTCACCGCCTCGCTTCGACGGCTCGGCACGGACCACATCGACCTCTACCAGCTGCACCTGTCCGACGCGGCCCCCGAAGCGGGCGCCCAACTCCGGGACGCCTGCGAGGAGTTCGTACGCGAAGGGCTGATCCGTGCGTACGCCTGGTCCACCGACGACCCGGAGAGGGCCGAGGTCTTCGCCGAGGGCGAGCACTGCGCGGCCGTGCAGCACGCGTGCAATGTGCTGGCCGACGCCCCCGACATGCTGGCGCTGTGCGAGCGGCTCGGCCTTGCGAGCATCAACCGCAGCCCCCTCGCCATGGGTCTGCTCACGGGGAAGTACGCGGCCGGGGTGCGCCCCGGCGAAGGCGACATCCGCGCCGTGCCGCCGGCCTGGCTGAGCTGGTTCGGCGAGGGCGGGGCGCCTGCCCCTGAATGGGCGGCGAAGGTGGAGGCGGTACGGGACGTACTGACCAGTGGCGGGCGCACCCCGGGGCAGGGCGCACTGGCCTGGCTCTGGGCGCGCAGTCCCCGTACCGTGCCGATCCCCGGCTTCCGCAGCGTCGCCCAGGCGGAGCAGAACGCCGCCGCGCTGAACCAAGGGCCCCTGAGCGAAGGGGAGTTGGCGGAGATCGGCCGGATCCTGGGCTGAGCGCACGGCGGGGGCCGCAACCGGAACCCGGACCCGCCGTTAGTTCGCACAGCTTCGGTTTGTACGGTCCTGAGGTGCGTGAATCCTCCCGAGCCCCGATCTCCCGACGCGCGGCC
The DNA here is from genome assembly GCF_017315755.1 of Streptomyces beijiangensis. Classification (GTDB taxonomy): domain Bacteria; phylum Actinomycetota; class Actinomycetes; order Streptomycetales; family Streptomycetaceae; genus Streptomyces; species Streptomyces beijiangensis. Next base: position 10,133 of record NZ_JAFLRJ010000223.1, read on the forward strand.
CTCGGCCTGGCCGCCGCCGTCCCGGCCGCGACCGCCGCGGCTTTCGCCGGCAGCGGTACTGCCGCGGCCGCCACAGCCGTGGGCGGTGAGCGGCTCGGCCGCGACGGCGTCCAGGTGGATCTGGGCGGAGCCCCCGCGCTGCCGAAGCTGTCCGCCGCCTCCTGGCTCGTCGCCGACCACACCACCGGCGAGGTGCTCGCCGCCTACCGCGCGCACCACAGGCTGCCGCCCGCCTCCACGCTGAAGATGCTCTTCGCCGACACCGTGCTGCCGAAGGTCGGCGAGGTCACCCAGCGGCACAAGGTCACCGCGGCCGAGCTGGCCGGCATACCCGCGGGCAGCAGTCTGGTGGGGGTCGAGGCCGGGACGACGTACACCGTCGACCAGCTCTGGCAGGGCGTCTTTCTGCGCTCGGGCAACGACGCCGTCCATGTGCTGAGCGCCATGAACGGCGGCGTGGACGAGACCGTGCGCCAGATGCAGGCCCAGGCCGTCGATCTGCAGGCGCTCGACACCCAGGTCGTCAGCCCGGACGGCTACGACCACCCCGGGCAGGTCTCGTCCGCGTACGACCTCACGCTCTTCGCCCGGCACGGCCTGGGCATCGACAGCTTCCGCCACTACTGCGGGATGCGGATCGCGAAGTTCCCCGACGGGAACAAGGGGAAGACCTTCGAGATCCAGAACACGGACCGGCTGCTCGGTACGTACAAGGGCCTGATCGGCGTCAAGAACGGCTACACGACGAACGCGGGCAACACCTTCACGGGCGCGGCGACGCGCGGCGGCCGCACACTCCTGGTCACCGTGATGCACCCGGCGCCCGGCTACGACATGGTCTACCGCGACACCTCGGCGCTCCTGGACTGGGGTTTCGAGGCGGCGGGCAGAGCGGCGGCCGTCGGGACGCTGGTCAAGCCGGTCAGCGAGGGCGGTGCGCTCAAGACCGCGCCGAAGCCGGGGGCGGCCGTGACCGACACGGTCTCGGGCTCCCGGCCCGCCGCGAGCAGTGCCGTGTCCTGGCCGCTGATCGGCGGGGCGGGCGGCGCGCTGGCGCTGATCGGGGGCTCGGTGTTCGCGCTCAGGAACCGCAGGCGGAGCGAGCCGGAGGCGGCGCCCCCGGAGGGCGGTGGCCGCCACCGGCGCTGAGCGCCGCCAGGGGGTTCAGCTGGTGACGTAGCCCTTGCCGGGCTTCGTCCACTTGACGGCGTCCTTCTTCTTGCCCTTGGCGTCGCTGAGGGTCGCCGTGTCGTGGGTGTTGTTCCAGATCATCCAGCCGCGCTGCTGGTACTTGGACGCCGAGGTGTCCTTGCCCTTGCCCGTGAAGACGGTGACCGACTGGTTCTTCTTCAGCGTGACGTTGCCGAAGGTGTAGACGTGACGCTTGGTGTCCGTCAGCTTCCAGCCCTTGATGCTGACCGTGCCCTTCGAGCGGTTCTGGAGCCTGACCCACTCGCCGTTGACGGACTTGTTCGTGTGGACGTCCTTGCCCGGGGAGTCGTACTGGACCTTGCTGATCTGTACGGGCGAGGTGGCGGCCGACGCACTCGGAGCGGTCACGAGCAGGGCGCCCGAGAGAGCGGCGACGGCGAGGGCGGCGGGCGCCGCGATACGTATGCGCACGGTGTGCTCCGTATGTGGAAAGTGTGAAGGAGTGGTAAGTCTAGGGGTCCGCCGAAGCCGCCGTAAGCGCTTCGACGGAACCCCTCGCACCCGAACGACACCCCAACTCGGGTCAGCCGCGCCCCACATACGGCATCGTCGTCGCCAGCACTGTGGCGAACTGCACATTCGCCTCCAGCGGCAGCTCCGCCATGTGCCGGACCGTCCGTGCCACATCGGCCGCGTCCATCACCGGCTCCACCGCCAGCTCGCCGTTGGCCTGCAGGATCCCGGTCCGCATCCGCTCCGTCATCTCGGTCGCCGCGTTGCCGATGTCGATCTGCCCGCAGGCGATCCGGTACGGGCGCCCGTCCAGCGACAGCGACTTCGTCAGCCCGGTCATCGCGTGCTTCGTCGCCGTGTACGCGACCGAATCGGGGCGCGGCGCATGGGCCGAGATGGACCCGTTGTTGATGATCCGCCCGCCCTGCGGGTCCTGCGCCTTCATCAGCCGGAAGGCCCCCTGCGCGCAGAGGAACGACCCCGTCAGGTTGGTGTTCACCACCTGCTGCCAGGCCTCGTACGGCAGATCCTCAAGCGGTGTCCCGGCGGGTCCGAAGGTGCCGGCGTTGTTGAAGAGGAGGTCGAGGCGCCCCCACCGCTCGCGCACGGCGGTGAAGAGAGCGTCCACGTCACCGGGGTCCGCCACGTCGGTACGTACGCACAACGCGTCCCCCATCCCCGCGGCCGTCTCCTCCAGCGCTTCCGTGCGCCGCCCCGCCAGTGCCACCGACCAGCCGGCCTCGGACAGGGTGCGTGCGACGGACCGGCCGATGCCGGAGCCCGCGCCCGTCACCAGCGCGATCTTCTGCTGCGATGCATTCCCAGCTGCGTTCATGGGGCGGCAGCGTACGGGAGGGTCCGACATCCGGACCTCATCCGTCCGCCATCCGGCTGTGGTGTACGCGACAACCTGCCGTCGTCCCGCGCCACTCGAATGCATGCATGACGACAGAGCACTCCCCCCAACTCAGGGCCGCCGCACGTCACATAGGCCGCCGCCGCTTCCTCACCGTCACGGGAGCCGCAGCAGCCCTCGCCTTCGCCACCAACCTCCCCGGCACCGCGCAGGCCGCCGAACTCGACGCCGCGAAGATCACCGCGGACCCCTTCACGCTGGGCATCGCCTCCGGAGATCCGCTGCCCGGCTCCGTACTCCTGTGGACGAGACTCGCGCCCGACCCGTATGCGGCCGACAGCGGACTGCCCGCAGCCCGCGTCACCGTCCGCTGGGAGCTGGCCCACGACGAGCGCTTCACCCGTGTCGTACGGCGCGGCTCGGCGACCGCGCACCCGGAGCTCGACCACAGCGTCCACATCGAGGTCGGCGGCCTCGACCACGACCGCGTCTACTACTACCGCTTCCGCACCGGGGCCTGGATCAGCCCCGTCGGCCGCACCCGCACCGCGCCCGCGCACGGCGCCCGCGTCGGCGAGCTGAAGATCGGCGCGGTCACCTGCCAGGCGTACCACGACGGCTACTTCACCGCCTACAAGCACCTGGCGGAGGAGGACCTGGACGTGGTCTTCCACCTCGGCGACTACCTCTACGAGTATGCGGTGGACGCCGTCGGCGGCGCCCGCAAGTACACCGACCGCCGGCTGCCCGCGCACTTCAACCGCGAGACGGTCACGCTGGAGGACTACCGGCTGCGGTACGCGCTCTTCAAGAGCGACCCGGACCTGAGGGCGGCGCACGCGGCGCACCCCTTCGTCGTCACCTGGGACGATCACGAGACCGAGAACAACTACGCGGACGAGACCCCCGAGAACGACGTCCCGCCGGAGGAGTTCCTGCTGCGCAGGGCCGCCGCGTACCGCGCGTACTGGGAGAACCAGCCGCTGCGCCTGCCGCAGAAGCCGGAAGGCCCGGACGCCAGGCTCTACCGGCGTGTGCAGTGGGGGAGGCTCGCGCAGTTCGACGTACTGGATACCCGGCAGTACCGCTCGGACCAGGCGTACGGCGACGGCTGGCAGTACCCGGGCCCGGAGTCCGAGGACCCGGCGCGCACCATGACGGGCGCGGCGCAGGAGCGGTGGCTGCTCGACGGGTGGCGTCAGTCGCGGGCCACCTGGAACGTCGTACCGCAGCAGGTGTGCGTCGCGCAGCGCCGGAACGTCCCCACGGGCGTCTCGAAGCTCTCGATGGACGGCTGGGACGGCTACCCGGCGGCGCGGCAGCGGCTGCTCGAAGGGGCGGTCGCCACGGGCGCCGACAACCTCCTCGTCCTCACCGGCGACCTGCACAACGCGTACGCGCACGACCTGAAGCTGGACTTCGACGATCCCGCGTCGAGGACGGTCGGCGTGGAGCTGGTCGCGACCTCGATCACGAGCGGCGGCAATGGCGCGGACAAGCCCACCAACTGGGACGCGTACATGACGTCCAACCCGCACATGCGCTTCTACCACGGCCGCCGCGGCTATGTGACGGCCACGCTCACCGAGCAGCAGACGAGGGCGGACTTCCGGGCGGTGGCCGCTGTGACCACGCCCGGAGCAGCCATTTCGACGGTCGGATCCTTCGTGACCGAGGCGGGGGACCCGGGCCTCAAGCCTGCGTGACCTCGCGCGGGTAGCGGACGCCGATGCGGTCCCGTACCGCGTCGAGCGTCCGCATCACCGCGAGGCTCCCGTCCAGCGGGACCAGCGGCGACTCGGTCTCGCCCGCGCGCAGGCAGCGCATGACCTCCTCGGCCTCGTGGGCGAAATTGGGCCGGTCGCCCTCGGCGGTGAACTCCTCGGGGTCCTGTCCTGCCCGGTGCAGCACGAACCGCTCCGGATGGAAGAACCCGCGCGGGAAGTCGATGCGCCCCTTGGTGCCGGTGACGGACGCGGTGCGCGGGGTGTCGCCGGTCACCGAGCAGGACAGCAGGGCGCTGGCACCCGACCCGGACCACCCCAGGAGCATCCCGGTGTTCAGATCCACGCCCTCGTCGGAGAGCAGGGCATGCGCCTGTACGACGTCGGGTTCACCGAGCACCAGCTGGGCGAAGGAGACGGGATAGACGCCGAGGTCGAGGAGCGCGCCGCCGCCCTGGGCGGGATCGCGCAGCCGGTGGTCGGCGGCGAAGGGGCCTTCGATCCCGAAGTCGGCCTGGACGGTGTGGACTTCGCCGATGGCGCCGTCCCGTACAAGATCGACCATGCGCCGTATGAGCGGATTGCAGTACGTCCACATGGCCTCCATCAGGAAGCGCTCACGCTGCCGGGCCAGCGACACGAGCTCCTCGGCTTCGCGCGCATTGAGCGTGAACGCCTTCTCGCACAGCACGGCCCGCCCGGCCTCCAGGCAGAGCCCGGCGGCTTCGCGGTGGGCGGAGTGGGGCGTGGCGACGTACACGACATCAACGTCTTCGTCACCGGCGAGCTCGGCCCAACTCCCGTAAGCACGAGGGATTTTGAACCGCTCGGCAAAGGCCTGTGCGGAAGCATCACTGCGCGACCCCACGGCCACGACCTCCGCACCGGCCGTCTTCAGCAGATCGGCGGTGAAAGCCGCGGCTATCCCACCGGTAGCCAGCACACCCCAGCGAATGACCCTGTCCATACCCACCCCAAAAAGGTCTCGACCACTCCTACTGTGCTGAGAGAATAAAGGCCATGCCGAAGACCTCCACGCCCGGCCACATACGAACCGGGCAGCGCGCCCCTGTCACCACCCGCCGCACAGGCCTCCTCGTCACCCTCGTCCTGGGCGGGCTCACCGCGCTGCCCCCGCTCTCCATGGACATGTACCTCCCGGCGCTCCCGGAGGTCACCGGCGCGCTCCACGCCCCCGCCGCGACCGTCCAGCTGACACTCACCGCATGCCTGGTCGGCATGGCGCTCGGCCAGCTGGTGGTCGGACCCATGAGCGACAAATGGGGCCGCCGCAGGCCCCTGCTCATCGGCATGGTGATCTACGTGGCGGCCACGGCGGTCTGCGCCTTCGCCCCCACCGCGGAACTCCTCATCACCTTCCGCCTGCTCCAGGGCCTGGCGGGCGCGGCGGGCATCGTGATCGCCCGCGCGGTGGTCCGCGACCTCTACGACGGCATGGAGATGGCCCGCTTCTTCTCGACGCTGATGCTGATCTCGGGTGTAGCCCCCGTCGTCGCCCCTCTGATCGGCGGCCAGATCCTCCGCATCACGGACTGGCGCGGCGTCTTCGTGGTCCTGACGGTGATAGGCACCTTCCTCACCTTCATAGTCTGGAAGTGGCTGCACGAGACGCTCCCGCCGGAGCGGCGCCACAGCGGCGGGGTGGGCGACGCACTCCGCACGATGCGAGGCCTCCTCGCGGACCGGGTCTTCACGGGCTACATGCTCTCCGGGGGCCTGGCCTTCGCGGCGCTCTTCGCGTACATCAGCGCCTCGCCCTTCGTCGTCCAGGAGATCTACGGCGCATCCCCCCAGACCTTCAGCCTGCTCTTCGGGGTGAACTCGATCGGCCTGGTGGCGGTGGGCCAGATCAACGGGAAACTGCTGGTGGGCAGGATCAGCCTGGACAAGGCGCTGGCCATAGGCCTGACGATCATCATCCTGGCCGCGACGGCGCTGCTGCTCCTGACGGCGGGGGTCTTCGGCAAGCCGGGCCTGTTCCCGGTCGCGGCGGGCCTTTTCGTGCTGATGTCGGCGATGGGCCTGGCGATGCCGAACACGAACGCCCAGGCACTGATGCGCACCCCGAACGCGGCAGGCTCGGCCTCGGCCCTGCTGGGCACGTCCACCTTCCTGCTGGGCGCGGTGGCTTCGCCGCTGGTGGGGATCGCGGGGGAGGGGACGGCGGTGCCGATGGCGGTGGTGCAGCTGGTGTGCGGTGTGGGGGCGGCGGTGTGCTTCCTGGTGCTGTGCCGGCCGTGGCAGCGGCGGCACTGAAGGCCGCCATGCCTGAACGCGAGCCGGTCGAGGACGATGACCGTTGGCGCCTCGGACTCCGGGGCCTGGTCGTCACCAGAATCGGAGTCGACTTCCAGCTGAGGCTGGCGCTCGGGCAGGACTGGGAGGTCGTACTGGAGGCACCCGCGTACCTCGGTCCGGTCGCTGGTCCCGCCGAGCGACTCACACCGGCAACTCAGGACGTCGGTGCGGCGCTTCCGCTGTTCGGCGCGAAGGTCTTGTCTGCGGTCGCGTTCAAGTCCGGCTCTCTGCGTTTGGCGTTCGACACCCCGTTGATGCTGACCTGTCCAGCCGACCCGGACTGCGAGGCGTGGCAGATCATGGGGCCGGGCGGACGTCTGTTCGTCTCACAACCCGGCAAGGGTCTCGCGGTCCGGCCGGTTTCCCGGTGAGGGCGGGTCGAGGCGGCGGATGAGCGAGGTGAGGGACTCTTGCGGGTCTTGTCCGGCGGTGTCGACCATGACGTGGTCCCGGTCCCAGGGTTCGTAGTCACGGTTGAGGACCTGCTGCCAGTCGGGCAGCGGCAGATCCGGGATGTCGATCGCGCGTGAGATCACGCGGTGCCGGTGCTCGGCCGGATCCGAGCAGATCACTTCGACCTCGATGGCGGGGACGCCTGCCTTGGCGCCCACGTCCCGCCAGGCGTTGCGAGTGATGGCCACGGGGTTCACCGATTCTGCGATCACGGAGAGTTCCTGCTGGAGATGGTCCTCGGCCAGGGCGTATCCGACTGTGTAGCCGACCGGTCCGAGGGGGTGCTGGGCCAGGCCCGAACGGACAATCGCCTGCTCGATCGTGTCGATGACCTGCGCGGGGGTGCGTCGATGTGGTGCGTACGACCGTCGCCGAACGCGTGGCCGCTCTGCGCTCGGGGCCCTGTCAATATGCGGAGGCGTGTCTCCCTCCGGTCGCTGTACAGTCCCGCCATGTCCCGATCAGTCAAGAGTGACCCCGCCCTGTCTCCCGTCACCGCGGACGACATCGATCTTGCCGTGCAGCTCGCCATAGCCGTTCTTCGCGAGGCGCCCGCGGAGGCGTGGACCGCCAAGGCCGGTTCGCTGGAGTGGGACTGCTGGGAGGTCGTCGAGCACCTCAGCGACGACCTCTTCACCTACGCCACCCAACTCGGCATCAGGACACCGGCGGTGGTGGACTGGCTGCCCTTCCTGTGTGAGAGCCGACGGCCCGGTGGGCCGGAGAACGCCGTGCACGCGGACCGGGTGGGAGGGCCCGCCGGACTGCTGCAGGTGCTTGAGGCGAGCAGCGCGCTCCTGGTCGCGATGGTGCGTACGACGCCGGCGGAGGTTCGCTCCTTCCACAGCTTCGGGGCGTCGGATCCCGAGGGGTTTGCCGCGATGGGGGTCGTGGAGACCCTGGTGCACACACACGACCTGGCGGACGGCCTCGGGCTTGTCTGGAATCCGCCTGCCGATCTTTGTGCTCGCGTACTCGCGAGGCTGTTTCCGTATGCCTCGGATGTTCCGGACGGCACGGATCCCTGGCTCACCTTGCTGTGGGCCACGGGACGCGCCGAACTGCCCGGTCATCCCCGGCTCACCAAGTGGCGCTGGGACGGGACACCCCGGGTGTAGACGGGACACCCCGGGTGTAGACGGGACACCCCGGGTGTAGGGGACTGGCACGGGCCGCGCACCGCTTAAACTCGCCCGGTGAACGACTCCCTCCCCACCGCGGAAGCCCTGCGCGCCGCCCTCGCCGGTCTCGTCGGCGGGCTGCCGCCCAAGCAGGCCACGCAGGCCGTCGAGCGGCTCATCGCCCAGTACCGGGGGATCACCCCCACCGATGCGCCCGTGCTGCGCGACCGTTCCGACGTCGTTGCGTACGCCGCGTACCGCATGCCCGCGACCTTTGAAGCCGTGCGGTCCGCTCTCGGGGCTTTTCAGGACGCCGTTCCTGAGTGGGTGCCTGCTACGCACACCGACATCGGCGGCGGTACGGGTGCCGCCAGCTGGGCCGTCGCCGAGGCCTGGGGCGGGCAGGCGACCACCGTGCTCGACTGGGCCGAGCCCGCGCTCGCGCTCGGCAAGGAGCTGGTGGGTGCGGCGGGGGCCGGTGGTCTCCGTAATGTCACCTGGACCAAGGCCCGGATCGGGAAGGAACTTGCGCTGGATCCCGTGGATCTGGTCACCGTCTCCTATGTGCTGGGGGAGCTGACCGAGGCCGACCGGGGCGCCGTCATCGATGCTGCCGCCGGTGCCGCGCAGGGCGTCGTCGTCATCGAGCCCGGTACGCCGGACGGGTATCTGCGGATCATGGAGGTCAGGGACCGGCTCGTCGCAGCCGGGTTCAGCGTCGCCGCGCCCTGTCCGCACAGCGGCGCCTGCCCCATCGAGCGCGGCTCCGACTGGTGCCACTTCTCGGCGCGGGTCAGCCGCTCCTCGCTGCACCGGAAGGTCAAGGGCGGGTCGCTCGCGTACGAGGACGAGAAGTTCAGTTACGTCGCCGCGGTACGGGGTGAGGTACGGGGAGACGTCGAAGCGCCCGCCTCCCGCATCGTGCGCAGGCCGCAGATCCGCAAGGGGCAGGTACTGCTCGAACTCTGCACCGACCGCGGGGAGTTGGACCGCACCACCGTCACCAAGCGGCACGGGGAGCTCTACCGGGCCGCCCGGGACATTGCGTGGGGCGACGAGTGGCCGCCGCCCCGCGCCGACGACGACGGATCAGGGGCGTAGCTCCTGGGTGCAGCACTTCACGCTGCCGCCGCCCTTGAGCAGTTCCCCGAGATCGATGCCGATGGGGTCGTAGCCCCGGTCCCGCAGGGGTTCGTACAGGCCCACCGCCGCCTGAGGCAGCAGGACATGGCGGCCGTCGCTCACCGCGTTCAGGCCGAGCGCGGCGGCGTCCTCCGGGCCCGCGATCAGGGCGTCGGGGAACAGGCGCGCCAGGACCGCGCGGCTGCCGGGCGAGAAGGCGTCGGGGTAGTACATGATCTCGTCCGCCTCGTCGTCCAGGACGGACAGGGCCGTGTCCAGGTGGTAGTAGCGCGGGTCCACCAGGTCCAGGCCGATCACCGGGCGGCCGAAGAACTCCTGCGCCTCGTCGTGCGAGAGCGGGCTGGAGCGGAAGCCCCGGCCGGCCAGGAGGTAGGAGGACGTGACCGCGAAGTCGCCCTCCCCCTCGTTGATGTGGGAGGGGGCGTGGATCTCCGTGTAGTCGTGGTCGCGGAACCACTCCAGATGCTCGTGCGCCTCCGCCGCCCGCTCCGGGTACGCGAATCGGGCGCCCAGTACCCGCCCGTCCACCACCGTCGCGCCGTTGGCCGCGAAGACCATGTCGGGCAGGTCGGGGCGCGGGGTGAGGAGCTCGACGGTGTGGCCGAGTGCGCGGTATCGGTCGCGCAGGTCTTCCCACTGGGCGAGTGCGAGCGGTAGCTCGACCGGCTTCGCGGGGTCCATCCACGGATTGATGGAGTACGTCACTCTGAAGTGCGCGGGTGGGCACATCAGGTAGCGCCGGGGTCGGGCATCACGAGGCAATGAGGGCTCCTCACGGCGGACAGGGCTGGCACGGAATGGGTACAAGCCGAACTGTTGCCCATGGTCCGCCGTGCGGGGCTTCTGCGCTGTGCACCGATCGGGTGGTTCACCGAGTGGTTCATCGGGCCCGGTGGTTCATCGCGTGGTGTCGGCGGTGCCCTGGCGGCCCTCCTTCAGCTTGCGGAGGAGCTCTCGCTTCTGCGCCATCGGGTCCAGCGGGCCGCCCTTCCCCGCCCCGCCCTTTCCGCCGCCCCGCAGGGCCTTGCGGGAGAGGTGGGTGCGGGCGCCGCCCACGCCGAGCATGTTTCCTGTTCCACCACGGGTCATGGTCGTGCCTCCCATTGCCGGCCAGTCAGCGAGACGATCCGTCTCGTTGGGTTGATGCTCAAGTATGAGACGATACGTTTCGTCTTGTCAAGACGAAACGTCTCGCCTCATGCGGTGTTAGATTCACGCCATGGCCGACACCGACAAGTCCCCGGACTCCTCGCGTCGCAGCGAGCGCTCCCGCCGCGCGATCCTCGACGCCTCCCTCGCGCTCGTCGGCGAGGTCGGCTACAACAAACTCACGATCGAGGCCATCGCCGCCCGCGCCGGCGTCGGCAAGCAGACGATCTACCGTTGGTGGCCATCGAAGGCCGCCGTACTCCTCGAAGCTTCGATGGCGCTCTCGGGTGACGCCGAGGACGAGGGGGAGTGGACGGGCTTCCCCGACACCGGGGACATCGCGGCCGACCTGAAGCATGTGCTCCGTCTCACGGTCGACCAGTTCAACGACGAGAAGTACGAGGCGCCCGCCCGCGCCCTCACCGCCGCCGGGGCCATCGACCGCGAGCTCGGCGAGAAGTTCACCCGCCAGCTTCTCGAACCGGCCCTCGTCCTGTACGAGAACAGGCTGCGCGCCGCCCAGGCGGCGGGCCAGATCGATGCGGACATCGATGTCCGCATCGCCGTGGAGATGATCGTCGGGCCGCTCACCCACCGCTGGCTGCAGCGGACCAACCCCCTCACGCACGACTTCGCCGATACCTGTGTCGACCAGGTACTGCGCGGCATCGCGCCCCGCTGAGGCTCCGATGAGCCCCTCTGTGCCTCCGCCGGACCACCCAGGATCCGGACTGTGGTCATCAACGCGCCAGGATGGTGGCAGCATGGGCAGGGTCCACCGATACGACGGTGAGGTGAGGGGATAGATGGGCGACGGGATCGGCCGCTACCGCGGCTCGCAGAGCAGGATGCCCCAGTGGCTGCGCCGACGTCCGAAACCTGACGCCGCGGCCGACGCCGGAATCGCCCGGGAGAAACTGCTGCTGGCCGCTGCCGCAGCGGGACTGCCGATCTCCCCGGCCGCTCACCCCGTCGGATACCGATGTTCCTGCGACCGCGTCGGCTGTCCCACCCCGGCCCGTCACCCGGTCTCCTTCGCCTGGCAGACGCAGTCCACGACGGACCGCGCCCAGGTCGAGCGCTGGGTCCGCGACCAGCCCGAGGCCAACTTCATCACCGCCACCGGCCTGGTCCACGACGTCCTGGATGTCCCCCTCGACGCCGGGCACAGCGCACTCTCACGCCTCCTTGCCGCAGGCATCGACGTCGGTCCGGTGGCCGAGTCGGGCGGCGACCGCCTCCTCTTCTTCACCGCGACGCGCGGTACCCCGGAGGACGAGGACGAGTGGTGGCCGTGCGAGCTCGACTGCCACCCCGAGACGGCCGACGAGCACCCGGGTCTGCGCTGGCACTGCCGCGGAAGTTACGTACTGCTGCCGCCCGCCCGTCTCCCCGGTGAGCTCGGCGTGGAGTGGCTGCGCGGGCTCGAACACCCGCTGCCCGACCCGCTGACCCTGCTCGAAGTCCTCACCGACGCCTGCGCGCAGTACGCGGACACCGGCGCCGAGGGATACGACGCCCACGCGGTCGCCTGGCCGCTCGGCGGTCGCTGAGCCGCCCTGCCCTACGCGGCGCAGGGGGCGGTTACGACCCCTTGGCCGAGGTCAGCCCCTGCAGCCTGCCCAGTATGGTCACCTGCTGGGAGCCCTTGCCCTTCGCCGGCACCAGGGCGGCCTCGTTCGACATCCGTTCCTTGGTGATCTTGTTCGTCACCGTGCCGGTCGTCAGCGCCTTCACATCCGGAGAGACCTGCAGCCGCACATTCGGGGCCGCGGTCTGCTGCTCGAAGTGCTTCGAGGCGAAGAAGACCAGCGCCCCGCCGTCCTGAGTGCGCAGCCCGAGCGGCTGGAATGCCCCGGCGGCCACCGACTGGTCGACGTACTGCGTGGTGAGCCCCGGCACGTTCGCGCTCTTCAGGCGGGTGCTGCGCCACTCCGACGTGTGCGCGCCCGGCACGAAAGCGGCGGGCTTGCCGGTGCGCAGATACGAGGTGTAGCGCTCGGACAGATCCTTCGGGGCCATCGCCAGAGCCGCGTCGGCCGGCTCGGCGGGCTGCGCCCAGCCGTCCTTGTCCTTCTTGAAGACCGGCACCTGGGACGGCGCGAGGATCGACAGGTACGAGACCTTCCACGGCTGCTTCAGCCCGTCCTGCATGAAAACGAGCACCCAGCGCGTGTCCTGTGTCCCGCTGTCGGTGTCCCGGTTGGAGTCGGTGTCCGCGACGAAGTACCGCGGCCACCCCGCCTTCTTGGGGATCGCGAACTTCACATCCGTCAGCTGCAGGGGCTGGTGCGCCGTGTTGCCGCCCGGATCGGTGATGTGCCGCGACTTCAGCCCGGCCTGGTTGATCGCCCCGAGCGCACCGGTGACGCTGTCCTGGTCCAGGGCAGGGTCGAAAGCCTTGTCGGCCTTGTTGTACGCGGCGGTGAAGTTCTGCAGCGCCCGCGCGGCCTCAGCCTTCGTCGCCGACGGTACGATTTCCAGCTCGCCGTGCACTGTCATGCACCCGCTCGCTGTCAGCGACATCACTGTCACCGTGGTGATCCCCGCCGCCAGCCGACTCAGCCTGCTCATGTGCTGCCTTCTGCCCCTTCGTTCCCACCGACTTGGCGAACCCTACCGGGGCGAAGAACACGAAGAGTGTGGGGACCAGATACAGCGCCCACACCGTGACCTGAAGCACCGTCGGGTCCGGCTGGAAGTTGAAGACGCCCTTGAGCAGGGTGCCGTACCAACTGTCCGGCGGGATCTGCGCGCTGATGTCGAACGCCAGGCTCTGGAGGCCCGGGACGAAGTCGGCCTCCTGCAGGTCGTGGACGCCGTACGCGAGGACGCCCGCGGCCACGACCACCAGCATGCCGCCGGTCCAGGTGAAGAACTTCGCCAGGTTGATACGGACCGCGCCCCGGTAGAAGAGCCAGCCGAGTACCACCGAGGTGGCGATGCCCAGCAGCGCCCCGATCAGCGGCTGTGCCGTACCGGTCTGCGAGGTGTGCACCGAGGCCCAGATGAACAGCGCGGTCTCCAGGCCCTCACGGCCCACCGAGAGGAACGCCGTGACGACCAGGGCGCCCGTGCCCATCTGCAGCGCCGCGTCCAACTTGCCCTGTAGTTCGGCCTTCAGGTGCCGCGCGGTGCGCCGCATCCAGAAGACCATCCACGTGACCAGGCAGACCGCGATGATCGACAGCGAACCGCCGAGCGCCTCCTGCGCCTTGAACGTCAGCTCCGACGAGCCGTATTCGAGGGCGAAGCCGAAACCGAAGGCGAGCGCGACGGCGGCCCCGATGCCTATCCAGACGGGGCGCAGCGCGTCGCGCCGGCCCGTCTTGACCAGATAGGCGATCAGGATGCAGACGATCAGGGAGGCTTCGAGGCCCTCGCGCAGACCGGTCAGATAGTTGCCGAACACGTCGGTCCTTTCCTCTTCACTGGGGCCGGTTCACTGGAGCCGGTTCACTGGGGCCGGGTCAGGAGAACAGCGCCCGGCCCCACCAGTCGCCCTTGTCGCGGACGCCAGGCGGGACGGCGAAGAGCGCCGAACCCACGTGCTGGATGTACTCGTTGAGCGCGTCGTTGCGTGCCAGGGACCGCTGCAGCGGGATGAACCCCTTGCGGACGTCCCGCTGGTACGCGAGGAAGAACAGCCCCGCGTCCAGGCGGCCCAGGCCGTCCGTGCCGTCCGTGAAGGAATAGCCCCGGCGCAGGATCTTGACGCCGTGGTTGGAGTCCGGGTGCGCGAGCCGTACGTGCGCGGTCGGCTTCATCGCCTTCAGGAACGGCTCGTCGCGCTCCTTGGCCTTGCCGACGGGCGCGCCCTCGCCCTTGTCGCGGCCGAAGACGTCCTCCTGCTCCTGCAGGGAGGTGCGGTCCCAGGTCTCGATGTGCATCCGGATGCGCCGGGCCATCAGGTAGGAACCGCCCGTCATCCAGGCGGAACCGTCCTTGGCGCCGTCCTTCTCGCCGACCCAGACGTGCTTGGCGAGGTCGGGGGCGTCGGTGCCCGCGATGTTCCGGGTGCCGTCCTTGAAGCCCATCATGTTGCGCGGGGTCTGGGCGTCGGGCGTCGTCGACGACGTCTTGCCGAAGCCCAGCTGCGACCAGCGGATCGCGGTCTTGCCCATGCCGATGCGGGCGAGATTGCGGATCGCGTGCACGGCGACCTGGGGGTCGTCGGCGCAGGCCTGGACGCACAGGTCGCCGCCCGAGCGGGAGGCGTCGAGGTTGTCGCCGGGGAACTTCTCGATGTCCACCAGCGCGTCGGGCCGCTTCGCATCGAGCCCGAACCGCCCCTTCGCGAAGAGGGAGGCCCCGAACCCGATCGTCAGCGTGAGCCGCGACGGCTTGAGACCCAGCGCCTCGCCGGTGTCGTCCGGCGGGGCCTCGGCGAGACCGCCGTACGCACCCTCGCCGACCGGGCGTCCCGCCGTCATCAGGGCGGCGGCAGCCGTCCAGTCCTTGAGCAGCTGGACGAGCTCCGCGCGGTCGGTGGTCGTCACGTCGAACGCGGCGAAGTGCAGCCGGTCCTGGACGGCGGTGGCGATCCCGGCCTGGTGCGCGCCGTGGAAGGCCACCGCGGCGCCGCTGTCGGCGATGGGCACGGCGTCCTCGCCCGTACGCAGCGCGGCGACCGTGCCGCCGGCCGCGACGGCGCCGAGCGCCAGGCCCGCGCCTCCCCAGCCGATCAGCGAACGGCGGGAAGGAGCGGGGGATCCGGCAGGGGATCCGGCGGTGGGTCCGGTGGTGGTCACTTCGCTGGAGGTCTCTTCAGTGGTCATATCCAGTTGTCCCGCTTCTACTTCACGGTGGCGGCGGCGAGCTTGGAGAGCGGCTCGGCGAGCGCGTTCACTGCGTCCGAGAGCTCCTTGCGCTGCTCCTTGGTGACCTTGTCGTACGAGACGAAGTCGTAGGAGGTCTTGTCCGAGCGGTACTTGTCGAGAACCTTGGACAGCCCGGCGAACTGCTTGTCCAGCTCGGCGGTGAGCGCCGGGTCGTTCTTCGAGGCGATCGGCTTCAGGAGCTCGTACGCCTGCTGGGCGCCCTCGACGTTGCCCTTGAAGTCGGAGAGGTCGGTGTGGCTGTAGCGGTCCTCTTCACCCGTGACCTTGCCGGTGGCGACCTCGTCGAGGAGCTCCTTGGCACCGTTGGCCATGGAGGTCGGGGTGATCTCGGCGGTGCCGACCCGCTTCTGCCAGTCGGCCAGATCGGTGTCGAGCTGGGTGGCGAGGGTCTTGTCCGCCGCGACGATCTTCTTGTCCTGCCAGAGCGACTTCTCCAGGCGGTGCCAGCCGGTCCACTTCTGGCCGGCCTCCAGACCGTCCTCGCGTACGTCGGTCTTGGGGTCGATGTCCCCGAAGGACTCGGCGACCGGCTCGGTGCGCTCCCAGCCGAGGCGCGAGGGGGCGAACGCCTTCTTGGCCGCCTCCAGGTCACCCGCGCGGACCGCGTCGGTGAAGGCCTTCACCTTGGGGATCGTCTCGTCGGCCTGCTCCTGCGCGTACTTGCGGTACGCGGCGACCGCGGCGTCCAGCTTGGGGTCGCGCTTGGCCGTCGTACCGCCGCCGGTGACGGTGATCTTCTGGCGGATGCCGTCGCCCTTCATGCCGGGCTTGCACGCGATCTCGTACGAACCGGCCTTCACCTCTGCGGTGACCGTCTGCTTCAGGCCGGGGCCGATGTTCTCGCGCTCGGCGACGATGCGGTCGTCGGGGAAGAGGAGGTAGACCTCGGTCACCTTGGAGCCCTTGTTCTCCACAGCCAGCTGCACGTGCCCGGCGGGGAGCTCGGTCTTCGACACCTTGCAGGCGGTGTCGGTCGCGGTGACCTGGACAGCGCCGCTGCCGCCGGACTTGGCATCGCTCTTCTCGGCGCAGCCCGTGACGGCGGTCAGGGCCGCCACAGCGGTGGCGGCGGTGACGACGACGGAGAGACGGACGGGTCGCATACGGGCTCCACGCTTGGGCGAATGGTCGAGTGAGGCAGGCCTAACTTAACCGAGGCTTACCTCACCGATACCCACCGGGGCAGTGATTCAGCTCTCACTGGCGCAGCGCCATCACGACTGGATCACAGCTGCCTCACAGGCAGGTCAAGCAATGGTCAAGTCGCGCCGGGGGATGATCAGGGGAACCCTGGATTCCGGGTGCGGAAGCACCTCTACCGGTTGCCGGTAGACCCGGCTGAGCAGCTCTTCGCCGAACACTTCGCCGGGTGCTCCGGCGGCGGCGATCCGTCCGGATTCCAGTATGGCGACCCGGTTCGCGTATGCGGCGGCCAGGCCGAGGTCGTGCAGGACGACGACCACGGCGTCGCCGGCGGCGGCCCGGTCCCGGCAGATCCGCATCACCAGTTCCTGATGCCGGAGATCGAGGGCGGCGGTCGGCTCGTCGAGCAGGAGCAGGGGCGCACGTTGGGCGAGTACGCGCGCCAGGGCGACCCGCGCGCGCTCCCCGCCGGAGAGGGTGGAGAAGGGGCGCGCGGCGAACTCGCACACCTCGGTCGCGGCCATGGCGGCGGCCACGGCCGCGTCGTCCTCGGCCTCGCGCTCGGTGCCGGCCCAGGGGGCGCGGCCCATCCGTACGACGTCCTCGACCGGGAAGGGGAAGGAGAGGGCGGTGTCCTGGGGGAGGACGGCGCGGC
>NZ_JAFLRJ010000224.1 GCF_017315755.1 Streptomyces beijiangensis
GCGGGAGGGCGGGAGTGCTCATGCTGCCAGCCTAACGACGCCCGCTGACAGGCCCCAGTCGCAGCCCGTAACGGTGGACCAGTACATTCCGGGTCGATTGTGGATCACATACCCCGGTGGCCCGGCCCTCTCCGCGGAGAGAGGACCGGGCCACCGGCTGATCGGGGGGCGGACTAGAAAGCCGCCTCGTCCAGCTCCATCAGGGAGTTGTCGACCGTCTCGGCCAGCGCACGCGCACTGCCCACGCCCGGCAGCACGTTGGCGGCGAAGAACTTCGCGGCCGCGATCTTGCCCTGGTAGAACGGGACGTCCTTCGGGGAGGCCGAAGGCAGCTTCTCGGTGGCCACGGCGGCACCCTTGAGCAGCAGGTACGCGACGACGACATCGCCCGAAGCCATCAGCAGGCGGGTCGTGTTGAGGCCCACCTTGTAGATGTTCTTGACGTCCTCGCCGGTCGCGGTCAGGTCGGTGATCATCGTGCCGACGATCGCCTCCAGGTCCACGGCCGCCTTGGCGAGCTGCTCGCGCGCCTCGCCGAGGTCCTCGCCGCCGGAGCCGACCGCGAGGAACTTCTTGATCTCCTCGGACAGCGTGTTGAGCGCAGCGCCCTGGTCGCGGACGATCTTCCGGAAGAAGAAGTCCTGGCCCTGGATGGCGGTGGTGCCCTCGTACAGGGTGTCGATCTTGGCGTCGCGGATGTACTGCTCGATCGGGTACTCCTGGAGGTACCCGGAGCCGCCGAAGGTCTGCAGCGACTGGGCGAGCTGCTCGTAGGACTTCTCCGAGCCGTAGCCCTTCACGATCGGCAGCAGCAGGTCGTTGAGGCCGTGCAGCGCCTTGGCGTCCTCGCCCGCGGCCTCCTTCTCCTGGATCGCGTCCTGGACGGTGGCGGTGTAGAGCACCAGCGAGCGCATGCCCTCGGCGTACGCCTTCTGGGTCATCAACGAGCGCCGTACGTCCGGGTGGTGAGTGATCGTCACCTTCGGGGCGGCCTTGTCCATGAACTGGGCGAGGTCGGGGCCCTGGACGCGCTCCTTGGCGTACTCCAGCGCGTTCAGGTAACCGGTCGAGAGCGTGGCGATGGCCTTCGTGCCGACCATCATCCGGGCGAATTCGATGATCCGGAACATCTGGCGGATGCCCTCGTGCTTGTCGCCGACCAGCCAGCCGACGGCCGGGTGCTGGTCGCCGAAGGTCATCTCGCAGGTGTTGGAGGCCTTGAGGCCCATCTTGTGCTCGACGTTGGTGGCGTAGGCGCCGTTGCGCTCGCCCAGCTCACCGGTCTCGAAGTCGAACCGGAACTTCGGGACCATGAAGAGCGAGAGGCCCTTCGTGCCGGGTCCCGCACCCTCGGGGCGTGCGAGCACGTAGTGAATGATGTTCTCGGACATGTCGTGCTCGCCCGAGGTGATGAAGCGCTTCACACCCTCGATGTGCCAGCTGCCGTCCGCCTGCTGCACGGCCTTGGTCCGGCCGGCGCCGACGTCCGAGCCCGCGTCGGGCTCGGTGAGCACCATCGTGGAGCCCCACTGCTTGTCCACGGCGATCTGGGCGATCTTCTTCTGTACGTCGTTGCCCTCCTCGTAGAGGATCCCGGCGAAGGCCGGACCCGAGGAGTACATCCAGACGGCAGGGTTCGCGCCGAGCACCAGCTCCGCGTACGACCAGATCAGGGAGCGCGGGGCGGTGGTGCCGCCGATCTCCTCGGGGACGCCGAGACGCCAGTACTCGGAGTCCATGAAGGCCTGGTAGCTCTTCTTGAAGGCCGCGGGGACCGGCGCGGTATTGGTCTCGGGGTCGAAGACCGGCGGGTTGCGGTCGGCGTCGGTGAAGGACTCCGCGAGATCGTTCTCGGAGAGGCGGGCGACCTCGTCGAGGATGGACTTGGCGGTCTCGACATCCATCTCGGCGAACGGGCCGCTGCCGTACGTGCTGTCGCGACCGAGCACCTCGAACAGGTTGAACTCGATGTCGCGGAGATTCGACTTGTAGTGCCCCATGGCAACGGCCCTCTCATAACGCATACCTATGACCAATACCGACTAGTAGCCAATATGATGCTACCCGCCAGTAATAAGATGCAACCCCTCATGGCCCCTATGTGGCGCACTACTCTTGCGCTCATGTACGGCTACGACCAGACCCAGGGTGCTCAGCAGCAACAGCAGTACGCCCAGCCGCAGCAGTCCGGCTACGGCGACCAGCCGCTGTACCCCGAGCCGTCCCCGCCCTCGCTGGCCGACGGGGTGCGCGCCTTCACCACGGGTTCGCTCTCCGCCGAGGACTTCCAGCAGATCTTCGCCACCTCGAAGGTCTACTGCCCGCGCGGCGACAACCCCGGGTTCCTGGCCCTGCACAACACCCAGCAGCCGGTGATCCCCATGTTCACCTCGCTCAAGGAGCTCCGCAGGTACGCCGGCAAGGAGTCCAAGTACTTCGTGATCACCGGGGCGGAGGTCATCGACCTGCTGCCGACCGGCTACGGCTTCGTCCTGGACATGGAGGGCGAGCACCGGATGGTCTTCGACGCCAAGGCCGTCGAACAGATGGTCGACTTCGCGATGCGTCGCATGTACGGCTGACCTGCACCTTCCCTCTCTCTTTTCGTGCCGGAATAACTCACGGCTTGCAGGATGTTCACTGTTCAACTACTTTGGGAGCTGAGCATCCCGCCTAAGGAGGGCCGCCATGCCTGCCGTGACCGTCGAGAACCCGTTGACCCTGCCGCGTGTGACCGCACCGGAGGGTTCCGTACCGCGCCCCGTGCTTGCCGTGTCCACGGCGCCGGGGGGCTTCGAGGGTGAGGGCTTCCCGGTGCGCCGCGCCTTCGCCGGAGTCAACTACCAGCACCTCGACCCGTTCATCATGATGGACCAGATGGGTGAGGTGGAGTACGCGCCGGGCGAGCCCAAGGGCACGCCGTGGCACCCGCACCGCGGCTTCGAGACGGTCACGTACCTGATCGACGGCACCTTCATCCACCAGGACAGCAACGGTGGCGGCGGCACGATCAACGACGGCGACACCCAGTGGATGACCGCCGGTTCCGGGCTCCTGCACATCGAGGCGCCGCCGGAGTCGCTGGTCGTCTCGGGCGGGCTCTTCCACGGCCTCCAGCTGTGGGTGAACCTCCCGGCCGCCGACAAGATGATGGCGCCGCGGTACCAGGACATCCACGGTGGCGAGGTCCAGCTGCTGACCTCCCCCGACGGCGGCGCGCTGCTGCGTGTCATCGCGGGTGAGCTCGACGGCCACGAGGGCCCCGGCATCACGCACACCCCGATCACGATGATCCACGCGACGGTCAGCCCCGGCGCGGAGGTCACCCTCCCCTGGCGCGAGGACTTCAACGGTCTCGCGTACGTCATGGCCGGGCGCGGCTCCGTCGGCGTCGACCGCCGCCCTGTCCACACCGGTCAGACCGCGGTCTTCGGCAAGGGATCCTCGCTGACCGTCCGTGCGGACGAGCAGCAGGACTCCAACTCCCCCGACCTGGAGATCGTGCTCCTCGGGGGCCGTCCGATCCGTGAGCCGATGGCGCACTACGGCCCGTTCGTGATGAACACGCGCGCGGAGCTGCAGCAGGCCTTCGACGACTTCCAGGCGGGCCGCCTGGGCGTCATCCCGACGGAGCGAGTGCCGCACACCTGAGATGGACAAGCGACCGAGGGTCGCGCAGAGGCCGCCCCGGTGACACCTCGTCGCCGGGGCGGCCTCCTTTTTCGGGGGCTCCGCCCCCGGACCCCCGCTCCTCAATCGCCGGAGGGGCTGATAATGGCGCCGCCCCGGCCGTCCGCCGAAGCATCCAGAAGCGGTTCACCCTGGTGGGCCCTTCTGAGGGGCCGTCATCTTGGCTCCGTGGTCCGCTGGCAGCGTGCAGCCAACCACGCCTCTTCTCCCCGACGCCGCCCGTCGCGCTGCCGCCTGGTGTGCGGTGATTCTGCTGGTCACCGGGGTCGCCGCCGTGGGGGTCTGGCTCTGCATCATCTTCCAGACCGCCGTCACCCCCGTGCTGCTCGCGCTCCTCGGCACCGCGCTGCTCGGTCCCGTACACGGCTGGATGGTCAGGAGGAGGGTCAACCGGGCGCTCGCGGCCGTGCTGACCTGCGTCGCGCTGGTGGCCGTCGTCGGCGGGACCGGTTACGTCGTGGTCGTCGCGCTCATCGACACCGGCGACCAGATCGTCTCCTCGCTCAGCGACGCCGGGAACTGGATCAAGGAACACTTCGGCATCGACCAGGCCGCCGACCTCGGCTCCGCCGCCGACAGCGCCAAGAGTCTGATCTCCAAATGGGGCGCGAGCGCCGCCAGCGGAGTGCTGGCCGGGCTGTCCGTCCTGGCCTCGCTCCTGGCCACCAGTGTCCTGGCGCTGCTGCTGACCTTCTTCTTCCTGAAGGACTCCGACCGGGCCGCGGGCCTCGCGCACACCCTCGCCCCGCGCGGTGCGGGCGACACGCTGGAGGCCATGGGCCGCCGCGCCTTCGAGGCCGTCGAGGGCTTTATGCGCGGGACGACGATCATCGCCCTGATCGACGCCGTCTGCATCACCGCCGGACTGCTGATCCTGCGGGTGCCGGGCGCGGTCGGCCTGGGCGCGCTGGTCTTCATCACCGCGTACATCCCCTACCTCGGCGCGACGCTCTCCGGCGCGGTCGCCGTCCTGGTGGCGCTGGCCGACCGGGGCTGGGTGATCGGCCTCTGGACGCTGGGTGTGATCCTCGCCGTACAGCAGCTGGAGGGGAACGTGCTGCAGCCGATGATCCAGTCGCGGACCGTCCAGATGCACCCGGCCGTCGTGATGCTGGCCATCACCGCGGGGGCGTCCGTCGCCGGCATCCTCGGGATGCTGCTCGCCGTGCCGGTGACCGCGGCCGCCTTCGGGGTGATCGGTGAGCTGAGGAAGCGTTACTCCACCGACGACCCGGCGTCGGGGTCCGTGCCGTCGGCCTCGCCCGCGTCAGGACCCGATTCGTAGATCTCGAACCAGATCGACTTGCCCGAACCCCGCGGATCGACCCCCCATGCGTCCGCCAGCATCTCCATCAGCACCAGACCGCGCCCCGAGGACGCCATCTCGCCGGGGCGGCGCTTGTGCGGCAGCTCGTCGCTCGCGTCCGCGACCTCGACGCGCAGCCGCCGGAAGCCCGGCTCACCCGTCGCCGTCGCGACCAGTGCCGCGTCCCCGTCCGTGTGGACCAGGACGTTGGTGACCATCTCGGAAACCATCAGCTCGGCGGAGTCGACCTGCTCGGGGTCCGACCAGTCGTGCAGGAGCTCGCGCAGCTGCCTGCGGACGCCCGCGATCCGCTCCGGCTGGGCCTGGGCGACGGTGAGCGCCGTGCGGCGTACGGCCACCCGCTGCTCGCTGTCCCTGGAGAGCAGCAGCACCGCGATGTCGTCCTCGCGGCGGTCGGCGAGCGGGCCCACCGTGTGGTGCGAGGAGGGGCCGATGACGCCCTGGACCAGGGCGTCGGCCATCTTCTCCAGGGACCCCTCCGCGTACTCCTCCATGATCGGCCGCAGCCGGTCCCAGCCGGTGGCCATGTCGTGCCCGCCGGTCTCGATGAGGCCGTCCGTGCAGAACATCAGCGCCTCCCCCTCCTGGAGGGAGATCCGGGTCGTCGGATAGTCCGTGTCCTCCTCGATGCCCAGCGGCAGCCCGCCCGCGGTCGGGTGCAGCATCGGGGTGCCGTCGGCCGTGATCAGCACCGGGTCGGGGTGGCCCGCCCTGGCGACGTCCAGGGTTCCCGCGACCGGGTCGACCTCGGCGTACAGGCAGGTCGCGAAGCGCGGTCCGGTGAGGTCGGTGTCGTCGTGGGTGTCGGCGAGCCCGGTCAGGAAGCGCCCGGCCCGGGAGAGGACCGCGTCGGGGCGGTGGCCCTCGGAGGCGTACGCCCGCAGCGCGATCCGCAGCTGGCCCATCACCCCGGCCGCCCGTACGTCATGGCCCTGTACGTCCCCGATGACCAGCGCCACCCGGCCGCTGGGCAGCGGGATCATGTCGTACCAGTCGCCGCCGACCTGGAGCCCGCCCCCGGTCGGCACATACCGTGCGGCGACCGTCATCCCTGGGATCTCAGGACCGAGCGTCGGCATCATCGAGCGCTGCAGCCCCAGCGAGAGCTCGCGCTCCGACTCCGCGACCACGGCCCTGGCGAGCGCCTGCGCCAGCATCCTGGCCACCGTGGTGAGCACGGAGCGCTCGTCGGGGGTGAAGGACACCGGGTGCTTGAAGGCCGCCATCCAGGCCCCCATCGTGCGGCCCGCGACGACCAGCGGCAGGAAGGCCCAGGACTGGCGCTGGAAGACCTGCGCGAGGGGCCAGGCGGCCGGGTAGCGGCGCTCGTACTCCTCCGGCGTCGGCAGATAGATGGCCCGCCCGGTGCGCGCGACCTCGGCGGCCGGGTAGTCCGTGTCCAGCGTCATGTCGGCGAAGGGGCCGTCGGCGCCGGGGTTGTGCCCGTGGTGGCCGATGATCGTGAGCCGATCGCCCGCCACACCGAAGACCGCGAGACCGTCCGGCGAGAAACCGGGCATCGACAGCGAGGCGGCGACCCGCAGCACCTCGGCGGTCGAGCGGGCCTCGGCGAGCGCCCGGCCCGCATCGAGCAGGAACGCCTCGCGGGAGCGGCGCCAGTCGCCGGTGATGCGCGCGCGGCCGCCGGTGCTCCCCGGATGGGGCTCGACGACCTCCTGGATGGTGCCGACACCCACGTAGACGTCGGCGGTCTGGCCTATGAGCTGGGGCCTGGACCGGCTGCGTACCGTACGGAGCACGTGCCCGGCCTCGTCCACGATGCGCATCTGGACCTCGGCGAGGGTGCCCTCGGCGATCGACAGGTTCACCACCCCGCGCATCTCGTTCCAGTCGACGGGGTGGAACCGGGAGCGTACGGAGGCCTCCGGATGCAAGGACTGACCGGCGGGCAGGCCCAGCAGCCGGGCGGCCTCGGCGTCGAGGGCGACGCTCCCGGCCGCGCTGTCCCATCGCCACACTCCGGTGGCGATGGCGGCCAGTACATCCTCGGTCTGCATTGCCCCACTTTATTCCGGACGGGTGATCTGAGCAGGGCCGGTACGCTGTGGGGGTTGATTCCCGCCTGTCTCGCGAAGAATCTCGCGAAGAATTGGATGAACGATGCAGCATCGGTACAGGTCCCACACGTGCGGCGAGCTCCGCGCCTCCGACGTCGGTACGGACGTCCGGCTGAGCGGCTGGCTCCACAATCGCCGTGACCTGGGCGGCATCCTCTTCATCGATCTCCGCGACCACTACGGGATCACCCAGCTCGTCGCCCGTCCCGGCACCCCCGGCAACGAGGCCCTGGCGAAGCTGACCAAGGAGACCGTCGTACGGATCGACGGCAAGGTCTCCGCCCGCGGCGCCGACAACGTCAACGGCGAGCTGCCCACCGGCGAGGTCGAGATCGAGGTCGGCGAGGTCGAGATCCTCGGCGAGGCCGCCCCGCTGCCCTTCACGATCAACGCCGAGGACGGCGTGAACGAGGAGCGGCGCCTGGAGTACCGCTTCCTCGACCTGCGCCGCGAGCGCATGCACCGCAACATCATGCTGCGGTCCTCGGTCATCGCCTCGATCCGCTCGAAGATGGTCGCGCTCGGCTTCAACGAGATGGCCACCCCGATCCTCACCGCCACCTCCCCCGAGGGCGCGCGCGACTTCGTGGTGCCTTCCCGCCTGAACCCGGGCAAGTTCTACGCGCTGCCGCAGGCCCCGCAGCAGTTCAAGCAGCTGCTGAT
Source organism: Streptomyces beijiangensis (assembly GCF_017315755.1). GTDB lineage: Bacteria > Actinomycetota > Actinomycetes > Streptomycetales > Streptomycetaceae > Streptomyces > Streptomyces beijiangensis. The sequence goes on from NZ_JAFLRJ010000224.1 coordinate 7,759, forward strand.
GATCTCGGGCTTCGACCGCTACTTCCAGATCGCGCCCTGCTTCCGCGACGAGGACGCCCGCGCCGACCGCTCGCCGGGCGAGTTCTACCAGCTCGACGTCGAGATGAGCTTCGTCGAGCAGGAAGACGTCTTCCAGCCGATCGAGAAGCTGATGACGGAGATCTTCACGGAGTTCGGCAAGGGCCGCGAGGTCACCTCGCCCTTCCCGCGCATCCCGTTCCGCGAGTCGATGCTGAAGTACGGCAACGACAAGCCCGACCTGCGCGCCAAGCTGGAACTCGTCGACGTCACGGACGTCTTCGCCGACTCGGGCTTCAAGGCCTTCGCCGGAAAGCACGTGCGCGCGCTGCCCGTCCCGGACACCGCCTCGCAGTCGCGGAAGTTCTTCGACGGCCTCGGCGACTACGCCGTCTCGCTCGGCGCCAAGGGCCTGGCCTGGGTGCGTGTGGGTGACGAGGGCGCGCTCGCGGGCCCGATCGCCAAGTTCCTCACCGAGGACGACATCAAGGCCCTCACGGACCGCCTCGACCTGAAGCCGGGCCACGCGGTCTTCTTCGGCGCGGGCGAGTTCGACGAGGTCTCCAAGATCATGTCGGGCGTCCGCGTGGAGGCCGCCAAGCGCGCCGGCCACTTCGAGGAGGGCGTCTTCCGCTTCTGCTGGATCGTCGACTTCCCGATGTACGAGAAGGACGAGGAGACCGGCAAGATCGACTTCTCGCACAACCCCTTCTCGATGCCCCAGGGCGGCCTGGCCGACCTGGAGGAGAAGGACCCGCTCGACATCCTGGCCTTCCAGTACGACATCGTCTGCAACGGCATCGAGCTGTCGTCCGGCGCGATCCGCAACCACGAGCCCGAGCTGATGCTCAAGGCCTTCGAGATCGCGGGCTACGAGCGCGAGACGGTCGAGCACGAGTTCGCGGGCATGCTCCGCGCCTTCCGCCTCGGCGCCCCGCCGCACGGCGGCATCGCCCCGGGCGTGGACCGTATCGTCATGCTCCTCGCGGATGAGCCCAACATCCGCGAGACGATCGCCTTCCCGCTCAACGGCAACGCCCAGGACCTGATGATGGGCGCGCCCACGGTCCTCGACGAGACGCGGCTGCGCGAGCTGAACATCCAGCTGCGCAAGCCGGTCGAGAAGTAGCAGCAGGAACGAGGAAGCCCCCGGCCCGCACCACGCGGACCGGGGGCTTCGCCGTGTGCGCTCAGCTGGTGGAGCGTCCGAAGTACTCCAGCTCGGCGATCGCCACCTGCTTGGCCGGGGCCGCGCCGTAAGCGGAGCGCAGCACCAGCCGTACGGACACCGCCCCGCGCACCCGCAGGTCGATGCGCTGCGCACCGCCGTCGTCGATGCGCTCGTGGAAGGTGCGGGGCTTGCCGCCGGAGTCGGTGACCACCATGTCGAACTCCTGCGGGCGGGCCTGCTCCACCGACTGGCCCGCGCGCTTGGACGTGCCCGGGGTGATCACCATGTTCAGCAGGTCGGTGGGCTGGCCGAAGGTGGCTTCCAGGTACTGGCCGGCCGAGTCGCCCGCGTAACCGGTGCCCCACCAGGTGTTGGAGTAGCCGTCGAAGGCGACCTTCGCATCGTGGCCCGCGGAGGAGTGCGAGGCCTTGAACGACGTGGGGTGCACGGCGACGCGCTTGGCGAAGTGGTCCTGTACGGCGCGGGCGGCGGGCGGGCCGCCGATGACCCCGCCGACGACCACGGCGACGACCGCCACCGCCACCAGGGCGCGGGCGATCCACCGGCCCCTGCCCTGGTTCAGGCGGGGGCGCTGGCCCGCGTACGGGCCCTCGGCGGTGGCGGCGTCCTGCGGGGCGAGCGGGGTGGCGCAGCTGCGGCAGAAGTGGCGGTGCGCGGTGTTGAGCGTTCCGCAGGCCGGGCAGGGGGCGCCGTTCTCGGGCTGGGGGGCCGCCTGTGCGGTGCGTATCTGCGGACGGGCCGCATCGGGCCGGCCGGGGAGCACACCGCCGGGCGGCGTGGAGTACGGATTGGCGTCGGGGACGGGGACCAGCAGGGAGTGGGCGGTGCTCTGCGGCGGGTACGGGCCCGTCAGCGGGGGCTGCGGGACGGTGTCCCTGGCGTCGCTGTTGGCCTGGTGGGGGGCGGCCGAGTACGGGGTGGACGAGCGCTGGGCGGTCGGGTGCTGGGCGGACGAGTGCTGGGCCGTCGTACTCGGGTCGGCGGCGCGCGGGTCAGTGGCGCGCGGGTCGGCCGGGAGTTCCTCCGGCGGCCTCGGGGCGGCCGGGATCCTCGGCGGGCGCTGGAGGGTCACGGTGTGGTCGGGGTACTCGGGCTGGGGG
>NZ_JAFLRJ010000225.1 GCF_017315755.1 Streptomyces beijiangensis
GAGCAATGCGTCAGGGGCGGGGAGGCCTCGATGAGACCGCGGCCCGCCCCTGACGCATTGCTCACGGTGTGCTCAGCACACCGCGGGGTTGATCAACAGGCGACGAAACTGCCGCCGTCGCTCAGCAGATCGTCGCGAATCCAGCCGGCCGTACCGGTGGTGTCGTTGCGGACGTAGGTCCAGGTGTAGCCGGTGCTCGACACATAGGTGTAGCAGTGGTAGTCCAGCGTGTGCGAGCTGTACGCGATCCCGTTGCTGCCACAGCCGGTGGAGGAACCGCTGCGCTCATTGGCTCCGTTGGCCGTCTTGTGCCAGGCCGACCCGTCCTTGTCCCCCACGTTGGTGCCGCAGGCCGCGGAGGCCGACGCCGAGGTGGCGGCCGTGAACGGAAGAGCGACGGCGACTGCCGCCAGCACCGGTAAGAACGCTGCGAGTCTGCGCTTCATGATGAAACCCCCATGTCGATTCACATTGGCGATGTCCCTCACGCGCATAACGGCACCTGAGGGACAGGAGCGCCCACCCGCGCCCTCCGGGGTGCGAGTTGGGCAGTAGTACGCTCACACTCCGACAGTCCCGCGGGAACCCCCCGATCGGCTGTTGACCGGTTTTCCTGGGGGGAATGACTTATACCTCCGACGTCAAATTCACGCCATTCCTTCGGGAGTTGTCCGGAGTCCGTCCTTCGATTTTCTCTGAAGAATCTGGAGATGTGGTGAGCTTTCGACTGCGCGTATTCGGTCTGCTGCTGCTTCTCGCGCTGGTCGCCACGGGGGCGACCGCATGGCTGACCCTCCGTCAGGCCAATCGGCAGGTGCAGGAATCCGTCACCGCCGGGCGGCAGGAAGTCGCCAGGATCACCGGCACTCTGCGGGAGTACGGGCTGGCGCACGGCACGTGGGACGGGGCGTCATCAACGGTGCGGAAGTTGTCGAAGGACACCGGTCAGCGCATCCGGGTCACCACGGAGACCGGAGTGGTGCTCGCCGACTCCGACGTGCTCGCCGGCCGTGAGCCCCGCGCGGTGAGCAGCCAGCCACCGGTGCTGGTGGATCCCCGGCCGGCTCTACGGTCCCCCGGGGGGCCGGTGACGCTCGGCACGAGGAAGATAACCACCACCGCGATCGCCCGATACCGGGCCGCCGTGTCCTACGCGTCCTGCCTCACCCGGGCAGGTGATGAATTCACTGCCCGAACGGACGAGAACGGAATTCCACGAATCAGCGTAACCGCCAGGCAATCCCACTGTCAGGACCCGAAAGGGAATCCCGACCCGCTGACCCGGAAAGACTTCGAAGCGCTCGACGTCTGCGATTCCGGGGAGCCTTTCGACGCCTGTCTGCAGAAAGTCTTCAATGAACGGATCAGCGCCGTCGCCCCGCCGAGGCTGGAAATACGCCTCGGTGTGCAGGACGAGTCCCCCTCCGGCCTGGCGGCCGCGCCCACGGTGGCCGTCGCGGCAGGCGTCGCCCTGGCCGCCGTCATCGGCGGTCTGCTGCTGAGCCGCGCGGTGCTGCGGCCGGTACGGGCCATGACCCTGGCCGCCAAGGAGTTGGGCGAGGGCGACCTCGGGCGGCGCGTACCCGTATCCGGCCGGGACGAGATCGCCCAGCTGGGGGGCGCCTTCAACCGGATGGCCGCCTCGATCCAGGCCGGCGAGGAGCGCCAGCGCCGACTCACCGGCGACATCGCCCATGAACTGCGCACCCCGCTCGCCAATCTCCGAGGCTATCTGGAGGCACTGCGGGACGGAGTCGTCGAACCGACGCCCGAGCTGCTCGACTCGCTCCACGAGGAGGCACTGCTCCAGCAGCGCATCGTGGACGACCTACAGGACCTGGCGCTGGCCGAGGCGGGCGTGCTCACCTACCACAGCGCCGACGTCGAGCTGCGAGAGCTCCTGGAGGCAGGCCGGACGGCACACCGCGCCCAGGCCGAGGCCGCAGGAGTTTCCCTGGAGTTGGAGGCGCCGATCCCCGTCCGGGTCCTCGCCGATCCGGACCGGCTGCGCCAGGTCTTCGGCAACCTTGTCGGGAACGCCCTGCGCGCCACCTCGCCGGGCGGAGCTGTGACCCTGGCGCTCGTACGCCGTGGCGAGCTGGCGACAGTCGAGGTCCGTGACACCGGCACGGGCATACCCGCCGAGGATCTTCCGCACCTCTTCGACCGCTTCTGGCGGGCGGACGCGGCTCGGGGGCGTGCCACCGGGGGCAGCGGCCTGGGACTGTCCATCGCCCGTCAGATCGTGGCCGACCACCGGGGGACCGTCGACGTACGGAGCGCGCTCGGGGTGGGCACCGTGTTCACGGTCACTCTGCCTGCGGCCCCGGAGCAGGTCAGGCCAGGTCGTCCGTGAGCCGGTAGCCGCGCCCGTACACCGTCTCCAGATGTCGCGGCTTCGCGGGGTCGGGCTCCAACTTGCGCCGGAGGTTCATCACATGGGCATCCACGGTCCGCTCCAGTACGTCCCGGTCGTAGCCGAAGACCCGCTCGATGATCTGCGCCCGGGTGAACACCCGGCCCGGTGCGCGGGCCAGCGCCTCCAGGATGGAGAACTCCTTGGACGTCAGCACCACCGGCCGGCCCGAGACCCGGACCTCGAATCGCGCGGTGTCCAGTTCGACCTCGCCGACTCTCAGCACCTCGGCCTCCGTCGCGCCGGCCTTCCTGGAGCGACGAAGCAACGCCCGTACGCGAGCGGTCAGTTCGCGGGGGCTGTACGGCTTGGTGAGGTAGTCGTCCGCGCCGAGGTCGAGCCCGAGGAGCATGTCCTCCTCGGTGGTGCGGGCGGTGAGCAGCAGGATCGGCACCTCTGATTCGGCGCGCAGGATCCGGCAGACGTCCAGACCGTCGACGATCGGCAGCATCACGTCGAGGACGATGAGGTCGGGATCGGTGGAGCGGGCCCGTTCCAGCGCGGAGCGGCCGTCGGCCACGACCTGCACCGCATGGCCTTCCCGTTCCAGGTAGATACGGATGAGCCGGGACTGTTTCGCGTCGTCCTCGGCCACCAGAATGCGAGCGCTCACGAGGCGTACGCGACGAAACGGGTCCAGGCGGTGGGGGAGAGGGTGAGCGCGGGGCCCTGCGGGGCCTTGGAATCGCGGACGTGGATGGTGGTGGGGCAGGCGGCGATCTCTACGCAGTCGCCGCTTCCACCGCTGCTGTAGCTGGACTTGCGCCAGGAGAGGGCGACTTCGACGCAGTCGTCGCCGGAGCCGCCGCTGTAGCTGCTCTTGAACCAGGCCAGTTCGGGCGTGCTCATAGCTCTTCTCGCATCCTCTGCAACAAGCTCAGGGAGTCTTCCAGGGTAAGCGCCTGTGAGCGCATCCTGGCATACCGCATCTGGAGCATGCTGACCACTTTGGTGCTGGAGATGAACTGGCCGCTCTCCTGGCCCTCGCAATAGGCGAACCACCGAATCTCCGGGGTCTCCAGCAGCTGCATGGGGCCGTCCAGCCCGGCATGCGTCTCTCGCACCACCGGCATGATCTGGAACTCGATGTTCCGCTGCTTGGCGAGGTCGAGGACGTGATCGATGAGATTGCGCGTCACCTGCGCCCCGCCGGTCCGGCGCAGAAACAGGTGCTGCTCCAGGATGAAACTGTAGGCAGTGTTCGGGCGCACCCGGAGGAGCTGCTGCCGTTCCGCACGCGCCACCCACTGCGCCTCGATCTGCGCATCGTCCAGCGGCGGGAGCTGGTTCGTGAACAGGGTCCGCGCGTACGCCTCCGTCTGCAACAGCCCCGGAATCAGGCGGCATTCGTACGTGTACAACGTGCGCGCCTCCGCCTCCAGCCGCGCCCACTGCCGGAACCAGCTAGCAAGCCCCGGCTGCCGCGAAAGGTGCCGCGCCGCACCCCGGATCACCCCGAACGCATCGAGCACCTCCTCCGCCCGTGCCACGAACTCCGGCGGCGGGAAGCGGCGACCCTGCTCGATCGAGGCGACGGTCGGTACCGAGTACCGCACCAGCGGTGCGAACTCCTCCTGCGTGTACCCCGCCCGCTTGCGGAAGGCCTTGACGACCTCCCCGAAGCCCTTGAGGCTGTCCGAGGACTCCGGCTCACCGTCACCCGCACCGTCTGTCATGTGCCCCATGGTCACGGCCAGTTACCAGTACTGTCCACCCCGCGTACCCGTACGCTGACGCAGCGTACGGGTCGCTGATCTGGTGAACCGCCCCCTCCGCGCGCCAGATTGATCGCATGACGCACCCCCACACCCGCCAAGAGCCGGTCACCGTACGTGTGTTCACCCAGCGCTTCAGCTCCACCCCGCTCGGAGCGCGCCTGGCCCGTCACCTGGCCCTCCACCAGCTGCACGGCTGGGGCATCCCGCGCGGTACGAGAACCTCCGACACGGCGGCCGTCATCATCGCCGAACTGGCGGCGAACGCCACGACCCACGGCCGCGTTCCGGGCCGGGACTTCGAGCTCAGCCTCTGCCACGCCCCCGGCGTCCTCCGCATCGACGTCTCCGACACCCGCACCGAGCGCCGCCCGCACCTCAACACTCCCGCTGTCGACGCGGACTCCGGCCGGGGCCTGTTGCTGGTCGACGCGCTCGCCGACCGCTGGGAGGTGCTGGACCGCGTACCCCTGGGAAAGACGGTCCGGGCGGAGCTACTGTGGTGATCTCGACTCTCGACGTTTCTGCCGGCGATGGAGCCGACGGCGACACGGCATCACCATGGACGACTCCTGGCGGCGGGGGGCGGCGCCCGCCACGGGCCGCGCTCACCCGGTCCCGTCCCACCGCGCAGCGGAAGGTTCGCCGTGACATCACGGCACTGGTTCCGTCGCTACCGTTCTGCCCTCAAGACCCCCGGCGCGGCGGCCTTCTTCCTGGCCTCGGTTCCCGCCCGGGTCGGGGTGGCCATGGCCGGACTCGGCATCGTCTGGCTGGTCCATGCGGAGACCGGGTCCTTCGGGACGGCCGGGCTGGTCACCGGCTCGTTCGCCGTGGCGGAGACCCTGGTGGGCCCGCAGGCGGCCCGGCTCATGGACCGTTTCGGACAGTCGCGCGTCCTCGTCCCCCTGCTGTGCGCCCATGCCGGCGCTGTCGCGGCCCTGGTCGCGCTGGCCGTGACGGGGGCGCCTCCGGTGGCGCTGATGGCGGCCGGTCTCGCCGCCGGGGCGACCGTCCCGCAGTTCGGTGCGCTCTCCGCGGCCCGCTGGTCGGCCCTGCTGCACGGCAGGGCCGAACTGACCCCGGCCTTCGCGCTCGAAACACTCGGCAACGAGGTCGCCTTCCTCCTCGGGCCCGCCCTCGCGGTGCTGATGGCGACCCAGGTGCACCCGGCCGCGGGCACGGTGCTGGCGGGGGCGCTCGTCGTCGGTTCCGGGCTGGTCTTCGCGGCGCAGCTCCGTACGGCCCCGGCGCCTGTTCCGGACCGTACGGCCGCCCACGGACCTGGGGCTCTGTGGAACCGGGACTTCGCCACCCTGCTGGCGGTCAACCTGGCCCTGGGCGTCTTCTTCGGCTCGATGCAGGTCTCGGTGAGCGCCTTTGCCGACATTCACCACACCGCCTCGGCCGCGGGCCTCCTGTACGGACTGATGAGCGTGGCAAGTCTGCTGACCGGTCTGGCGTACGGGCGACATCGTCTGCGTACCGCACCCGAGGTCCAACTCGCCCTGATCCTGGCCTTCCTGGCCTGCGCGTCGCTGCTGCCGGTGCTGGCCGACGCCCCCTGGCAGCTCGGCCTCGCCCTTCTGCTCCTCGGTGCGGGTGTCGCGCCGTGCATCATCGTCTCGTCGACGCTCATCGAGTCGGTCATGGACCGGTCGGTCCTGACCCAGGCCTTCACCTGGACGAACTCCGCGAGTGCGGCGGGCATCGCCGTCTCCGCCGCCGTGGTCGGCCGGCTCGTCGACGGTCCGGGCGGCACCCGAGCCGGTTTCGCCGTCCCTTTCGTCTTCCTCGCCCTGACCGCGACGGCGGTCCTGAGTTGGTCCCGCCGTCCATCAGCAGGATCTAAGGCCCCTTTGCCCCAGGCCTAAGGCAGCCACGCGCCGGAAGATGCGCAGGCCTCCCGATGTGGCACCCCCACCTCAAGGACGACGCTGGAACCACAGCAGGAAGAGACCATCTCGTGCAAGGGGACCGCCATGATGCACCACGAAATCCAGACCGCCCGCCAGGCCGACATCCTCGCCCGCGCCGCGCACCGCCGCCTGGTCCGCGAGGCGGAGAAGGCGGCGAAGGCCGAGAAGTCAGAGAAGGCAAAGCAGGCGGCCCGTGCCGCCGCCGAGCGTCGCAATCCCTACGCCCGCGCCGCGTGACTGGGCATGCGATGCTCGATCTTGTGGAAAGCAGTCACATAAGCCCTGTCTTCGTAGGCCGCAACGCCGAACTGACCGTCCTCGGCGAGGCCTTGTCCCGGGCGGATGCCGGAGAGCCCCGTGCCCTCTTCATGGGGGGCGAGGCCGGCGTCGGCAAGACCCGGCTGATCGAGGAGTTTCTCGGCCGTGCTGCCGCGAACGGGGCTGTCGTCGCCCGGGGCGGCTGTGTCGAAACCGGCGCCGACGCCCTGCCGTATCACCCTGTCTCGTCCGCCCTGCGCTCCCTGCGCCGCCAGCTCGGCGACGAGCTCCACGCGGCCGTCGCCGGGCAGGAGGGCGAGCTGGCCCGGCTGCTGCCCGAGCTCGGTGAGATGGACCGGGACCGCTCCGAGACCGACGGCCGTGCCCGGCTCTTCGAGCTCACCGTCCGGCTCCTCGAAAGTCTTGCCGCGGACCGGACCCTCGTCCTGGCCCTCGAAGACCTGCACTGGGCCGACCGCTCCACCCGCGAGCTGCTCAGCTATCTGCTGCGCGCCCTCACCGACGGCCGCCTGCTCATCGTCGCCACCTACCGCGCCGACGATCTGCACCGCCGCCACCCGCTGCGCCCCGCCCTGGCCGAGTACGAGCGGCTGCGTACCGTCACCCGCTTCGAACTGTCCCGCTTCGACCGTACCGAGGTCCGCCGCCAGCTCGCCGCCATCCGGGGCGAGGCCCCGACCGAGCAGATGCTGGACCGCGTCTTCGCACGCTCGGAGGGCAACGCGTTCTTCGTCGAGGAGCTGGCCTGCAGCATCGTCGAAGGTTCACCGGGCGGCATCAGTGACTCCCTGCGCGACCTTCTGCTGGTCAGGGTCGAGGCGCTGCCGGACGAGGTGCAGCGCGTGGTGCGGATCGCCGCCGAGGCAGGCTCCGAGGTGGAGTTCCGGCTGCTGGCCACCGTCACGGGCCTCGCCGAGGACGAGTTGATCGCGACGCTGCGTACCGCCGTCGGAGTCTCCGTACTGCAGCCCGCCGAGGAGGGCGAGTCCTTCCGCTTCCGGCACGCCCTGATGCGCGAGGCCGTGGCCGGAGACCTGCTGCCCGGCGAACGCTCCTCCCTCAGCCGCCGTTACGCCGAGGCGCTGGAGGCCGATCCCACGCTCGTACGGAACGGTGAGCGGGCCGGGCGGCTGGCAGGTTACTGGTTCGGTGCCCGCGACCCCGCCAAGGCGCTGCCCGCCGTGATCGCCGCGGCGGGAGCCGCCCGCGGCCGGCATGCGTTCGCCGAGCAGCACCAACTGCTGGAGCGTGCACTGGAGTTGTGGGACGACACCCCCGAGGAGCTGCGCTGCCGGACGATGCGGCAGGCCGTCGACGACGGGCTGTCACCGGCCATCTCACCGGACGCGTCCGGTGACTTCGTGGACCTGCTCGCCGCGATCAGCGTTGCCGCGCGCCTCACGGGGGAGCGGGAGCGGGCGCTCGCCATCTGCAAGCGGGCGCTGCGCATGCTGGAAGGCGAACCTCTGCGGGCCGCCTGGTTCTGGATCGAGCGCTACCAGCTGATGCGCGACCTCTCCCGCTCCGACGGCTGGGACGAGATCACCCATGCCCAAGAGCTGTTGAAGGACCTGCCGCCGACCGTCATCCACGCCGAAGTGCTGACGTTCGCGGCGCACTGGCACACCGTGCACCAGCCGACGCCGGCGGCGATCGAGACCGCGAGAGAGGCGGTGGAGCTCTGCAGGCTGACGGGCGCGGAGATCACCGGCTACACCGCGCAGCACACCCTGGCCTGGCTCACCATGGACTCGGGCGACGTCGAGGCCGGGCTCCAGCAGGCCCGTGACATCTGCGCCCAGGAGCTGCGGCCGGGCAACGTCAGCGTCCTGCTGCGCGGCTACGGCAACCTGTCCACGGCGTACCACGGCATCGGCCGTTACGCCGAAGCCGTCGAGGTCGGCGAGAACGGCAGCGGGCTGGCCGAGCGGCACGGGCTGCCGGACGTCGCCTCGTTCATCGACGGGAATCTCGCCGAGTCCCTCATCCAGCTCGGCCGCTGGTCCGACGCCGACGACGTACTCGACCGGGCCATCGGCCGCCGCGGGACGAGCGTCCGCACGCATGGGCAGATCGCCGAGCAGCGGGCCGAACTGGCCCTGGTCCGGGGCGAGTACGACGAGGCCCGGCGACAGCTGGCGGAGTCCGACAGCTGGTCGGGCGGGACTTACCCCGAGCCGCAGCACACCCTGCCCATGGCACGGGTCGCCATCGTGCTGGCGGCTGCCGACGGCCGGATCCTCGACGTCCGCACCCTGCTGGAGACGGCGGTCGGCGAGGCCATCGCACCCGGCCACCAGCGGTACGGCTGGCCGCTGCTGTACGAGGCCGCGGCGGCGGAGTCCCGGGCCCGCGGTCTCGCGGTGGCCGAGCCGGGGAGCAAGGCGGCGGTCGAGCGGATCCGCAAGGCGATGCACGGCCAGCCCGATTTCGTACCCGTGTGGGCCGCGCAGTCCCTGATGATCGAGGCGGAGCTCCTCACCGCCGAGGGCGTGGACACCACCGCCCACTGGACAGAGGCCGTCGCCGCCACCGAGCAGCTGGAGGGCCCGGTGCTGCTGGCCACCGCCCGGTTGCGGCTCGCGGAGGCCCTGATCACGCAGGGCGGCGCCGGACCCCGCAATGCGGCCGGTGAGCTTCTGCTGCAGGCGAGGGCGGTGGCGCACGAGCTGGGCGCGGTGCCGCTGGAGACGGAGATCACCACGCTGGCCGGCCGCGCCCGGATACCGCTGCGGCAGGGCGAGGACGCGGCGCCCGCGCCGGTGCTGGGACTGACCGCCCGGGAGCTGGACGTACTGCGGCTGGTCGCCGCAGGGCGGAGCAACCGGAAGATCGCGGAGGAGCTGTTCATCTCGCCGAAGACGGCGAGCGTGCACGTCTCCAACATCATGGCCAAGCTGGGCGCTTCAGGCCGGGGGGAGGCCGCGGCCATCGCGCACCGGCTGGGAGTCTTCGACGACTGACGCCTGCGCTCCCACCACCGCGTCCCCGGCTTCCGTACGGAAATAGAGCACCGAACGCCCCGCCCTGCGCCGCCCCACCAGGCCCGCGTCCAGCAGCACCTTCAGATGGCGGCCCACCGAGCCGAGGCCCTGGTCCGTCAGGGCGACCAGCTGGGTGGTGCTCCGCGGTGCGGCCAGCAGGACCAGGACGGTCGCGCGGCCGGGACCGAGCAGCCGGGCCAGGGCTTGTGGTGCGGGCGTGCGGTCCGGTTCGGACAGGGCTCCGGTGTACGGGTACACGGCCGCGAAACGGCGCTCGTCCTCGTCCCACGCCACCCAGCCGCCCCGGCCGCTCGTCGGCACGAAGAGGAGCTCCGCGCCCGACACCTCCCGCGGCGGGTAGTCCTGGGCGTTGATCCGCAGCCGCCCGTCGCCCAGCCAGCGCATCCCCGGCCGCATGCCGTCCAGCGCCGCCGCCCACCCGCCGGTGGTCAACTGCCGTGTGCGGGACAGGACATCGGCCTCCAGGAGGCGACGGCGACGGGGCCAGTACGGCAGGACCGTCTCCGTCCACACCCACTCCATGAGCGCGGCCGTGCGGGCCGGCAGGTCATCTCGTACGAGAGCCGGAGGGAGCCGTCCGTCCATCGACACCCGCAGGCACTCGATCGCCTCCTGCGGTGGTGTCGCACGCACCACCGCCAGCTCTTCATCGAAGGAGAGGCCGCCTGCCGACGGGGGCACCGGGGTGAAGAAGTCGGCCAGCCAGCGGGGGCGGAGCGCGGCCCGTACCAGCTGGTGGGTGAGGGGATCGGCTGCCATCAGCTGCTGGTACGCGGGGCGGTGTGCCGCCAGCCAGACCTGCTCGCCGGGGTGCGTGGCGTCCCCGCGCTCCAGGGTGATCAGGCAGGAGACCGTCTCGGAGAGGGTCGAGAGGACGAAACGGCTCCGCGCCAGTGTGTCCGCGTCGATCAGCCACAGCCCCATGTTTCGCCTTCCCGTGAAACAGTGTCCCGCACTTTGGCGCCCGCAGATGATCTGCTCCATGCGCAGCTACCAAGACCTCTTCCGCACAAGGGAGTTCACTCCGCTCTTCGCGACGGTCTCCCTCTACGTCGCCGCCTCCACCGTCAGCGGCATCGCGCTCGGCGTTCTCGTGTACGAGGCCACCGGGTCGCCCCTGCTCTCCGCCCTCTCCATGTTCGGAGGCTCTTTCGCGCAGGTGATCGGGGCGGTCGCGCTGCTCTCGGCGGCGGACCGGCTGGAGCCGCGCGCCGCACTCGTCGGCCTGGCCCTGGTCTTCGGGATCGGTACCGCTGTACTTGCCGTGCCGGGGCTGCCGCTCTGGGGTTCCTTCGTGGTGATTCTTCTGCTGGGGCTGATCGGCTCGGTGGGCGGCGGGGTGCGGTACGGGCTGCTCGGCGAGGTCCTGCCCAAGGAGGGGTTCATCCTGGGGCGGTCCGTCTTCAACATGTCCTCCGGAATCATGCAGATCTGCGGCTTCGGACTCGGCGGGCTGCTCATCGCCGCTGTCTCGGCGCGAGCAACTCTCGTGATCGCGGCAGGACTTGCAGTCGCTGCTGCTGTTGTCGCCCGTTACGGACTGAGCCGGCGGCCCGCGCGCGCCACGGGCCGTCCTTCGGTCAGGGAGACCTGGCGGGTCAACACCCTGCTCTTCTCGTCCGGGCCCCGGCGCGCCGTACTGCTCGCGCTCTGGGTGCCCAACGGGCTGATCGTCGGCTGCGAGGCGCTCTTCGTCCCGTACTCGCCCGAGCACGCCGCTCTGCTGCTCGCGGTCGCCGCCTTCGGGATGTTCACCGGGGACGTACTGGTGGGGCGGGTGCTCCCGGTGGTGTGGCGGGTCCGGCTGGCCACTCCGCTGCGGCTGCTGCTCGCCGTTCCGTATCTGCTCTTCGCACTGCGGCCGGGGCTGCCGGTCGTGCTCGTCGCCGTGGCCGTGGCGTCGGTCGGGTACTCCGCGAGCCTGGTCCTGATGGAGCGGCTGGTGGAGCTCACGCCGGACGACGTACAGGGGCAGGCGCTCGGACTGCACACCTCGGGGATGCTGACGATGCAGGGCGTGGGGGCGGTGCTGGCGGGGGCGGTCGCCCAGCACATGTCCGCCGCGAACGCGATGGCGGTGATGGCGGGCGGGTCGGTGCTGGTGTCGGTGGTCCAGACGCCGGGGCTGCGGAGTGCCCAACGCTCGATGTGCGGACGCAACTCGGTATTGCCCGGCAGTTGAGGAACTTGCACCGGTCTGCGAAGTGTTCGGCGATACAGTCCTCGGAGTGCTTCGAGGCGAACGGAACGGAGTGAGCGCGGTGGCGAGCGAGCAGGAGAAGGCAGAGCTGTACGCCTTGGACATCAGCGGTGCCGAATGGGTCAGTGCACCTGGCGGCCCCGATGACGAGAAGGTCGAGATCGCCTATCTGGAGGGCGGGGCGGTCGCGATGCGCAGCTCCGCGGACCCGGAGACGGTGCTGCGGTTCACCGAGGGTGAGTGGACGGCCTTCGTACTGGGCGCGCGCGACGGGGAGTTCGACCTCACATAGCCGTACGGGGTCATACGGAAGGGGTCCGGCGCGATGACCGCGCCGGACCCCTTCCGCATTGCTCCGTTGCTACTGCGTCCAGCCCGAAGGCGGGCCCGCGGGCGGCGGTTGCTGCTGCCAGCCCTGCCCCGGCTGGGGCTGCTGCTGAGGCGGCTGCTGCTGGGGTGCCTGTTGCGGCTGCTGCTGCGGGGCTCCCCAGCCCTGGCCCTGCTGCGGCTGGGTGTAGGGCTGCTGCTGTCCCTGCGGGGGCTGCTGCTGGGGTGCGTACCCCTGCGGCTGCTGTTGCTGCTGCTGGCCGCCCCAGCCCTGGCCCGGCTGGACGCGCGAGATGTCCTCGGCGACGAGCGCCGAGAGGTTGAAGTACGCCTCGCGGGTCTTGGGCCGCATCATGTTGAGGTCGACCTCGGCGCCGGCCGCGAGGTGCTCGTCGAAGGGGACCACGACGACCGCGCGGCAGCGGGTCTCGAAGTGGGCGACGATATCGTCCACCTTGATCATCTTGCCGGTCTCGCGGACTCCGGAGATGACGGTGATCGAGCGCTGGACCAGGTCCGCGAAACCGTGCGCCGAGAGCCAGTCGAGGGTCGTCGATGCCGAGCTCGCACCGTCCACCGACGGGGTGGAGATGATGATCAACTGGTCGGCCAGGTCCAGGACTCCGCGCATCGCGCTGTAGAGGAGACCGGTGCCCGAGTCGGTGAGGATGATCGGGTACTGACGGCCGAGGACGTCCAGCGCGCTGCGGTAGTCCTGGTCGTTGAAGGTCGTGGAGACCGCCGGGTCCACGTCGTTGGCGATGATCTCCAGACCCGAGGGGGCCTGGGAAGTGAAGCGGCGGATGTCCATGTAGCTGTTGAGCTGCGGGATCGCCTGGACCAGGTCACGGATGGTCGCCCCGGTCTCGCGCCGTACACGGCGGCCGAGCGTACCGGCGTCCGGGTTGGCGTCGATCGCGAGGATCTTGTCCTGGCGCTCGGAGGCGAGGGTCGACCCGAGGGAGATCGTCGTGGTCGTCTTGCCCACGCCGCCCTTGAGGCTGATCACCGCGATCCGGTAGCAGGACATCACCGGCGTACGGATGAGCTGCAGCTTGCGCTGACGCTCCTCCTCTTCCTTCTTCGCACCGAGCTTGAAGCGGGAAGGTCCTGCGTTGTTCTTGCGGGACTTGGGCTGGTTGCGCAGGAGCCGGTCGGAGGAGAGCTCGACCGCCGCGTTGTAGCCGAGGGGCGCGCCGGCGGGCATGCCCGTGGGCTGCTGTCCGGGGCCGCCGGGCTGGGGGCCTGTGGGCGTGGACCAGCCCTGGGGCTGGGGGGCCTGGGGCTGCTGCGGTTGCTGTGGCTGTACGGGCGGCTGCGGTTGCTGCTGCTGGACTGGCGGCTGCTGCTGCTGGGGCACGGGCT
>NZ_JAFLRJ010000226.1 GCF_017315755.1 Streptomyces beijiangensis
CCGCCGCTGGCTCGCCGCCCGCCGCGACCTGCGCGAGGCGCCCGGAGCGGAAGTCGCGGACTACGAGGAGTACACCCGTCTCTACTACGAGTCCTGGCTCGACCCCGAGGTCCGCTGGCTCCTCTCCACGGTCCCCAGCTGCATGATCTTCGACGACCACGACGTCATCGACGACTGGAACACCAGCGCCTCCTGGCAGAAGGACATGCGCGCGACCGCCTGGTGGCAGGAGCGCATCCTCAGCGGTCTGATGTCGTACTGGGTCCATCAGCACCTGGGCAACCTCTCCCCCGCCGCACTGGCCACCGACCCGCTCTACGCGGCGATACGCGAGACCCCCGACGGCACCGACCGGC
>NZ_JAFLRJ010000227.1 GCF_017315755.1 Streptomyces beijiangensis
GGTGCGCCGGTTCGTCACGGCCCGGCGGGCCGTGGCAAGCGGCCGGGGGCGGACGAGTCGCAGTCTGGAGTCGCGCGCCAACTTCTCATCAGGCTTCCGGGTCGTCACGGGGTCAGTCTCGCCGCTGACGCCCCGAAAGCCCAAACGGAACCCGCGCCCTGCACCTGAGGGGTCACATGAGCGGCGTCAGGAAGCGGCGAAGTGCCTCTTCGTACGCTGCCGGGTCCGCATTCCACATGGCTCCATGAGGAGCATCCGGAACCGGGTGGAGCGTAGCCAATTCCGGGCTTCGCAGGGCCAGTTCGCGGGAGAAGGACCAGGGCGCGATCCGGTCGCCGGGACCGTGCAGGACGAGGGTGGGGACCGGCACGTCGAAGCGGCTGCCGGCGCGGAGACCGGTGCGTCCCTGGGCCGCCCGCACCGCCAGCGGAAGCAGCGGGGCCGGGGTGTGGCGGGCCGCGGCGAGCGCCCTGAGCGTGGTTTCCCAGTCGAGGACCGGGGAGTCGAGGACCAGGCCGCTGACATGGTGCCGCAGCGCGGACCTGGTCGCGGCGTGCAGGGCCATCGTGGCGCCGGTGGACCAGCCGTACAGCACGACGCGTTCGGCGCCGCCCCGCAGGGCGTGGCGGATCGCGGCGTCCACGTCGCGCCACTCCGATTCGCCCAGGTGACCGAGGCCGTCCGGGGAGCGCGGGGCGCCCGGGTCCCCGCGGTAGGCCGGGTCCAGGACGGGGAACTGCTGCCGGTGCAGGAAGTCCATCACGTTCATGGGGTGTTCTCTGGTGGCGCCCAGGCCGTGCACGGTGATGACCCAGGTGGAGCGGACCGCGGGCACGAACCAGGCGGGGAGCGTGCCAAGTTCACCGGTGATGCCGACGTCCGTGTGGTCGAGGCCGAGTGCGGTGTACGGGTCGCCCCGGTGGAGCTGCGGGGTCAGCCGCAGTCTGGCGCCCGGTTCGAGGGAGCCGTGGGTGACGCGCTCCAGGCGGCGCACCACGGTGTCCGCGCTGTGCGGGGCCCGCTCCAGGACGGGGCCGACGACCGCGTGGACCCCTGAGTTCGCGAGGCCGTACGTACCGGGGCGCAGCGACGCCAGGCTGCGGGTCAGGGTGACCTGGCCTGGTGCCGTGGCGTGCAGGGTGAGTCGCGGTTCCGCGGGCAGCGGACGGTCGTGCGGCGCCCGGAGGGCGGCATCGCTGGCGTAGCGTCCGGCGGCGACCGCAGCCGCGCCGACGCCGAACAGGGTGGTGACGGCCGCTGCCGTCGCTGTAGCCGGGCGCACGCCTCCAGTGTCTGCGCCCACCGCCCGCGCGGCCAGTGGGCCGCGGCTCAACGGGGCGTCGGTCCGTACCCGCGGAGCTTCACCGCGACCTCGTCCAGCTGGGCGCCGGTCAGCAGATGCGGCTCCCGGCCCGGGAGCGCGCTCGCCTTCAGCCAGAGCTCGCACATCCACTCCAGCTGGGCCGTGCGGTCGTACGCCTGAGAGAGGGCGGTTCCGTACGTGACGGTGCCGTGGTTCTGCAGCAGGCACCCTGTGCGTCCGGCAAGGGCAAGGAGCACATTCTCGGCCAACTCCGCCGAGCCGTAGAGCGCGTACGGCGCGACCCGCACCGGGCCGCCGATCGCCGCGGCCATGTAGTGGATCAGCGGGAGTTCGGCGACGAGCGTGGAGACAGCTGTCGCGTGGACGGCGTGGGTGTGGACGACCGCCGTCGCGTCGGTGCCCGCGTAGACGGCGAGGTGGAGGGGGAGCTCGCTGGTCGGAGCGAGCGTGCCGGCGACCTGGCGGCCCGAGAGATCGACGGCGACGGTGTCCCCGGGGCCGAGCCGGTCGTAGGGGACCCCGCTCGGGGTGACCAGGACCAGGTCCCCTGACCGCACCGAGACATTGCCCGAGGTGCCGACGACCAGGCCTTCGGCCGCTGTCCTGCGGGCGGTGGCGACGAGCTCGTCCCAGGCTTCTGCGATCGCGTCCTGTGAGGTCATGGGGTGGATCGTGCCAGGCGGGCGCCGGGACCGGTACGGAGGCAGGCCTTCCGTGGAGGTGAATATGCCGATACGTCAACACGTGACGGTGTTGGCCGGAGAACGACTGAGATGAGTTGATCTTCCAGTAACCTCTGCCGGGCTTTGTCATGCATGACGCCATCGGGGGGAAACATGGCCCGTGACAGCAAACCGTTCCATCGCCGCGCCCGGGTGCAGATACTGACCGTGTCGGTCGCGGCACTGACCGCACTGGGGGGAACCGCGCTCGCCGGGGTCCCGGCGTCGGGCGCGAGCGAGCCGAGAGGCCACGACGTCTCCTCGCACCAGAAGAACGTGGACTGGAGCAAGGCGAAGGCCAAGGGCGCCCGGTTCGTCTACGTCAAGGCCACCGAGTCCACCACGTACCGCAGTCCCTACTTCTCGCAGCAGTACAACGGGGCGCGGTCGGCCGGGATCGTCCGCGGCGCGTACCACTTCGCCGTACCGACCAAGGCGTCGGGCAACGGAAGGGCGCAGGCCGCCTACTTCGTGAGGTACGGCGGCTGGTGGCGCGGGGACGGCTGGACGCTGCCGCCGGCGGTCGACCTGGAGCACAACCCGTACGGGAAGAACATCTGTTACGGGCTGAGCCCGGCCCGGATGGTCGGCTGGATCAAGTCTTTCAGCGACGAGGTGCAGCGGAAGACCGGCCGCAGGCCCGTCATCTACACCACCGCACGGTGGTGGAACAGCTGCACGGGCAAGAGCCGGGCCTTCGCCTCGAACCACGCCCTCTGGCTGGCCCGCTACAACACGACGCCTGGCGAACTGCCCGCCGGGTGGTCGTACTGGACGATCTGGCAGTACGACAACGGCAGCGGATCCCTGCCGGGTGACCAGAATCTCTTCAACGGGTCGATCAGCCGGCTCACGCGGTTCGCCAGGGGGTAGCGAACCCGGTGCCCGCACGGCCGGGCGGCCGTTCCGGTGACGGCACGAACACAACCGGAGCGGCGCTCCCCCGTTTGGGGTCACCACAACGCCCGCCTCAGTTCACCTTCCGTTCACTCGGGTTGCCTACCTTCGCAGAGTCAATGACCTCGAACGATTGCCCAGGTAAATGGAACACTTGACCCTGCTCCTTGGGATCGTGATCGTTACCGCTCTCGTGTTCGACTTCACGAACGGCTTCCACGACACCGCCAACGCGATGGCGACGACCATCTCGACCGGCGCTCTCAGGCCCAAGACCGCGGTGGCCATGTCCGCCGTACTCAATCTCGTCGGTGCATTCCTTTCTGTGGAGGTCGCCAAGACCATCTCCGGCGGGATCATCAACGAAAAGGGCATCAGTACGGAAGTGATCTTCGCGGCGCTCGTCGGCGCCATCCTCTGGAATCTGCTGACCTGGCTCCTCGGTCTGCCCTCCAGTTCCTCGCACGCTCTCTTCGGCGGTCTCATCGGCGCGACGCTGATGTCGGTCGGCACCTCCGGGGTCAACGGCAACACCGTCGTCACCAAGGTGCTGCTCCCCGCGATCGCCGCCCCGATCGTCGCCGGCCTGGCCGCGTACCTGGCCACGAAGCTGACGTACAGGATCGGCAGTCGTACGGACGAGAAGGCGACGGCCAAGGGTTACCGGGCCGGCCAGATCGCCTCCGCCGGTCTGGTCTCCCTCGCGCACGGTACGAACGACGCGCAGAAGACCATGGGTGTCATCACCCTGGCGCTGGTGACGGGCGGCGTCCTCGCGCCCGGCGCCAACCCGCCCCTGTGGGTCATCGTCTCGGCCGGTCTGGCCATCGCGATGGGTACGTACCTCGGCGGCTGGCGCATCATCAAGACCATGGGCAAGGGCCTCACCGAGCTCCGCCCGCAGCAGGGCTTCTCCGCCCAGACCGGTGCGGCCACGGTCATCCTGGCCTCCTCGCACCTCGGCTTCTCGCTCTCCACCACCCAGGTCTGCTCGGGCTCGGTGATGGGCGCGGGTCTCGGCCGCAAGGGCGGCGTGGTCCGCTGGTCCACCGCGACCCGGATGTTCATCGCCTGGGGCCTGACCCTGCCGGCCGCCGCGGTGGTCGGTGCGGGTGCGGAGTTCCTCACCCGCCAGGGCAACGTCGGCATCGCCGCCGTCGCCGTCCTGCTGATCGCGGGATCCGGCACCATCTGGACGCTTTCGCGCCGCAAGCCGGTCGACCACACCAGCGTCGTCCCCGACGCGGAAGCCGAGCCCGCAGGCGTCGTGACCACCGCGATCGCGGCCGTCACCCCGCCGCCCCCGGCCGGCGCCCCGGCCGACCTGCTGAAGGCCACCATCCTTTCGCCCGGAGGTACGGCTCCCGAGCCGACCCGGCCGGCCACGGTCTGAGAACGGTTAGGGAAACAGCGTTATGCACATCGACTGGCAAGCACTCGGCACCGTTTTCGGCGTCAGCCTCGTGGCGACGGTCGGACTGGTGGGCCTGTTCACCCTCGGCATCGTGAGCCTCTCCAAGACCTCGGAGACCTCCGGTTCGGCCGGATCCGCCGCATCTGCCGGGTCGGCGATCGTGGCGCGCTCCGGTGCGTACGTCTGCTTCGCGCTCTGCGCGGCGGCCGTGTCGTACGGGATCTATCTGATCGTCGCCTGACCCGGCCCGTCACCGGCCCAGCCGGGTGGGGCGCACCTCCGGGTGCGCCCCACCCGGCTTTTCTGTGCCTCCCCGGCGGAGACGGCGCTGTGCGGAAGCGCCGGGCCAGGGGGCGCACCACAGGACCGCCACAAGGGCCACGATGCGCATCGCCCGCTGTGTGCCCCAACACACTCCTCCGTCGCAGGTCAAGGGTGAGTTGACGGTTGTTCACGGGCCATGGTGGACTGCCGAAGCCAATACGGCGGCATGGAGAGGAAGTCCGGTGCGAATCCGGCGCGGTCCCGCCACTGTCACCGGGGAGCAGAGGGTCCGGGGGTTGTCCCCCGGAAAATCCCAGCCCCGGAAGCCAGGAACTCTCGCCGCCGATCACGTCGAACCAGGGCGCGGACACCCTGAGTGAGGACTTTTCGCCATGAGCGTTGCGTACGGCTGCCTGTTGCCGGTTTCTTCTCGTATCTGCTGCTGAATCCATGCGTGCCGAGCGAGCATTCGCGTACGGCGCCACGGCCGGCCTTCTCGGCGACCTGCTGCTCGGTGATCCCCGCCGGGGGCATCCGGTCGCCGTGTTCGGACAGGCCGCGGCTGCCGTCGAACGACGTCTGTGGCGTGACCACCGCGGGTGGGGTGCGCTGCACAGTGCTGTCTGCGTGGGCGGTGCGGTCGCCGCTGCCTCCATGGCGGCGCGGGCCGTACGCGGCCGGCCCGCCGCCTCCGTCGCACTGACTGCCGCCGCGACATGGGCCGTTGTCGGAGGAACCTCCCTGGGGCGCGAGGCGCGGGCCGTCGGCGGTGCGCTGGCCGCGGGGGACATCGAGGTCGCACGGGAGCGGCTGCCGCATCTGTGCGGGCGCGATCCCTCCGTGCTCGACTCGCAGCAGATCGCGCGGGCGGTCGTGGAGTCCGTCGCCGAGAACACCTCCGACGCGGTGGTCGGCGCCCTGGTGTGGGGGGCCCTGGGCGGTGTGCCCGGACTCGTCGGATACCGGGCCGTCAACACCCTGGACGCGATGGTCGGGCACAAGTCGCCCGCCCACCTGCGGTACGGATGGGCCTCGGCCCGCCTCGACGACCTGGCCGGCTGGCCGGGCGCCCGGCTCACAGCCGCACTCGCCGTCCTCGCGGGCGGGAACGCACGGGGCGCGGCGCGGGCCTGGCGGCAGGACGCGGGCGAGCACCCGAGCCCCAACGCGGGCCCCGTGGAAGCCTCTTTCGCGGGGGCGCTGGGGGTACGGCTCGGCGGGGCCTTGTCGTACGGCGGCCGGGTCGAGCACCGCGCGGTGCTCAACGGCGGGGCCAGGCCCGTCAGGATCGGCGACATCGAGCGGGCGGTGCGGCTCTCGCGCCGGGTGAATGTGCTGGCACTCGCGGCGTGCGTCACCGCGCGCTGTGCGTACGGGGCGTTGCGCCGCGCCCGGCAATCGCGGCCCTCGGCCGCCGGAAGGAACCGGACATGACTTCGGACAGGACTTCGGCCAGGACTTCGGCCAGGACTTCGGCCAGGACAGCCGGGCGCGGCGGCGGACTGCTCGTCGCGGGGACCACGTCCGACGCGGGCAAGAGCGTCGTGACCGCCGGGATCTGCCGGTGGCTGGCGCGGCAGGGGGTGAAGGTCGCGCCCTTCAAGGCCCAGAACATGTCGCTCAATTCCTTCGTCACCCGCGAGGGCGCGGAGATCGGGCGCGCACAGGCCATGCAGGCGCAGGCCGCGCGGGTCGAGCCGAGTGCACTGATGAACCCGGTGCTGCTCAAGCCAGGGAGCGACCGCAGCAGCCAGGTCGTACTGATGGGCAAGGCCGTGGGCGAGATGAGCGCACGCGGCTACCACGGTGGGCGGCAGGCGTCGTTGCTCGGGACCGTGGTGGAGTGCCTGGAGGAGCTGCGGGGCACGTATGACGCCGTGATCTGCGAGGGGGCCGGCAGTCCGGCCGAGATCAATCTGCGCCGGACCGACATCGTGAACATGGGGATCGCGCGGGCCGCGCGGTTCCCTGTGGTGGTCGTCGGCGACATCGATCGCGGCGGGGTCTTCGCTTCGTTCTTCGGGACGACCGCCCTGCTGAGCGCCGAGGACCAGGCGCTGGTGGCCGGGTATCTGGTCAACAAGTTCCGCGGTGACGTGTCGCTCCTCGAACCGGGGATCGACATGCTGACCGGGCTCACCGGGCGGCGTACGTACGGCGTGCTGCCGTACACGCACGGGCTCGGCATCGACGAGGAGGACGGGCTGCGAGTCTCGATGCGCGGCGCCGTACGGGAGTCCGCCGTCGCGCCGCCGTTCGGCGAGGACGTGCTGCGGGTCGCCGTGTGCGCCGTACCGCTGATGTCCAACTTCACCGATGTGGACGCGCTGGCCGCCGAACCGGGTGTGGTGGTGCGGTTCGTGGACCGGGCCGAGGAGCTCGTCGACGCGGACCTGGTGATCGTGCCGGGGACGCGCGGCACCGTGAAGGCCCTGGCGTGGCTGCGGGAGCGCGGGCTCGCCGACGCACTCGTACGGCGGGCGGCGGAAGGGCGGCCCGTGCTCGGGATCTGCGGCGGCTTCCAGGTGCTCGGGGAGCGCATCGAGGACGACGTCGAGTCGCGCGCCGGGACCGTGGACGGGCTCGGACTGCTGCCGGTGCGCGTGCGGTTCGCCGTGGAGAAGACCCTGGAGCGGCCGGTGGGCGAGGCGCTGGGGGAAGCGGTCGAGGGGTACGAGATCCATCACGGGGTGGCCGAAGTACTGGGCGGGGAAAGGTTCATCTCTGATGACAAAGGACACAGCCTGGACGGCTGCCGGGTGGGAGCCGTGTGGGGCACCCACTGGCACGGGTCACTGGAGAGCGACGGCTTCCGGCGGGCCTTCCTGCGGGAGGTCGCGACGGCGGCGGGGCGGCGGTTCGTCCCCGCGCCCGACACAAGTTTCGGAGCGCTCCGGGAGGAGCAGCTGGATCGCCTGGGCGATCTCATCGAGGAACACGCGGACACGGACGCACTGCTCGCACTGATCGAGTCGGGCGCGCCGTCAGGACTTCCCTTCATCGCACCTGGAGCACCTTCATGAGCATTGATCCGACCGTGCTGCTGCTGTCGACCGCCGATACGGATCTGCTGGCGGCGCGCGCCTCCGAAGCTCCGTATCTGATCGGGAATCCGACGCGGATCGACGTGACCGACGAGCTGCCCACGCTGATCGCGGGCGCCTCTGTCGCCGTCGTACGGCTGCTGGGCGGGAAGCGGGCCTGGGAGGACGGGCTCGCCGTGCTGCGAAGGTCCGGAATACCCACCGTGCTGCTCGGCGGCGAGACCGTACCGGACGCGGAACTGATGGCCGAGTCGTCGGCGCCCGCGGGGGTCGTCGCCGAGGCGCTGCGGTATCTGGTGGAGGGCGGTCCCGGGAACCTCGTCGAGCTGGCGCGCTTCCTCTCGGACACCGTGCTGCTGACGGGTGTGGGCTTCGCCGAACCGCAGAAGATGCCCGAGTGGGGGGTCCACGGGACGCGCGAGCGGATCGAGGGGCGGCCGACGATCGGTGTGCTCTTCTACCGAGCGCACGAACTGTCGGGGAACACCGGTTTCATTGATGTGCTGTGCGATGCGGTGGAGGCGCGGGGGGCCAACGCCCTTCCTGTGTACTGCGGTTCGCTGCGGGGCGCCGACGCGGAGCTCTACGAGCGGCTGGGGCAGGCGGATGCGCTGATCGCGACCGTGCTGGCGGCCGGCGGCACGCGCGCGTCCGACGCCTCCGCCGGGGGCGACGACGAGGCGTGGGACATCGGTGCGCTGGCCGAGCTGGACGTGCCGGTGCTCCAGGGACTGTGTCTGACGTCCTCGCGGGCCGTGTGGGACGGCTCGGACGCGGCGCTGTCGCCGATGGACGCGGCGATGCAGGTGGCGATCCCGGAATTCGACGGACGGCTCATCACCGTTCCCTTCTCCTTCAAGGAGCAGGGCGAGGGCGAGGTGCCGGTGTACGTCGCCGACCCCGAGCGGGCGGCGCGGGTGGCCGGTATTGCCGTACGGCACGCGCAGTTGAAGTACAAGCCGAATGCGGAGAAGCGGATCGCGGTCGTCTTCACGGCCTATCCGACGAAGCATTCGCGGGTCGGGAACGCGGTGGGACTCGACACCCCGGCTTCCGCCGTGCGGGTGCTCGATTCGCTGCGCGATGCGGGATACCAGGTGGAGGGGCACCCGGCCGAGGGGGACGAGCTGATCCACCGGCTCATCCACGCCGGTGGGCACGACGTGGAGTGGCTGACCGAGGAGCAGCTCGCCGCGGCTCCGGCGCGGGTGCCGCTCGCCGACTACCAGGAATGGTTCGGGCAGCTGGAGTCCGGGCTCAGGGACAGCATGCTGAAGCACTGGGGCGAGGCGCCTGGCCAGCTCTACATCGACGGCGAAGACATCGTGCTGGCCTCGCTGCAGTTCGGGAATGTGGTGGTGCTGATTCAGCCGCCGCGCGGTTTCGGCGAGAATCCGATTGCCATTTATCACGACCCCGACATGCCGCCTTCGCACCACTACATGGCCACTTACCGGTGGCTGGAGAATTCTTTCGGCGCGGACGCGGTCATTCACATGGGCAAGCACGGGACCATGGAATGGCTTCCCGGAAAGGGACTTGGGCTTTCGCGCGGATGCGGTCCCGACGCGGTGCTCGGCGAACTGCCGCTGATCTATCCCTTCATCGTCAACGACCCGGGGGAAGGCACGCAGGCCAAGCGGCGCGGGCACGCGACGATCGTCGACCATCTGGTACCGCCGATGGCGCGGGCGGACACGTACGGGGATCTGGCGAAGCTGGAGCAGCTGCTCGATGAGTACGCCCTGGTCAGTGACCTGGACCCGACGAAGACTCCGGCGGTACGGGCACAGATCTGGACGCTGGTGAAGGCTGCCGAGCTCCACCACGACCTGCATCTCGACGAGCAGCCCGACGACGGGGATTTCGATTCGTTCGTGATGCACGTCGACGGCTATCTGTGCGAGATCAAGGATGTGCAGATCCGCGACGGGCTGCACATCCTCGGTGGCGGACCTGAGGCGGAGGCCCGGGTCAACCTGGTGCTGGCCGTACTGCGCGCCTCTCAGGTGTGGGGCGGCAAGGCCCATGCGCTGCCGGGCCTCCGGGCCTGTCTCGCCGAGCACTTCGGGCTGGTGGAGAAGGAGTTGCTGGGCGAGCCCGGCGCGGCCGTGAAGGTGTCGGCGGAGCTCAGCGCACTGGTGGACGGGCCCGCCAGGTCCGGCGCCGATGCGATCGACCTGCTGGAGCAGCTGTGCCGCCGCCTCGCGGAGGGCATGGAAGAGCGCGGCTGGGACGTGAACGCGGTGGCCGGTCTGGTGGACGAGGTCCTCGGCACCGAACTCCCGGACGCGGTGGCCGTGTTGCGGTTCGCGTGCGAGGAGGTCGTACCGAGGCTGGCGCGCACCACGGACGAGATCGACAACATTCTGCTGGCGCTGAACGGCGGGTTCGTCCCGGCCGGTCCTTCGGGATCGCCCACGCGCGGGCTGGTGAACGTGCTGCCGACGGGGCGGAACTTCTACTCGGTGGACCCGAAGGCGATCCCGTCGCGGCTGTCGTGGGAGGTCGGGCAGGCGCTCGCCGATTCGCTGATCGCACGCTATCTGGAGGACTCGGGCGAGTACCCGAAGTCGGTCGGGCTCACCGTGTGGGGTACGTCGGCCATGCGGACCCAGGGCGACGACATCGCGGAGATCCTGGCACTGCTGGGCTGCCGGCCGGTGTGGGACGACGCGTCCCGGCGGGTGACGGGGTTCGAGGTGGTCGGGCTCGAGGAGCTGGGGCGGCCCCGGATCGATGTGACGGTACGGATCTCGGGGTTCTTCCGGGACGCCTTCCCGCATGTGGTGGGGCTGATCGACGACGCGGTACGGGCGGTGGCCGAGCTGGACGAGGATCCTGCCCGGAACTTCGTCAAGGCGCACGCCGATGAGGACACCGCCGAGCACGGGGACCGGCGACGGGCCACGGCTCGTATCTTCGGGTCCAAGCCGGGGGCTTACGGGGCCGGGCTGCTGCCGCTGATCGACGCGCGGAACTGGCGGAGCGACGCGGATCTCGCCGAGGTGTACGCGGTGTGGGGCGGTTATGCGTACGGGCGCGAGCTCGACGGGCGCAATGCGCGCGGGGACATGGAGACCGCTTTCCGCCGGATCCAGGTCGCTGCCAAGAATGTTGATACGCGGGAACACGATCTCGTCGATGCCGATGACTATTTCCAGTACCACGGCGGCATGGTCGCCATGGTGCGGCATCTGACGGGTGAGTCGCCCGAGGCGTACGTGGGTGACAGTGCGACCCCGGACCAGGTGAAGACGCGGACCCTGGGCGAGGAGACCCACCGGGTGTTCCGGGCGCGGGTCGTCAATCCGCGGTGGATGGCGGCGATGCGGCGGCACGGGTACAAGGGCGCATTCGAAATGGCCGCGACCGTGGATTACCTGTTCGGGTACGACGCAACTGCGGGGGTCGTCGACGACTGGATGTACGAGAAGTTGTCGGCCGAGTATGTCTTCGACCCGGAGAACCGGGAGTTCATGAAGACGTCCAACCCGTGGGCGTTGCGGGGGATTTCGGAGCGATTGCTGGAGGCGGCCGAGCGGGGGCTCTGGGCGGAGCCGGATGCGGGGACGCTGGAGCGGCTGCGGGCCACGTATCTGGAGCTTGAGGGTGACTTGGAGGGCGACGCGTGAGGAGGGTGTCGGCGGCGAGCCCCATTCGGGGGCTCCGCCCCCGGACCCCCTCGACGGGCTTGATATGGCCTGGTGTGGGCTTGATACGCGCGAGCACATGGCACGACAGAAACATCCGCTCGCAATTTCAGCATCGTTCAAGGAGGCCATCGCATGAGCAGCCCCTATCCGTTCACCGCCATCGTCGGGCAGGAGGATCTGCGGCTCGCGCTGCTGCTGAACGCCGTCTCCGAGCGCGTCGGCGGCGTCCTCGTGCGGGGTGAGAAGGGGACCGCCAAGAGCACTGCCGTGCGTGCCCTTTCCGCTCTGCTGCCCGAGGTTTCCGTCGTCTCCGGATGCCGGTTCTCCTGTGATCCCGTCTCCCCCGATCCGGCGTGTCCCGATGGGCCCCACGAGGCCGGCGGCGGTGTGTCGCGGGATGCCAGGACCGTCGAGCTGCCCGTGGGGGCCTCCGAGGACCGGCTCGTCGGCGCTCTGGACATCGAGCGTGCGCTCGCCGAGGGCGTGAAGGCGTTCGAGCCCGGACTGCTCGCCGACGCCCATCGCGGGATTCTGTACGTCGACGAGGTCAACCTCCTCCACGACCACCTCGTCGATCTGCTGTTGGACGCCGCCGCCATGGGCGCCTCGTACGTCGAGCGCGAAGGCGTGTCCGTACGGCACGCCGCCCGGTTCCTGCTCGTAGGGACCATGAACCCCGAAGAGGGCGAGCTGCGGCCCCAGTTGCTCGACCGGTTCGGACTGACCGTCGAGGTCGCCGCCTCCCGCGAGCCCGACCTGCGCGTCGAGGTCGTACGGCGGCGGCTCGCCTACGACGACGATCCTGCTGCCTTCGCTCTCAAGTGGGCCGACGAGGAAGGCGCCTTGAGGGCTCGGATCGCCGGGGCCCGGGCGCTGCTTCCCTCCGTACGGCTGGGAGATCCCGCGCTGCGGCAGATCGCCGCCACCTGCGCCGCCTTCGAGGTGGACGGGATGCGGGCCGACATCGTCATGGCCCGTACCGCCACCGCGCTCGCCGCGTGGGCGGGGCGTGAGGATGTCATCGCCGAGGATGTACGGCAGGCCGCGCTGCTCGCGCTGCCGCACCGGCGCAGGCGGAATCCCTTCGACGCGCCCGGACTTGACGAGGACAAGCTCGACGAGACCCTGCAGGAGTCGGCCGGGGACGACGAGCCTGATCCTGATTCTGATCCGGATGGTCCCGACGGTGGCGGGCAGCCTCCTTCGGGCGGGCCCGACACGCCGTCACAGGGTGACGGGGAGCAGGGCGACACGCCCGCCGAACCCGAGGGCGGGCCCGCGGGGCAGCCGGCCGGTGGGGAGCAGAGCGCGGCCAGGGCCGGGGAGCCGTTCCGTACGAAGATGCTGAGCGTGCCCGGGCTGGGAGAAGGCGCGGCCGGGCGTCGGTCGCGTGCCCGTACCGAGCACGGCAGGACCACCGGGGCCCGTCGGCCCCGAGGTGCCCTCACCAAGCTCCACCTGGCGGCGACCATCCAGGCCGCCGCGCCGCATCAGCTGGCGCGCGGGCGGTCGGGGCCCGGGCTCGTCGTCCGGCGGGACGATCTGCGGCAGGCCAACCGGGAGGGGCGCGAGGGCAACCTGGTGCTGTTCGTGGTGGACGCCTCGGGGTCCATGGCGGCCCGGCAGCGGATGAGCGCGGTGAAGGGCGCCGTTCTGTCGCTGCTGCTCGATGCGTACCAGCGGCGGGACAAGGTGGGGCTCGTCTCCTTCCGGGGGAAGGACGCCGAGGTCGCCCTGCCGCCGACGTCCTCCGTGGATGCGGCTGCCGTACGGCTGGAATCGTTGCCGACCGGGGGCCGGACTCCGGTCGCCGCCGGACTGTTGAAGGCCCATGACGTGCTGAGGATCGAGCGCATGCGCGATCCCTCGCGGCGGCCCCTGCTCGTCGTCGTCACGGACGGGCGCGCGACCGGCGGGCCCGAGCCGCTGGCTCTGGCGGCGCGCGCGGCGCGGCTGCACGAGGTGGAGGGCGTCGCCTCGGTCGTCGTCGACTGCGAGTCGGGGCCCGTGCGGCTCGGTCTCGCCGGGGAGCTCGCCCGGCAGCTCGGGGGGACCGCCGTGACGCTGGACGAGTTGCGGGCGGAGTCCATCGCCGGGCTCGTCAAGGACGTACAGGGAAACCGCAGGAGGGCCGCTTAATGCCGCAGGGACAGCCGGAGTCCGTACCCGACGACGGGCTGACGACGCGACAGCGGCGCAACCGGCCGCTGGTCGTGGTGCACACGGGGATCGGGAAGGGGAAGTCCACCGCCGCCTTCGGGCTCGCCCTGCGCGGATGGAATCAGGGGTGGCCCATCGGGGTCTTCCAGTTCGTGAAATCCGCGAAGTGGAAGGTCGGCGAGGAGCGTGCGCTGCGGGTGCTCGGCGCCAGTGGCGAGGGCGGGACCGTGGCCTGGCACAAGATGGGCGAGGGGTGGTCCTGGGTCCAGCGGGACATCGAGAGCAGCGAGGACGCGGCGAAGGAAGGCTGGGAGCAGGTCAAGCGGGACCTGGCCGCCGAGACGTACCAGCTGTATGTGCTGGACGAGTTCATCTATCCCATGAAGTGGGGGTGGGTGGATGTGGACGAGGTCGTCGCTGTGCTGCGGGAGCGGCCCGGGACCCAGCATGTCGTGATCACCGGGCGTGGTGCGCCCGAAGCTCTGGTTGAGCTGGCCGATCTGGTGACCGATATGTCAAAGGTCAAGCATCCGATGGATGCCGGTCAGAAGGGCCAGAGGGGTATCGAGTGGTAGCTCGGATTGTTGTCGCGGCGCCGGCTTCGGGCAGTGGGAAGACGACGGTCGCGACGGGGTTGATGGCGGCTTTCGCGGGGCGGGGGCTTGCGGTCTCCCCTCATAAGGTCGGGCCCGATTACATCGACCCCGGGTATCACTCGCTCGCCACGGGGCGGGTGGGGCGGAATCTCGATGCCTTTCTGTGCGGCGAGGAGCTGATC
>NZ_JAFLRJ010000228.1 GCF_017315755.1 Streptomyces beijiangensis
GTACACGGCTGCGGACGGTACCGCGCCCCACCCAGGCTGTCCGCAGCCGTGTACGGACCGGGCAGGGGCAGGAGATCCACGGTGGGGCAGCGGCGAGGAGAGAGCGTTGCGGTACCCCGCTTCCTTCGGGTGCTGCCCGCGCTGCTGATCCTCGGCGGCATCGGCTTCGACCTGGCGACCCCGGCGAACTACACCGCGTCTCCCCTCTTCTCCGCAGCCCCCCTCATCGCCGCGCCGTTCTTCACGGCGGGCGCCACGCTCCGGGTCGGCATCGCCTCGATCGTCTCGGTCGTCGGTCTGCGGATCTACAACCAGCAGACGCTGACGGTCGTCGCGCTCACCGAGCTGTTCACCGTGATCACGGTGGTCGCGCTCGCCCTCTTCATCAACCGGGTCATCCGCCGCAGCGGCGAACAGCTCGCCTCCGCCCGCGTCATCGCAGAGACGGCCCAGCGCGCCGTGCTGCCGGTGCCCGCCGACCGGATCGGCGGGCTGCACATCGCGGCGCGGTACGAAGCCGCACAGGCCGACGCGTTCATCGGGGGCGATCTCTTCGCCGTACAGGACACGCCGTACGGGGTGCGGCTGGTGGTCGGTGACGTACGCGGGAAGGGTCTCGACGCCGTCGAGGCGGTGGCCGTGGTCATCGGGGCGTTCCGGGAGGCGGCCGAGCAGGAGACCACGCTCCAAGGGGTGGCGCAGCGCCTTGAGCGGGCGCTCACGCGGGAGGGGACGCGGCGTGACGGGCTCGATGCCTTCGAGGGGTTCACGACGGCGGTGCTGGCGGAGATCCCGCGGGGGCTCGGTGTCGTACGGCTGGTGAACCGTGGGCATCCCGAGCCGCTGCTGCTGCACGCCGACGGGGCGCTGGACCTGCTCGCGCCCTCCAGCCCCGCACTGCCGCTGGGGATGGCGGAGTTGGGGAGTTGGCCCGATCGTGCGGACACTTCGCCGTTTCCGGAGGGGGCGACGCTGCTCTTCTACACGGACGGTCTCTCGGAGGCGCGGAACAAGGCCGGGGTCTTCTACGATCCGGGCGAGCGGCTGGGCGGGCGGATCTTCCCCGGGCCCGACGCGCTCCTCGACGCGCTGACCGACGACGTACGGCTGCACACGGGGGGCGGGTCGACGGACGACATGGCGCTGCTCGCGGTGGGGCGGCCGGTGGAGGGTCAGCCGGAGCGGCGGCTGAGCGTGGACATCGTCAAGCACGGTACGTAGGTCAAGCTCGGTACGTAGGTCAGGCACGGTACGTAGTCGGAGTGCGACCCATACGGGAGACTCCATAACAATTGACACACCGTCAGAAACTCGGGGTTTTGTTCGGGGTCGTCAAGTCGACCTGATTTATGGGCCTGTGCACCATTAAGTCCAGGCCAAAGGCGTTAACGATCAGTCGGAAGAGCTTGGAATCCAGCCCCCGCGTCTATTAACGTTCGATAACGCAGCGCGGTCGTCCCAGTCGTCGCAAGAGACGGCACCGTGCGCACGCGCCGAATTCCGCATGGAAACCGGGGAACCACCAATTGGGGTGAATCGGGCTGAATCTGGCCCGTAGGAGACCTTCCTGCTCCGAACCCGTCAGCTAACCCGGTAGGCGAGAAGGAAGGAAAGGAGCACGCCCACGTGGCGTCCAACAACCCTGCCCCCGAAGCCCTTTATGTCCCGAATGACTCCGACTCTTTCGGCTTCGGAGGTAACGGTGGCGGTGAGACCTGGGACGAGTGGAACCCCACCGAGGACTCCGTCCGTCCCGTACGCGGCAAGCACCGCGTCGCCAAGCAGCGCGGCGGACTCGCCCGCAGCTCCACGGTGTTGGGCGTCGGCGTCATCGCCGCGGTCGGCGCCGGCGGCATAGCCAGCGCCGAGGGCAAGCCCCCGGTCTCGATCTCCCTTCCCGATCTGCCGGCTTCGGTCACCGACCACCTGCCCGATGCCAAGTCCCTGCCCGGCGTGAGCGCATTCATGTCCGACGGCTCCTCGGACGCCTCCGGTACGGAGACGAACACGGCGCCTCTCTCCGTCGCCGGTCTCACCGCCAACTCCTCGGGCGATGGCACCACGGACGCCGGCGAGACGCTGCGCGCCCGGATACTGCAGCAGGCCGAGCAGCAGCAGGCAGGCGCGGACGCCAAGGCCCAGGCCGTCGCCGAGAAGGCAGCAGCGGACAAGGCCGCCGCCGAGGCGAAGACGAAGCAGGATGCGGCCGACGCCAAGGCCGCAGCCGCCAAGAAGAAGGCCGCGGAAGAGGCGGCGAAGAAGGCCGAGGCCGAGCGCCTCGCCAAGCTGGCCGCCAGCTTCGCGCTGCCCGTCTCCTCGTACACGCTCACCTCGCACTTCGGCGACGCCGGTTCGATGTGGTCATCCGGGTACCACACGGGTCTCGACTTCGCGGCCCCCACGGGCACCCCGATCAAGGCCGTCCACAGCGGCACGGTCAAGTCGGCGGGCTGGTCGGGCTCGTACGGCTACCGCACGGTCCTGCTGCTCGACGACGGTACGGAGCTGTGGTTCTGCCACCAGTCCTCGCTGAACGTCAGCGCCGGGCAGAAGGTCTCCACGGGCGACGTCATCGGCCGCGTCGGCGCCACCGGCAACGTCACAGGACCGCATCTGCACCTTGAGGTGCGTCCGGGCGGCGGCGACCCGATCGACCCGATGGCCTGGCTCCAGGCCCGCGGCATCAACCCCTGATCCCGCACCCCAAGACACCGGCAGTCCTGGCGGCACCCCCCCCGACGCCAGGGCTGCCGGTTTTGGCGTACCCGGAAGGCGTACCTGGAAGGCGTACCCGGAATAGGCGGGACGGGACGGGATGTTGATCAATCCATGACTTCTCTCCGTACGCTCGGGTCCTCCGGCCTTTCCGTCTTCCCGCTCGCCCTCGGCGGCAACGTCTTCGGCTGGACCGCCGACCAGGCGCAGTCCTTCGCGGTGCTCGACGCCTACACCGCCGCGGGCGGCAACTTCGTCGACACCGCCGACTCCTACTCGGCGTGGGTCCCGGGCAACGAGGGCGGCGAGTCCGAGACGATCATCGGCCAGTGGCTCGCCTCGCGCGGCAACCGCTCCGAGATCGTCGTCGCCACCAAGATCGGTGCGCACCCCCAGTACAAGGGGCTCGCGCCCGCCAACATCAAGGCGGCTGCCGAGGAGTCCCTGCGGCGGCTCGGCACCGACCACATCGACCTCTTCTACACGCACTTCGACGATGTGTCCGTGCCCGTCGAAGAGATCATCACCGCCCTCGACCAGCTGGTGAAGGAGGGCAAGGTGCGCGCCATCGCCGCATCGAACATCTCCGCCGAGCGTCTTGAGGCCTCCCTCGCCTTCTCGGAGAGCGAGGGACTGGCCAAGTACGTCGCGCTGCAGCCGAACTACAGCCTGGTCTCGCGGGACACCTACGAGGGCGAACTCCAGGACACCGCCGCCCGCCACGGTCTTGCGGCCGTCCCGTACTACGCGCTCGCCTCCGGCTTCCTCACCGGCAAGTACCGCCCGGGCACGACCGTGGACAGCCCGCGGGCCCAGGGAGCGGGCAAGCACCTGGAGACCGAGCGGGGCCCGAAGGTCCTCGACGCGCTCGACAAGGTGGCCGCCGCGCACGGCGCCGAGGTCGCGACGGTGGCGCTGGCGTGGGTGGCCGCACAGCCGGCCGTGGCCGCGCCGATCGCCTCCGCGCGCACGGTCGAGCAGCTGCCCGCGCTGACGGCGGTGGCCGAACTGAAGCTCACCGAGGACGAGGTCGCGGCGCTGACTGCCGCCTCCGCCTAGTACTGCCTGTACGGGTTGTAGCCGCCGTAGTACTGGTACGGCGGCGGCACCCGCATCCTGCCGGTCGCCTGCGCCGCGTACAGCAGCGCAGGCTCGGCTATCTCCTTGCGCTGCCAGAGGTGGTGCAGGAGCTCCTGCTCGCGGGCCAGGAAGTCCGGGCCCACCGCACCCTGGTGGGCCCGGTGGCGCAGAAAGGCGAGAGACGTCGCGAAGGCCTCGTACTCGCTGACCGCCCTGGCCGCGGACTTGCCCCCGTACATCCGCCCCGCGAAATCCCTGGCCATCGTGCGGGCCCGCATCGAGGAGAGGGCCAGCGGCTCGGCCGGGCCGAGCCAGCCGGCCGCCGCGTACGCGGGGAGCTCGGCGGAGATCATGCGCAGCTCGCGCTGGCGGGTCCAGATCGCCAGCCAGGTCAGGGCGGCGAAGACGGGGAGCATGAAAGCGCCGTAGACGATGTAGAAGCCGTAGTCGCCGAAGTGGGACGAGCCGTTCCACAGGGCGTGCATGCCCATGGCGAGGAGCAGTCCGCACACCGGCACCGCGTAGCGCTGCAGCCGCCGGTGGCGGGGGGCGAGCGCCGCGATACCGAAGCCGATGCCGGTCATCACGGTGAAGAGCGGGTGCGCGAAGGGCGCCATCACCACCCGTACGAAGAAGGTCGCCGCGGTGACCGAGGAGAAGCCCGAGAAGCCCATCGACTGGTCCTCGCCGAAGGCGCTGCCCAGATAGAGGATGTTCTCGGTGAAGGCGAAGCCGGTCGCTGTCAGGCCGGCGAAGACCACTCCGTCGACGATCCCGGTGAAGTTCCGTCTGCGGAAGATGAAGATCAGCAGGATCGCCGTCGCCTTGGCGCTCTCCTCGACGATCGGCGCGATCACCGTGGCGCCCAGGGTGTCCGCGCTCGCCGGATCCGCGGTGGCGGTGGCTATCCAGTGCGTCGCGAAGGAGTTCGCGATGATCGCCACCAGGGCGGCCGCGAAGGCGCCCCAGGCGAAGACGAAGAGCAGGTTCCGCCAGGGCCCCGGATCGACCCGGTCCAGCCAGCGGAAGGCCGCGATCAGGAGCGGGACGGGCAGCACGGCGAGCCCCAGGCCCACCAGGAACCCCTCGGTGCCGGTCTGCTGCCGTACGAGCGCGAGGATCACCAGACCGGAGAGCGCGAGCAGCGTGATCACCACACCTGCGCGGAGCGCCTTGCTGCGCCAGAAATCGCGGCGCGGGGCATACCGCCAGTGGGCGCGCTCCGGCACGGCGTCGAAGAGCGGCTGCTCCTCGAACGCCGGGACCACCGGGTGCGGTGGCTGGGGCGGGCTCGACTCGTACACCCCATTGACCCTAACGAGGGACAGTGACAACTGCGATGTCGTGCCCGGTTTTGCCCGGGGCTTACCTGCTTACCTGCGGCGGAACAGCAGATCCTGCACGACGTGACCTTTGTCGAGACCCTGTCCCTCGAAGCGGGTCAGCGGCCGGAATTCGGGCCGGGGCGCGTACCCGCCGTCCTCCTGGGTGTTCACGAAGTCCGGGTGCGCGGTGAGCACCTCGAGCATCTGCCCTGCGTACGGCTCCCAGTCGGTCGCGCAGTGCAGTACGGCGCCGGGGGCGAGGCGCGTCGCCGCCAGGTCCAGGAACTCCGGCTGGATCAGGCGGCGCTTGTGGTGGCGGGCCTTGGGCCAGGGGTCGGGGAAGTACACGCGCAGCCCGGTCAGCGAGTCGGGCTTCAGCATCTCGCGGAGCAGGATGATCGCGTCGCCGTTGGCCACCCGGATGTTGGACAGCCCGTTCTGCTCCGCGAGACGGAGGAGGTTGCCCTGGCCCGGGGTGTGGACGTCGGTCGCCAGGATGCCGGTGGCCGGGTCGTCGGCGGCCATCTGCGCGGTGGCCTCGCCCATCCCGAAACCGATCTCCAGGACGACGGGCAGCCCGTCGAACATCGCGTCGAGGTCGAGGGTCCGCAGCCCGTCGATGTCCGTGCCCCACTGCGGCCACAACCGCTCCAGCGCCTCGGCCTGACCGGTGGTGACACGGCTGCGCCGGGGCTGGAAGCTGCGGATGCGGCGCTCGTGGTGGGACCCGGCCGGGTCGGCGGCGGGGCCGCCGGGGAAGCGGGGCTCGCCCTTGGGGCGGATGTACGGGGCGGGTTTCAGGGGCTCAGACACAATGCCCCAATCCTACGGGGCCCCCAGAACCCGCTGCGCGGGCTGGAGCTCCGCCCCCGGGGAGGAGCTCAGCCTCGCAGCGCCCCCAGCACCCGCCTGGCCACCTCACGCCCAATAGGCAGCGAAGCAGTCGCCGCAGGCGAAGGCGCGTTCAGTACGTGCACAGTCCGCGGAGCCTCCCGCAGCAGAAAGTCGTCCACCAGCGTCCCGTCCCGCAGCACAGCCTGCGCCCGCACCCCCGCCGGCACCCGCCGCAAATCAGACTCCGACACGGCCGGCAGCAGCCTCGCCACCGCCTCGGTGAACGCGTGCCGGGACAGCGAGCGGTGCAGCTCACCCGCCCCGTACCGCCAGTGCCGCCGCGCGACCCGCCAGGAGCCGGGCCAGGCCAGGGTCCCGCCCAGCTCGCGGACCCGGATGTCCCCCCATCCGTACCCCTCCCGCGCCAGCGCCGGCACCGCGTTGGGCCCGACATGGACAGACCCGTCGATGCCCCGCGTCAGATGCACCCCGAGGAACGGGAAAGCAGGATCCGGCACCGGGTACACCAGCCCCCGCACCAGCTCCGGCCGCCCCAGCTCGTAGTACTCCCCGCGGAACGGCACGATCCGCATCCCAGGGTCGTCGCCCGCCAGCCGCGCCACCCGGTCGCAGTGCAGCCCCGCGCAGTTGACCAGTGCCTTCGCCCGCAGCACCGTGCCGTCAGCCGTACGGACCGCGACGCCCTCCGAGTCGCGCCGCGAGATCTGCACGACCTCCGCGCCGTATCTGATCTCCGCCCCCGAGATCTCCGCCAGGTGCGCCGCCACCGTGCCGTAGTCGACGATGCCCGTCGTGGAAACATGGATCGCGGCCAGGCCCTGCACCTCGGGTTCGTACTCGGCGATCTGTGCGGGACCCAGCTCCCGCACCGGGATCCCGTTCTCCCGGCCCCGCTGGACCAGGGCGTGCAGCCGCGGCAGCTCGTCCCGCTCCGTCGCCACGATCAGCTTTCCGCACACCTGGTGCGGGATGCCGTGCTCCGCGCAGAACTTGACCATCTCGGCCGCCCCGCGCACCGCGAACCGGGCCTTCAGCGACCCCGGCCGGTAGTACACCCCGCTGTGGATCACCCCGCTGTTGCGCCCGGTCTGGTGCAGCGCGGGGGCCGCTTCCTTCTCCAGAACCGTCACCCGTGTCCCGGGCGCGCTCTGCGCCAGCGCATGGGCGGTCGACAGGCCGACGATCCCGCCGCCGACGACCAGCACCTCGCAGTCGAACCTCACACCGCACCGCCTCCCACCCGAATAGTGCACTGGCCCACTGACAATGCGTTCAAACCAGTGCGGGGAGCGGCGCAGGTCACGCCGGTGCGACCAGCAGCGGACGGGCCCTCTCCCGCAGCTCCACTACCCGCGGCTCGTCCCCGTACGGCTCCAGACGGTGCAGCAGATCCCGTACGTACTCCGTGGTGCGCGCCGAGGAGATCCGCCCGGCGACCTCCACCGCCCGCGTCCCCGCCGCGCACGCCGCGTCCAGATTCCCCGACTCCAGTTCGGCGACCGCGCTGACCACCAGGCGCAGCCCGTGCGAGCGCACGAACTCCTCGGTCGGCTTCGACAGCGCCTGCTCGGTGAAGCGGCGCACCTGGCGAGGGGCCTTCAGGTCCGCGTAGCACTCGGCGGCATCCGCCGCGAAGCGGTCGTACGAGTAGAAGCCCAGCCAGGACGGGTCCGCGTCGCCCGCGCGCGAGCGCTCCAGCCAGCCCTCGGCCGACTTCAGGGCCGCGCCCGCGGCCGGCGAGTCACCGGCGCGCGCATGGGCCCGTGCCTCGACCAGCCGGAAGAAGGACATCGTCCGGGCGGTCGCGAGCCCCCGGTTGCGCTCGACCGCCGCCTGCGCCAGGTCGACCCCTTCGTCGCCGAAGCCGCGGTAGACGGCCTGCAGCGACATCGACGCGAGCACATATCCGCCCAGCGGCACATCGGCCGCGGCGCGCGCCAGCCGCAGCGCCTGGATGTAGTACCTCTGCGCGGCCTCCTGCTGGCCCGTGTCGAAGGCCATCCACCCGGCGAGACGGGTCAGTTCGGCGGTCGCGCCGAACAGGCCGCGCCCCACCTCGTCCGTGTACGAACCGAGCAGCAGCGGCGCCGCGTCGACCCGTAAGCACTCCGGGACCATGGACGAACGCCAGTCCCCGCCCCCGTACTTGGAGTCCCAGCGCCGTGCGTCCTCCGCCGCCTCCCGCAGTTTGGCCACATCGCTGTGGCCGACCCGCAGCGGCGGCGTGTCGGCCGCCTCCTCGGCATCCCGCACCCCGTCGCGCGCGACCGAGGAGTCGGCGGGGGTTATCAGCCAGCGCGAGGCGGGTGTCGCGTAGGCGCTGACCGCGAAGGATCCGGCCAGGGACTGCCAGATGCCGCCGCCGGCCCGGCGCCCGGCGAGATCCAGCCGGTACAGCTCGGTCGCGGAGCGTACAGCGGCGCCCACGTCGCGCGGGAAGGCGAGCCCGACCTCGGGGGCCGGATCGGCGTCGGCCAGACCGATTTCGTGCAGCGGTACGGGCCTTCCGAGCTTCGCGCCTATCGCGGCCGCGATCAGATGGGGCGCGGCGCCCTGGGGCACCATGCCCTTGGAGACCCACCGTGCCACCGACGTCTTGTCGTAGCGAAGTGTGAGGCCGCGCTGGGCACCGAGGTCGTTGACCCGTCGTGCCAGTCCGGCGTTGCTGATTCCCGCGAGGGCGAGAACGGTGCCGAGTTTTTCGTTCGGCCCGCGTAGCTCCCTGGACATGCGCCACCCCTCGACACACAGACGGCCGCCGCGCAGGCATAAGCACGCGGCATTCGTAAACACAGCGTAGTTCGCCGCATCCCTACCGTTAAGGGGCGGTGTTCCGTATGGCGAGATTGTTGTCCGCAGAGACGCCTGTCACACCTCCTCCGCGCTCCGGGTGTGTGGCCGTGCGCCCACCCGTGCGCTCTGCCCGCTTCTCTGCGGGAGCGCTTCCATGTGGAGTGCGTGGGTCGGCCCACTGCACTGGATCCAGTGGGCTGGGGGACGCCGTCGCCTACATCCCCGCGGGCGGCGGGCCGGTCCGGGAGGCGAACAGCGCC
>NZ_JAFLRJ010000229.1 GCF_017315755.1 Streptomyces beijiangensis
TGTTCCCGCACGTACGCGGCCTGTTCGGCGGCGAGCGTGACGGCGGTGACCCGCACCTTGTGCTGCTCGGCCGCGTACAGCGTCAGCGAACCCCAGCCGCAGCCGATGTCCAGGAGCCGCGCGCCGGGACCGAGTCCGAGCTTGCGGCAGATCAGTTCGAGCTTGTCGCGCTGCGCGTCGGCGGGACCGTAGCCGGGGCCCTCGCCGGTCCAGTAGCCGCAGGAGTACGCCATGGTCTCGTCGAGCAGCAGCGCGTAGAAGGCGTTGGACAGGTCGTAGTGGTGGCTGATCGCCGCCCGGTCCCGGGTCCGGCTGTGCAACTGCCCCCGCAGCCGCGCCTGCGAGGCGGGCGGGGTTGGGCGCGGGCCGACGACACCGAGCCGCAGTGCGGTGGCCGCGGCGCGTCCCCAGCCGCGCGCACCGAGCCGAGGCGGGTGCAGCCCGCCCTCACGGACCGTGCGCCACAGGATGCGCAGCCCCTCCGCCAGATCCCCTTCGAAATCGAGTTCGCCGGTGATGTACGCCTGGGCCAGGCCGAGTTCGCCCGGCTGCCACAGCAGTCGGCGCAGGGCACGCCGGGACCGTACGACCACGGTCGGTGCGTCCTTCGGGCCGGTCTCGCTGCCGTCCCAGGCGCGCACCCGAAGGGGCAGTGGTCCGCCGATGGCCGCCTCGATGTGCGAGCCGAGCCGCATGGCCGCGCCGTTCTCCGTTCGCGCCGTCACAGTGCACCTTCCCGGGTGAGTACGAACTGCTGGACATCGAGATAGCCGGACCGGAAGCCGGCCTCGGAGTAGGCGAGATAGAAGGTCCACATCCGGCGGAAGACCTCGTCGAAGCCGAGGGCCGCCACCGCGTCGGCCCGCTCGCTGAACCGCTCACGCCACAGGCGCAGGGTTTCGGCGTAGTGCGCCCCGTAGCCGTCCCTGCGCGCGATGCGCAGCGACGTGCAGTCGGCGGTGACCTGCTCGATCGCCTCCGTCGACGGCAGCAGACCGCCGGGGAAGATGTACTTCTGGATCCAGGTGTACGTGTCCCGGCTGGCCACCATCCGCTCGTGCGGCATGGTGATGGCCTGCACCACCGCGCGGCCGCCCGGGGCGAGCCGGTCGTCCAGTGCCTTGAAGTACACCGGCCAGAACTCCTCACCGACCGCTTCGACCATCTCCACGCTGACCACGGCGTCGTAGCGGCCGGTCGCCTCGCGGTAGTCGCACAACTCGACGTTGATCAGGTTGCCGAGGCCCGCGGCCCTGATGCGCTCGTTCGCCAGATCGCGCTGTTCCGCGGAGAGGGTGAGCGAGGTGACGCGGGCGCCGCGCCGCGCGGCCCCGATGGCCAGCTCGCCCCAGCCGGTGCCGATTTCGAGGAGCCTGGTGCCCTCGCCGACCGCGGCGAGATCGAGCAGCCGGTCGATCTTGCGCTGCTGCGCTGCCGCCAGCAGCGGCCACTCGGCGGGGAAGCCGCGGAACACGGCCGAGGAGTACGTCATCGTCTCGTCGAGGAACAGGGCGAAGAGGTCGTTCGACAAGTCGTAGTGGCGCTGGATATTGGCCCTGGCCCCTTCGGGCGTATTACGCAGGGCCGTGGGCTGCCGTGCCGCCCACAGGCCGCGCAGCCGCTGGAGCGATGCGGGCACCAGGTCGGCGGCGTTCTGCGCCAGGACCGTCAGCACGCCCACGAGGTCGGGGGCGTCCCACTCGCCGGCCTGGTGCGACTCGCCGAATCCGATCAGGCCGCCTGCGGCGATCCGGCGGAAGAACGCGTCCGGGTCATGGACCTCAAGCAACGGACCGCCGAGCCCGACCGTCTCGCCGGCACCGAAACGTACGTAGAGGGGAAGCCGGACGAGGGCTCGCCGCACGAGGCGCTCGGCGACGGCCGTACGGAGCCGGGAAACCTCGGGCCGGCGGACCACATCGGGCCACAGCCCGGTGTCGTCCGCGACGTTGGGGCGGCTCAGGGACGTACTCACTCCACACCTTCCTGGGGGCGGTGAAAGGGACGGGGCCGGACAGGCAGCCCGCGCAGATACAGACGGATGCCGTGCAGTCGGATGGCGAGAGAGGCCACCGCGGTCGACCAGGGATGACGGAGCGCGAGGGGCAGCAGCACGGAGGGGGTCGCGGCCCGCCGTTCACCGCGCACCGTCGCCGTGAACACCGGCTTCCCCGAACGCATGAGACGGACCGTCAGATTCAGTGACTGGCCGGGCTCGGGCAGTCGCATGAGGTAGTCGCCGTCGACGGGGAAGAAAGGGGAGACGTAGAACTCCTTCTCCACGGAGGCGAGTTGCGATCCCTCGGGGCGCAGCAGATAGCAGTGCCGCTCGCCGTAGGTGTTGTGTACCTCGGCGACCACACAGACCAGAGCTCCGGACGGGTCGTGGCACCAGTAGAGGGTCAGCGGATTGAAGACGTACCCGAACACCCGGGCCTGCGTCAGCATCGTGACCGGTCCGCCCGCCAGGTCGACGCCCTGCGCGGCGAGATAGCGCTCCAGGCCGGCCCGCAGGGTGGGGGAGCGGCCGCCGAAATGGTCCCGGGCGTCGAACCGGGCAAGCGGGCGCAGCAGGAGGGGAAGGCGCGGCGGCCGGTCCGGGTCGACGTACCAGAGGTAGGTGCGGTGCCGCAGGGCGTAGCGCCGCGGCGATGTGCGCAGATGCGCGATCGTGCAGGGGTACAGGGCGGGAATCACCACGTCACCCCCAGCGCGGCCGCCGCCCGGACGCCCGAGGCGCAGCCGTCCTCATGGAATCCCCAGCCGTGGTAGGCGCCGGCGAAAGCGGTGACCGGACCGCTGAGGGCGGGCAGTTCGCGCTGGGCGGCCACCGACTCCGGGGTGAACACCGGGTGTTCGTACGTCATGCGGGCCACCACCTTGTCCTCGGCCACCCGCTGCTCGGCGTTGAGAGTGACGAGATAGGTCTCGGGCGCGGTGAGCCGCTGCAGCCGGTTCATGTCGTAGCTCACCCGCACCCGGTCGGGCGCCGCGTCGCAGGACGGCAGCAGGTAGTTCCAGGAGGCGCGCGCCCGGCTGCTGCGCGGCAGCACGCTGGTGTCGGTGTGCAGGAGGGTCGGGTTGCGGGAGTAGCGGAACGCGCCGAGCACCCGGCTCTCGGCCCCGGTCGGATCGGCCAGCAGCCGCAGCGCCTGGTCGGGATGGACGGCGATGACGACCGCGTCGTACGGAGCTGCCGTGCCGTCCTGCGTACCGACCTCCACCCCGCCGCCGGGAAGCCTCCGCACGGACCGGACCGCGGTGTCCGTGCGCACCCGGGGCAGTTGCTTGCCGATGCGCTCCACGTACGCGCGCGAGCCTCCGGTCACCGTCCGCCACACCGGGGAGCCGGTGACGGCGAGCATCCCGTGATGCTCCATGAACCGGAAGAGGTACCGGGCCGGATAGCGCAGGGCGTCGGTGGCGTCGCAGGACCAGACGGCGGAGACGAGGGGCGTCATGAAGTGCGTGATGAAGTACGGGGAGTAGCGGCCGGCGGCGAGGAACTCGCCCAGCGTCGGATCGCCCGAGGACTCGTCCGCGACGACCCGGCGCGCGGCCCGGTGGAAGACCGGCACCTCCGCGAGCATCCGCAGGTACGAAGGGCGCAGCGCGTGGCGCGGCCGGGCGAAGAGCCCCGCCGCGCCACGGGCCCCCGCGTACTCCAGGCCACAGCCGTCGCACCGTACCGACATGCTCATCTCGGAGTCCTGGGTGGAGACGCCGAGCTCGCGGAAGAGGCGCAGCAGATTCGGGTACGTGCGGCGGTTGTGCACGATGAACCCGGAGTCCACCCGGTGGAGACGGCCGTCGCTGGACAGCACGTCATGGGTGTGCGCATGACCTCCGAGCCGGTCGTCCCCTTCGTAGAGCGTGACGTCGTGCACGCCGTTGAGGATGTACGCGGCCGTCAGCCCGGCCACCCCGGCGCCCACGACAGCTATGCGCCGCCGGTCCTCTGTCATGCCGCTCCCTCGCTTGTCCCCTTCAATGAGCACGTGTGATTCGGAGCGGGAGAGGCCGCGGATTGGTGGCACGGCAGAGGTATCCGGAATCCAGGACCGGCCCCGTGATGCGGCGTCTGAGATCCAGAAATCGTTCGTCGCCGAGGAGCCTCACGATGCCCTCGCCCCAGCCCGTCCCGACGCTCCGGCGGGCGGACGCTCGCAGGCTCGCCCTCTCGCGGCAGCATCTGGCAGGGCCCCGCCTGGCGGCGACCCCGGAACGCCATGTGCTGGACCGGCTGGGAGAGGGCATCCC
Organism: Streptomyces beijiangensis; assembly: GCF_017315755.1. Taxonomy (GTDB): domain Bacteria; phylum Actinomycetota; class Actinomycetes; order Streptomycetales; family Streptomycetaceae; genus Streptomyces; species Streptomyces beijiangensis. Next base: position 4,261 of record NZ_JAFLRJ010000229.1, read on the forward strand.
GCTGCCCACCAAGGCCTTCGCCACCGCAGGCGGTGGTCGGTCTCGCCACCGAGCACACCGTGCGCGCGCTCGGCGTGGTCCGCCCGCTCGACATCGAGCAGTACTTCCTGCGCGGGAAGTACGACGGCCTGCCGCAGGTGCTCCGCACCCTGACGGACCAGAGCCGGGCGAGTGGCAGGGGCGCACCGCCCTGCTGTCGCCGTTCGGCGACCTGATCAGCGACCGGCTCCTCACCGAGGGCCTCTGGGGCTTCGCCTTCCGCAACGAGATGTACGTACCGAAGGCCAAACGGGAGTACGGCTACTACCTGCTGCCCGTCCTGCACGGCGAACGGCGAACGGCTGGTCGGCAGGATCTCCCCGTGGTTCGAACGCAAGCGCGGAACCCTGGTGATCGAGGGCATCCATCAGTCCGACGTCAAGCCCACGGCGGTACTGCACCGGTCCTGACCCCCACCGGCGGGCGGCCGCTCAACACCAGCATGCACCGCGACGGTCAAAGCGGGGCACTCCTGTCAATTGGTTGATAGCGTCCGCCTGATCGCGTGTGCCGGATCCAGCCGGCCGGGGCTTGTGTGGTGGACATCGTGAGAGACAGAGCAACTGGCGGACGGCGCCGTACACCAGCGCCAGTCGGCTGCCGCGCACAGCGCGCGAGCCCGCGACCTCCCGCTGCCGGCCCAAGGTGCACCCACCCCACCTCCACGCAGGGCCTCCTGACACGTCATCACCGACCTCACCCACCACAGGATCGCGCGACCGGTCCAGGCACAGAGGGAGTCAGAGGATGACGCAGGACAACACCGCGCAGGCCGGAGCGGATTCCGCGCCGCGGGCGGCGAAACTGACCTTGCCGACGCTGACCATGATGGTCGTCGGCTCGATGGTCGGTGCCGGGGTGTTCTCGCTGCCCCGCCGCTTCGCGCAGGAGACGGGAGTCGCCGGAGCGCTGATCTCCTGGACCATCGCGGGCGCCGGCATGCTGATGCTCGCGTTCGTCTTCCAGAGGCTGGCGGTCCGCAAGCCCGATCTGGACGCGGGGGTCTACGCCTACGCGAAGGCCGGATTCGGCGAGTACCTCGGCTTCTTCGCCGCCTTCGGCTACTGGGCCAGCGCCTGCGTCGGCAATGTGACGTACTGGGTCCTGATCATGTCGACCATCGGGGCGATCGCACCGGCGCTCGGCGACGGCGACACGCTTCTCGCCGTGATCCTGTCCTCGTTCGGCCTGTGGGGTTTCTTCCTGCTGATCAAACGGGGTGTCAAGGAGGCGGCGGCGATCAACCGGATCGTCACCATCGCCAAGATCGTGCCGATCCTGGTTTTCATCATCCTCGCGCTCTTCTGCTTGAAGCCGCACGTCTTCGCCGAGAACTTCGGCGGGGCCGACTACGCGGGTTCGCTGTTCTCCCAGATCCGCGGGACCATGCTGGCCACCGTCTTCGTCTTCCTCGGAGTCGAGGGCGCAAGCGTCTACTCCCGTCACGCCGAGCGGCGCGAGGACGTCGGGCGGGCCACCGTACTGGGCTTTCTCAGCGTCTTCGCCATCTTCGCCTCGGTCACCATCGTCTCGTACGGCCTGCTGCCGATGAGCGAGATCGCCGAGCTGCGCCAGCCGTCCATGGCCGGTGTGCTGGAGGCCGCGGTCGGCACCTGGGGCAAGGTGTTCGTCAGCGTCGGGTTGATCGTCTCGGTGCTGGGCGCCTATCTCGCATGGACGCTGATGGCCGCGGAGGTGCTGTTCGTCGCCGCGAAGGACGACGACATGCCGCGCTTCCTGCGCAAGGCCACCAAGGCGGACGTCCCCGTTCCCGCACTGGCGATGACCACGATGCTCTCGCAGGTCGTCCTGGTCGTCACGATGTTCTCCGACGACGCGTTCAACTTCGCCCTGGACCTGACCAGCGCACTGAGCCTGATCCCCTTCCTGCTGGCGGCCGGCTACGCGGTGAAGCTGTCGTACGGACGCGGCGGTGCGTCAACGTCCCCCGGCGGCACGCCCCGCCGGAGCAGCGACCTCACCGTCGCCGCACTGGCCACGCTCTACACGGCTTTCCTGCTGTACGCGGCGGGACTGAAGTTCGTCCTGGTCTCCTTCATCGTCTACGCCCCGGCCAGCGTCCTGTTCGTGATGGCCCGCCGCGAACAGAACCGCAAGCTCTTCAGCCCCGGCGAACTGGTCATCCTCGCCGTCTCGATCGTCGGTGCCGTGATGGGCGTGATCGCCCTGGCCGTCGGCTGGATCAGCCTCTGACCTCCATCCCCCCACTCATCCCGCCGACCTACGGAAGGCACCACCATGACAAGTCAGCACACCACCACGCAGCCGTCCCACGGTGTTCACTCCGAGGTCGGCCGGCTGCGCAAGGTCCTCGTCTGCCGGCCCGGCCTGGCACACCGCAGGCTCACCCCGACCAACTCCGACGACCTCCTCTTCGACGACGTCATGTGGGTGGAGAACGCCCAGCGCGACCACGCCGACTTCGTCAACAAGCTCACCCAGCGCGGTGTCGAGGTCGTCGAACTGCATGAACTGCTCGCGGAGACGATGGCCATCCCGCAGGCGAGGACCTGGCTCCTGGAGCGCAAGATCGTCGCCAACGAGGTCGGACTCGGCCTGGTGGACGGCACCCTCGCCTACCTGGAGTCCCTGGCGCCGCGCGAGCTCGCCGAGTTCCTGATCGGCGGCCTCGCCACCACCGACCTGCCCGACGACTACCGTTCCGGCTATCTGGCCCTGGCCCGCGATTCCACCGGCGTACGCGAATACCTGATGCCGCCGCTCCCCAACACCCTCTACACCCGCGACACCACGTGCTGGCTGTACGGGGGCCTGACCCTCAACCCGCTGTACTGGCCGGCCCGCCACGACGAGACGCTGCTCATGAAGGCGATCTACACCTTCCACCCCGACTACGCGAGCTCCACCGTCTGGTGGGGGGACCCGGAGCAGAGCTGGGGCCAGGCCACCTTCGAGGGCGGCGACATCATGCCGGTCGGCAACGGCGTCGTCCTGATGGGCATGAGCGAACGTACCTCGCGGCAGGCCATCACCCAGGTCGCCGCCGCACTGTTCCGCCAGGGGGCCGCCGAGCACGTCGTCGTCGCCGGGATGCCCAAGCTCCGTGCCGCGATGCACCTGGACACGGTGTTCACGTTCGCCGACCGCGACATCGTCACGCTCTACCCGGCCATCATGGACTCCGTCCACACCTTCTCGCTGCGCCCCAGCGACAAGGCCCCCGGCGTCGAGATCATCGACGAGGCGCCCAAGGCGTTCACCGACGTCGTGGCCAAGGCCCTCGGCCTGCCCGCCCTGCGCGTCATCGAGACCGGCGGCGATGTGTACGCCTCGGAGCGCCAGCAGTGGGACAGCGGCAACAACGCGGTCGCACTCGAGCCCGGCGTGGTCTTCACCTACGACCGCAATACGCAGACCAACACGCTGCTTCGCAAGGCCGGAGTCGAGGTCATCACCATCGTCGGAGCGGAACTCGGCCGCGGCCGGGGCGGCGGGCACTGCATGACCTGCCCCATCGTGCGGGAACCGATCGACTTCTGATGGTGAGTGATCAGAACAAGCGTGGCGTTCATCACCTTTGCCGCATTTGTTAATAAAATCTGACGCACTGTCCGTACTTGTCTATGAGGAGCTCTGTCTCATGACCAACCGCCTGACCCGCACCGCCGTGCTGTCCGCCACCGCCTTCCTGCTGGCAGCGGTCCCCGCCGCGCAGGTGTCCGCCGCTCCGGCGACGAACGCTGTACGGACCGTCTCGGCATCGCCGACCGCGGCGACGGTCGCGCCGCGGCCCGCCCTGTCGGCCAGGGCGACGGTGAAGAGCATCAGGGCATGGCAGCAGTTCCGCGTCCTCGGCACCGGCAGCCACATGCGAGCCGGTACGCGCGTCACGCTGCAGCAGCTGCAGAGGCGGGGCTGGGTTTCGCTCCCGATCCACATGAACACCAACCGGAACGGCAGCTACGACCTGCGCGTCAAGCTCGGGATCAAGGGCGCCAACAAGATCCGCATCGTGGGCGGCGGCGCCGTGTCCCCCACGGTCACGGTCACCATCCGCTGACCAGCCGTACAGTCGGCGCACGGCAACCGCGGGTCAGCCCGCGATATGGAGTGCGCTCATGGCGCTGCTGACCACGGTGTGGACCGACGCGGAGGCGGAAGTGTCGGCGAAGAAGAAGCCGAAGGCCGCGCATACCAGCACATGGGAGATCTTCACGCCTCCCTTGCGGCCCAGAAACCAGATGCCGAAGCCAAGGATCAGCAGCAGCGGAAGGTGCAGGGGCATGGTCGCCTCGATCCCCTTGAAGGGTTTGCGGTGGCGGTGGTGCCGTCCCGCGGCCCCTGAGGGACGAAGTGGGGCACCGCCGACAACAGTAGAGGCGGCCGTCACTTTGTGCGCGATGGAAAGATACGCTCAGTCACACAGGTGACCTGGTTACGGAGCCGCTGCCGCCGGGCAGCGGCTCCGCCTGCGCACCGGGAGCCGGTGCGTCAGCTGTAGACACCGAACTGGTAGAGCGAGTAGCCCCATGCGGTGCCGCGCGCGGTCAGGTTCAGCCGCACGTACCGTCCGGTCGCGTTCACGGCGATCGAGTCGACGTCACCGTTGCCGGCCGTCGTGGAGTACGCGGAGCGCCAGTTGGTGCCGTCGTCGGAGACCTGCACCTCGTAGGACTTGGCGTAGGCGGGGTCCCAGACCAGCTGGATCTGCCTGATCGACTTCGAGGACCCGAGGTCGACCTGGAGCCACTGCGGGTCGCTCCAGTCGCTGGCCCAGCGGGTGGAACCGCTGTTGTCCGTGGCCATCGCCGGGGTGCACGGGCAGCCGCCCGTCGGGTCCGTCTGGTACGAGGACGCGGTGGTCGGCCTGTCCAGGGCCAGGTTGGTGCCCGGCACGGGAGGCGCGACGACCCGTACGGACTTGGTCTCGATGCCGGCGTTGCCGTGTCCGTCCTCCGACTGGATGTAGACCTTCCAGACGCCCAGTTTCTCCGGCGCGGTGACGGCGAAGGTGCCGTTGCCGGTGGAGCGCCAGGTGGCGGGTACGAGTGCCTTGTCGCCGCTGGCGTAGTTGCCGCTGAGGAAGATCTTGTTGGTGACGGTGTCGCCGTTGGGGTCACTGATGTTCGCCTGGACGGTGAACTCCTTGCCCGCCGGTGCCGAAGTGGCGGGTGAGACCGTCATGTTGGAGATCACCGGCGGTGTGTTGTCCCCGGCGTTCGAACCGGTGTAGGCCTTCTTCACGGCGTAGTACGAGAGACGCCGCAGGTCGCCGGAGATCAGGTTGAACCACACCCCGCCGAAGTCGTGCTCCGTGCCGTAGTGGAAGAGCGTTCCGCCCAGGGCGACACCCGCGTGCCCGGTGATGCAGTTCCACGCCTTGGTGTAACCGGCGGCTTTCTGGACGTCGGTCGGCTCGTCGGGGACGCCGTTCACGTCGTTCGGGACCTCCCATTCACCGGCGGGTCCCGTCTCGGTGATGATGTACGGCTTGGTGTAGCCGCCCGCCTCCCAGTCGGTGCGCACGGCGCAGAGGTTGTTGTACGAGTTCATCGAGTACAGGTCGAGGTCGGGCGCGTTGCGCTTGTAGTACGGCCAGGCGCCGGTCCAGGCGTCGGTCGAGGTGACCGGGTGGTCGGGGTCGATCGAGTGGATCTTCTTGGCGACGTCGTTCACGAACGAGGTGTAGGCGTTGCGCTGGTTCTCCAGCTCGGTGCCGCTGTAACAGTTCTGCAGTCCGAGAACCGACTCGTTGCCCACGTTCCACATCAGCGTCGCCGGGTGGCTCTTGTACGCGTCGACCCACTTCGCGAACTCGGTCAGCGAGTTGTTCTTGTACGTGGTGTCGGTGACGTAGTTGACGCAGCCTCCGCTGCCGGGCCCCCCGCCGGGCTGGAGCCAGAAGCCGTTGATGACCTTGATGCCATTGGCGGCGGCCGTGTCGAGCAGCGGCTTGGTGCTGCCGTCGGTACCCCAGGTGCGGATGGTGTTCGCGCCCATGGACTTCACATCAGGCATGTACTTCGGCGCATCGGCGACCGAAGGACCCCAGGTCAGGCCCTTGACGGTGTACGGCTGCCCGCCCACCTTGAGCTGCCAGGCGCCCTGTGTGCCGGTCACCGCGACCGCGCCCGTGGGCGGCGGGGGAGTGGTGCCGCCTGAGGACCCGTACACCTGGAACTCCCAGAGCGAGTACCCGTATCCGCCGGGGCGCGCGGTGCCGTACATCCGTACGTACCGCCCCGAGCCGGAGAGTGCGAGCTCGTCGGTGCCGCCGTCGCCGTTCGTCACGGTGGTCAGCGTGCGCCAGTCGGTGCCGTTGTCGGACGCCTGGATCTGGTAGCCCTTGCCGAAGGCGCCTTCCCAAGTGAGTACGGCGCGGCTGAGGTTGTAGCTCTGGCCGAGGTCGACCTGGATCCACTGGGGGTCGGACCAGGCGCTGGCCCAGCGGGTGCCGGTGAGGTTGCCGTCGACGGCGGCGGAGGCGGCGTAGCCGGCGCCCTCCGACGAGGAGGCGGTGGCCGGCTTGCCCTGCGAGATCACGGAATCGGCGGCCGCCGCGCGGGGAGCGGCCATGAAGGTGAGCATCGACGCCAGCAGGGCGCAGAGGGTGAGAATCAGCGGGGCGGTCCTGGGACGCCCGGACAGCAGTGCGGGTGGTCTGAACACGGGGGCTCCTGGCGGAGAAGTGAGAGGAGGGGGCAGGCGCTCTCCCGCCCTGCGGCAGCGACGGGAGAGCGCTCTCTGAGCGACCGGCGCGGTAAGGAACAGCCGGTCCGCCGGTTAGTCGGTCAGGGGAACGAGACCACGTTCGAGGGGGTCGTCCCGGTGCCCGAGGTGGGCGACCCGGTGTTGTTGATGACGTGCGCGTACTGCCCGTTGCCGCCGAGTGAGACGACCAGCAGATCGTGGAACTTGACGCCCGCCTTGACCGGCGCCTCGAACCCGTGGTCCTGGATGATGCCCGGGGCCACGTTGTAATAGCAGTAGCTGCCCAGTCCCCAGCCCTCGTGGGTGTTCACCGAGTCGGCGACCTTGTAGGCGGCGAAGCCCCGGGTGCTGCCGTTCTGCACGGCGGCCTGGTTGGGGGCGTCGTACGACTTCTCATTCTGGAAGAAGATCGTCTTGCCGCGCTCGCCGTTCCACTGGACGTCGTACTTGTTGAAGTGCTCGACGAACAGGCCGGTGGCCAGGACGTCGTTGCCGTTCACGGTGAGTCCGTAGTCGGCCCGGTTGGTCTCCCAGCCGACGCCGGTCCCGTGGTCGGCCCGCCACAGCCAGGTGTGGTCGATGATCGTGTTGTTGCTGTTGATCTCCATGCTGGTGGTGGCCTTGCCGGCGCCCGCGCCGCCGATGCGGACGAAGACGTCCTGCACGGTGGTCGGGTTGTCGGCGTGGCTCGCGGTGGACCCGGCCGGGCCGACCTGGAGCAGTGTGGTGGAGTTGACAGGACCGGCGTCGATGAGGAACCCGGCCAGCTTCACGCCGTCGACATCGGCGACCTTCATGGCCGTGACCCCGTTGTCGGGAACGATCGTCGCGAGGCCGAGGCCCAGGACGACGGTGTTGGCGCGGTTCACGTTGATGGTCTGGTCGACGTGGTAGACGCCGGGCGTGAAGAGCAGGTTGAGGCCCTGGGCGAGCGCGGCGTTGATGGTGGCCGCGGTGGCGCCCGCCTTCACGACGTAGAACTGGCTCAGCGGGATCGACGCGCCCTGCGGTGTGCCGCCCCACGAGACGCCGCGCGCGTTGGTGCGCTTGGCGGGGACGAACACCTTGTAGTCGTTGCCGTCCAGGTACAGGAACGGCTTCTCACGGGAGACCGGGGTGGAGTCGAGCGTGGTGTACGGCGGGTTCGGGAAGCCCTGCGCGGGCGCGCCCTGGACGCCGGAGAACACCTGGTTCCAGACGCCGTTGGAGAATCCGCCGATGGAGCTGTCGCGGGTGTACCACTGCTGCTGCGAGTAGTTGCCGACGGAACCGTCGATCTTACTGTCGGCGATGTAGCCGCCGCTCGCCCAGCCGTATCCGTCCGGCGCCAGGTTCAGTCCGCCCTTGACGTGCATACGGCGGAACGGGGCGGCCTGCGAGACCGCCCAGCGGTCGGTGCCGCTGACCGGGTTGAGCGCGAGGTTCTCGGCGGAGCGCCAGAAGTTCTGGGTGGCGTTGCCGTTGAACCAGCCCGCGTCGACGGTCACATCACCGTTGAAGGTGGTGTCGTCCGGGTTGAGGCCGAGGCCGGCGATGGAGGTGTAGAAGCCGATCTGCGCGTTGATGTTGTTGTACGTGCCCGGCTTGAACAGCAGCGCCTTGCGCTCGCTGCCGAACTGATTCGACTCCTGCTGGTGGAAGACGTTGTCGACGGTGGCCTGGATGTTGGGCGTCGAGGGGTCGAAGACCAGGACGTTCGGGCCTAGGTCGCCGCCGCCGGGGATGGTGGGGCCGCCGCCGTCGCCGGGGGTGCCGTACACCTGGAACTCCCAGAGCGAGTAGCCGTAGCCGGTCGCGCGGGTCGTGCCGTACATGCGTACGTAGCGTGCGGAGCCCGAGACATTCAGGGTCTCGGTGCCGCCGGCGCCCGTGGTCGTCGAGTAAGCCGTGGTCCAGGAGGTGCCGTTGGCGGAGAACTCGATGCGGTACGCCTTGGCGTAGGCGGCCTCCCAGCGGAGCACGACCTGGCTCACGTCGGCGGCGGCGCCGAGGTCGATCTGGATCCACTGCGGGTCGGAGAACGCGCTGGCCCAACGGGTGCCGGTGAGGTTGCCGTCGACGGCAACCTCACCGGCACCCG
>NZ_JAFLRJ010000023.1 GCF_017315755.1 Streptomyces beijiangensis
GGATGGATGTCAGGGCGGATGGGGAGTTGGCGGGGACACACCGCTTCCGGATCCTCAAGTACGCGCCGGCCGCGGGGAAGAAGCCGAAGGGGCAGCGTCCGCGGCCCGTGATCAACCGCGACAACGCCGGATTCTGGGACGGGGTGTCCGAGCACCGGCTGCTGATCCAGCGGTGCGGGGGCTGCGGGACGCTGCGGTTCCCCTGGCTGCCCGGATGCAATGCGTGCGGGTCGCAGGAGTGGGACACGGTCGAGGCGAGTGGTGCGGGGACGGTCTATTCGTACGTGGTGATGCACCATCCGCCGTTCCCCGCCTTCGATCCGCCTTACGCGGTGGGGCTGATCGAGCTCGCCGAAGGGGTGCGGATGGTCAGCAATGTGGTGGGGGTGCCGCCCGACAAAGTGCGGATCGGGATGCCGGTGCGGCTCGAATTCCTACGGGTGGACGCGGAGTTGGAACTGCCGGTCTTCAGAGGGGGTGAGGGCTGAGATGGATTTCACGCCCACGGAGGAGCAGGGAGCCGCGCAGGAGCTGGCGGCGCAGATCTTCGGAGACCTCTCCACGCACGAGCGGCTGTCGGCGGCCGGCACGGGGACGGACGCGGAGCTGTGGAAGGCGCTGACATCGGCTGGTCTGGTGGCGGCGGTGGAGGAGACCGGGCTGCTCGGACTGGTCCTGGTCCTGGAGGAGATGGGGCGGACCACGGCGCAGGTGCCGTTCGCCGCGACGAGCGTGTACGGACTCCTGGCGGTGGCCGGGCACGGGACGCCGGAGCAGCGCGAGCGGCTGCTGCCGGGGTTCAGGGACGGGACGGCGGTGGCGACCGGCGCGTTCCCTGCGCGGGGAGGTGTACGGACCGACGGGGAAGGCCGGTTGAGCGGGGTCGCGCCGGCCGTGCCGTGGCTGCGGGACGCGACGCATGTGCTGGTGGCGGCAGCCCTGGCGGATGGGGGCGCGGGCTGCTTTCTCGTGGAGACCGCCGGGGCGGAGACCGAGCCGGTCGACCTGACCGCCCCCTGGCGGGCCGGGCGGCTGGTGCTCGACGGGACGCCGGGCGAGCGCATCGGCGACAGCGGGACGTACGCGGCCGTACTGGCCGCGGGCCGCACCGCGTTCGCGGGGCTGCAGGCCGGGGTGTGCGCCGGGTCGCTGGCGCGGGCCGTCGCGTACACCTCGGTGCGCGAGCAGTTCGGCCGGCCGCTCTCCACCAACCAGGCGGTGCTGCTGCGGGCGGCCGACGCGTACATGGACACCGAGGCGATACGGGTCACCGCGTACGAGGCCGCCTGGCGCCATGACGAGGGGCTCGCGTACGACAGTCATGCGCTGACCGCGGCCTGGTGGGCGTCCGAGGCCGGGAGCAGGGTCGTGCATGCAGGACAGCATCTGCACGGAGGGATGGGCGCCGATCTGGAGCATCCCGTGCACCGGCACTTCCTCTGGGGGCGCCAGTTGGACGCGTATCTGGGGAGCGGGGGCGAAGTCCTCGCCGAACTGGGGCAGTTGCTGACCGATGAGGGGGAGACGGCATGAGGGTCGGTGAGGAGCTGCGGCCGCTGGAGATCCCGATCACCCGCACGCTGATCGTCGCGGGCGCGGTGGCCTCCAGGGACTACCAGGACGTGCACCACGACGCGGAGGCGGCCAGGGCGAAGGGCTCCCCCGACATCTTCATGAACATCCTGACGACGAACGGTCTGGTCGGCCGGTTCATCACCGACCACTTCGGGTCCGGGGCCTCGCTGCGGAAGGTCGCGATCCGGCTCGGGGCGCCCAATTATCCCGGGGACACGATGGTGCTGACCGGGACGGTCACCGCGGTCGACGGTGACACGGCCCAGGTGAGGGTCGTGGGGGCCAATGGGATCGGGCATCACGTCACCGGCAGCGTGACGGTCACCGTGAAGGACAAGGGGGACGGCGCATGAGCCTGCGCAGGCGTGACTCGCTCGGCGGGAAGGCCGCCGTCGTGGGCATCGGGGCGACCGAGTTCTCCAAGGACTCCGGGCGCAGTGAGCTCAAACTGGCAGTGGAGGCAGTGCAGTCGGCGCTGGACGACGCCGGGCTGACCCCCGCCGACGTCGACGGCCTGGTCACCTTCACCATGGACACCAGCCCCGAGATCACCGTCGCCCAGGCGGCCGGCATCGGAGAGCTGTCGTTCTTCTCGCGGATCCACTACGGCGGCGGGGCGGCCTGCGCCACCGTCCAGCAGGCCGCGCTCGCCGTGGCGTCGGGGGTGGCCGAAGTCGTCGTCTGCTACCGGGCGTTCAACGAGCGCTCCGGTCGGCGGTTCGGGTCGGGGGTGCAGCACCGGGAGCCATCGGCGGAGGGTGCGGCGCTCGGCTGGGCGCTGCCGTTCGGGCTGCTGACGCCCGCCTCCTGGGTGGCGATGGCGGCGCAGCGCTATCTGCACACCTACGGCCTCACCCCGGAGGCCTTCGGGCAGGTGGCGGTGGTCGACCGCCGCCATGCCGCCCGTAACCCGGCCGCGTACTTCTACGGCAAACCGATCACGCTCGCCGACCATGCCGCCTCGCGCTGGATCGTCGAGCCGCTGCGGCTGCTCGACTGCTGCCAGGAGACCGACGGCGGGCAGGCGATCGTGGTGACCAGCGCCGAGCGGGCGCGCGATCTGCGCCATCCGCCCGCGGTGATCGTCGCCGCGGCGCAGGGGGCGGGCCGGGCGCAGGAGCAGATGACCAGTTTCTACCGCGACGATCTGAGCGGGCTGCCCGAGATGAGCGTGGTGGCACGGCAGCTCTGGCAGACCTCGGGTCTCGCACCCTCCGACATCGACGTGGGGATCCTGTACGACCACTTCACACCGTTCGTGCTGATGCAGCTGGAGGAGTTCGGGTTCTGCGAGCCGGGCGAGGCGGCGGACTTCGTCGCCGCGGACGGGCTGCCGCTGAACACCCACGGCGGGCAGCTGGGGGAGGCGTATCTGCACGGGATGAACGGAATCGCGGAGGCGGTCAGGCAGCTGCGGGGCACCTCGGTGAACCAGATACCGGGTGCGGCCAGGACCCTGGTGACCGCGGGCACCGGCGTTCCCACATCCGGGCTGATCCTGGGCTCGGACGGCTGAGGGCGGCGGCTGTGCGGTGGCAGGTCCCGGCCGGGGACCGTTCACTGCGCGTATGCGACTGGAGCCACGCAAACGGAAGAGGATCCCGGGGTACGCGCTGCATCTGCTGAGCGCGCTGGTCGTCCTGATCGTGCTCGTACCGGCGCCGGCGGCCGGTGCTGCCGGTGCCTCGGGTGCTGCCGGTGCGGCCGGTGCCGCGGGTGCCGCGGGTGCCGTCCACTTCAGCGGCTGGGCCTTCGACACCTGTACGGCCCCGCCCGCGGCGACGATGAGGTCCTGGCTCTCCTCGCGGTACCGGGCCGTCGGCGTGTACTACGCGGGGCGCGGGCGGGGATGCGTACGGCAGCCGTATCTCAGCCGCCGTTGGGTGACGCAGGTGCACCGGATGGGCTGGCAGGTGCTGCCGGTCTTCGTCGGCTCGCAGTCCCCCTGCGTCGGCGCCGAGCACAAGCGCAACGTGCGCATCGGCCGTGACCCCTGGCGCCAGGGTGCGTCCGAGGCACGGGAGGCCGTCCACCGGGCGAGGGCGCTCGGCATGGGCAGGGCCAGCCCGCTCTACCTCGACCTGGAGGCGTACGACACCGGCAACCGCCGGTGCGCGGACACCACCCTGACCTTCGTCCGGTCCTGGAACCGCCAAGTACGCCGGTCCGGCTACCTCCCCGGCTTCTACAGCAGCGCCGACTCGGGGGTCGCCCATATCGAGCGCGCCCGGCGGGCCGGGATCGGGGACCTGCCGTCGGTGATCTGGTTCGCCCGCTGGCACACCGCGCCCGCGCTCCACGGGGAACGGGCCCTGACCGACGGCTGGCAGGGCCACCGCCGTATCCACCAGTACGCGGGCAATGTGGCCGAGACACACGGCGGCCGGCGGCTCGTGGTGGACCGGAGCAAGGCCGACGCCCCGGTGGCCAGGGTGGGAAAACCCTGAGGTTGGGACGGCTCCTCTCCACCTTCAGGAGGTGTAGCCAGCCCCACCCCTACAACCTGAGGCGGATCCAGCTTCGGCACCTGTGGCCGATCCCCGGGGGTGGTGCCCGCTCCTAGCGTGGACCTATGACCACAACCGTGGAGCCCGTCTGCACCAGCGCCTCGAAGGCGGCGGCCCGCTACCCGTCGTTCGCCACCTATGTCGGGGCGCGCGGTCCCGTGCTGCTGCGCACCGCCCGCTCGCTCACCGCCAACCCGAGCGACGCCGAGGACCTGCTGCAGACCGCGCTGACCAAGACCTATGTCGCCTGGGAGCGGATCGAGGACCACCGTGCGCTCGACGGCTATGTCCGCCGTGCGCTCCTCAACACCCGGACCTCGCAGTGGCGCAAGCGCAAGGTCGACGAGTTCGTCTGCGACGAGCTCCCCGAGCCGGAGACGGCAGCCGCCCCCGACGCCGCCGAACAACAGGCGCTGCGCGACGCGATGTGGCGCGCGATCATGAAGCTCCCCGACCGCCAGCGCGCCATGGTCGTCCTGCGGTACTACGAGGACCTCAGCGAGGCCCAGACCGCCGAGGTGCTCAGCGTCTCCATCGGTACGGTCAAGAGCGCCGTCTCCCGCGCGCTGGGAAAGCTCCGCGAGGACCCGGAACTCGTGCCCGTGCGCTGACCCGTGCGCTGACCCGTGCACTGCCCCGTGCGCTGGCCCGTGCGCTGGCCCGCACACCGCCAGCCCCACAGGCCCTCGCTGTCACAGTGGTCCGCTACTCTTCCGGCCACGGCGCGTTTCTTCGCGCCTTCTGACCTGTGGGGGGTCCACACATGCGCATCATGCGCTCCCAGCGGCCTGCCGTTTTCCGTACGGCCGCCCTCTTCGTTCTCACCGCCGCGCTGGCGGGCCCTGCTCTGACCCTGGCCCCGTCCGCGTTCGCGGCCGAGGTGAGCGTCACCAGGATCACCACCGCCGACACCGGCGGCATCGACGTCGGCCTCGCCGACCAGACGGCGCTCTGGGTGAAGGCCACGGTGCGCGCATCGACCGCCGCCGACGCGCCCGTCCTCGCCTCGACCGACGACCTGACCTTCGACTGGCAGCGCGGCTGGCACACCGACAAGCCGCTGCACCTCGCCGACGGCACCGCCTACGGCGACTACCCGGTCGACATCGACTACCGCCTCCCCGGCGGCACCGTCCAGCACTGGTCGGGCGCCGAACACGGCGCATCGGGACTCTTCGGCTACCGCCTGCACACGGGCGTCGCCGAGACCGCCTTCGACCGTACGTACACGGACTTCGACCACCAGAGCGCGACCCTGACCGGCAAGGCCGAGACCTTCGACCCGGCGACCGGAACCACCGGGCCCGCCCGGGCCGGCACCACGGTCCGGGTCGGCTGGCAGGCCAGGGTCGGCGTCGGCACCAAGTCGGGCTCCGCCACCGCGGTCACCGACGACACCGGCGCCTTCCAGGCCCAGGTCACCCCCGGCGGCGCGCTCACCAGCGGCTCCGCGGCGATCGTGGCCCAGACGCCGGACACCGTCCCGCGCCCCGCCTCGGCTCTCTCCGAGCTGGGCGTGCGCGGGACGACGTACCGGATCACGGCAGGTCCCGAGACCGCCCGGGTGCACGCGGGCAGCAACTACACCGTCTCGGGCCAGATCCAGCGGCTCACCCAGGACGGCTGGAAGCCGTTCGCGGGCGCCCCCGTGGTCACCGCCACCGGCACGGACGTCTACAACCACACCGTCCCCGGCCTGATGGGCTCGGGCACCGCGGACGCCTCGGGCCGCTTCAGCTTCCCGGCGAAGGCCAAGAGCTCCACGTACACCTACACGTACGCGAAGCCCTCCGAGTACCTCGGCAGCATCATCTACGCCGAGAACCAGATCAGCGTCCCGAAGGCCGGTTCGTACTCCTCGTTCTCCCTCTCCCTCGACGCCTACCGCACGGTGACGGCGAGCGGAAAGCTCAACGGCGTCTGCGGCCGGCAGGCGCTCGTGCTGCAGTACTCCAAGAACGGCGCCGCCCCCTGGCACAACATCCGTTCCGCCACCACGGGCGACCAGACGAACGGCCAGTCCTGCGCCTTCAAGTTCACGGGCGCCGGCTACACCGACGGCTACTACCGCGTCGTCCACAGCGAGTCCAACGAGATGCTGAGCCTCGTCTCACCGGCCAAGCGCCTGAACCGCGTGCAGACGCGGATCACCTCCTTCTCGACCACGCCGAGCCGCCCGTACAAGAACGCCACGCTCACCGCGACCGGCACGCTCACGCAGCTCACCGGCGGCAAGTGGAAGGCCCAGAAGGGCGCGAGAGTCGTCCTCGTCTACAAGCCCAAGGGCGACAGCCAGTGGTACTGGGTGGTCAAGGCGACCACCAATTCCGCCGGCCGCTTCACGCTCAAGTCCAAGGCGTACGGCGACGGCACGTGGGGTGTGTATTACGAGGCCGACTCGAAGCACTTCTACAGCGAGTCCAACTCCCGCTACGTCGACGTCCGCTGAGGAGACCACCACCATGAGAAGCAAGCGCACTCTCGCCCTGGTCACCGCGGTGGCCGCCGTTTCCGCCGTGCTCACCGCGGCCCCCGCCTTCGCCGATGACGCCGCGACGGTCGGCATCGGGGTCGCCCGCACGGTCGACGACCAGCGCGGCACCTTCCGCGTCACCGCCTGGACGGACGCCACAGGCGCCGCGCTCAGCAAGGTCACCGCGACCCTCAGGGACGGCGACCAGACCGTCGCCACCACCCCGTTGGTGGGCGCGGGCGACGGCGTGTACACGCCCGAAGCCGTACTGAAGCTGACCGAGGACGGCGGCCCTCTGCCGCACCTGGGCCGGTACGCCATCGACGTGACCGCCGAGGACGACCAGGGCCACACCGTCACCCGCGACAACGCGGGGACGCTGGACTTCACCCTGCGGCCCGCCTTCCAGAACACCGGCGACCAGGGCCGCCTCGGCATCACCCGCACCGCGGACTGGGACAACCGCGGCCAGGCCGTCACCGACAAGCTGATCGGTATCGAGCCGGGCAGCGGGGACACGGTCCCGATCGAGGGCCGTACGGTCACGGTCACCCGCACCTACGACTCCTCGATGCCCGACCGCAAGGCGGACGCCACCCTCTCCGCCGCCACGGACGCCCAAGGCGCCTTCACCACACCGGACTTCGCTCTGGACTGGTACGGCTCCTACCGCGCGGGATTCAGCGCAGACGACAGCCAGGTGCACGGCACCGCCGACGGCTACACCTACACCGAGCTCCAGCGGACGACGGTGTACGTCACCGCCACCGCCGACCGCACCCGCGCCGAGCCGGGCCAGAAGGTCACGGTCAGCGGCACGGTACGCACCGGAACGGGCACCACCGGAGCCCCGGTCGCCGGAGCGCAGGTCGTCCTGTCGGGCGGCAGCATCGGGTACGGCGACCGTATCGGCGACGTGACGGTGACCACCGACGCCACCGGTCACTTCACCGGCGCGTTCACCGCCACCCCCGGCAGCTACAACTCGGCCTGGTACGCCACGCTGGGCGGCACGTTCCTGTCGGGGGAGCCGGTGTCCGGCACGCTCGTCGTGCCCCAGGACTCCGTCTACCTCGCCCCGCGCATCAGCCTCGCCTCCGACGGCAGGGTCACCGCGACGGCGCGCCTGGTCCGTACGTACGACCGGGTGGGAGCGATCTACCAGGACCAGACGACCCACCTCGAGTACTCCAAGGACGGCAAGACCGGCTGGAAGTCCATCGGCTCCGCCAAGACGACGTACGAGACGGCCAAGCCCTCCGGCTGGGGCTACACCACCGGTTACTACCGGCTGCACCACCCCACCTCCGACGAGCTGGCCCAGAGCTACAGCAGCGTGGTGCACCTGAGCCGCGTCAGCACCCGCGTCGAGGGCAACAACGCCGCCCCCGAGCCGGTCAAGAAGGGCGCGAAGGTCACGGTGACCGGCACGCTCAAGGAGTACAAGAGCGGCTGGAAGGCGCTCGGAGGCCGCTCGGTGCGGCTGTATTTCCAGGCCAAGGGCTCCAAGACCTGGACGTACATCACTGCCGGCAAGACCGATTCCAAGGGCCGGGCGAAGCTGACGGGCAAGGCGGCCAAGGACGGCGTCTGGCTGCTGCAGTACTTCGGTGACTCGGTCCATTTCGACAGTTACGCCACCGCGGACTACGTCGACGTGCGCTGATCCACCGGGATTCACCGGGTTTTACCGGGATCCACCGGTCCGGTCCCCCGGGGGTAGTGACATACCGTGCGGTACGTGCGCAGAATTGCGCCACATTACCGTCGCGTAGCAACGCTGCCCCCGGGAGGACGCCGTGCTGAGCACCATGCAGGACGTACCACTGACTGTGACCCGCATTCTCGTCCACGGGACGCTGGTGCACGGCAGCTCGCAGATCACCACCTGGACCGGTGAGGGCCAGGAACCGCATCGCCGGTCCTTCGCCGAGGCGGGACTGCGCGCGGCCCAGCTGGCGGGCGCCCTCCGCGACGAGCTGGGCGTCGAGGGCGACCAGCGCGTCGCCACCCTCATGTGGAACAACGCCGAGCACGTCGAGGCGTATCTCGCGATCCCCTCCATGGGCGCGGTGCTCCACACCCTCAACCTCCGCCTCCCCGCCGAGCAGCTGGTGTGGATCGTGGCGCACGCCGCGGACCGCGTGATCATCGTCAACGGCTCCCTGCTGCCGCTGCTCGCCCCGCTCCTGCCCCGGATGACGACCGTCGAGCACATCGTCGTCAGCGGCCCCGGCGACCGCAGTCTCCTCGACGGATCCCACGCGCGGGTCCATGAGTACGAGGAGCTGATCGCGGACCGCCCGACCACGTACGACTGGCCCGAGATCGACGAACGCCAGGCCGCCGCCCTCTGCTACACCTCGGGCACCACCGGCGACCCCAAGGGCGTCGTCTACTCGCACCGCTCGATCTATCTGCACTCCATGCAGGTCAACACCGCGCAGTCGATGGGGCTCACCGACCGCGACACCACCCTCGTCGTGGTCCCCCAATTCCACGTCAACGCCTGGGGGTTGCCGCACGCGACCTTCATGAGCGGCGTGAACATGCTGATGCCCGACCGCTTCCTGCAGCCGGCCCCGCTCGCCGAGATGATCGTCAGCGAGCAGCCCACGCACGCGGCCGCGGTACCCACCATCTGGCAGGGCCTTCTCGCCGAACTGACCGCGCACCCGCGCGACATCTCCTGCATGAAGACCGTCACCATCGGCGGCTCGGCCTGTCCGCCCTCGCTGATGGAGGCGTACGACAAGCTGGGTGTACGGCTCTGTCACGCCTGGGGCATGACCGAGACCTCGCCGCTGGGTACCGTCGCCAACCCGCCCGCCGGACTGACCGCCGAGGAGGAGTGGCCGTACCGCCTCAGCCAGGGCCGCTTCCCGGCCGGGGTCGAGCCCCGGCTGATCGGCCCGTCAGGCGAACGGCTGCCCTGGGACGGCGAGTCGGCGGGCGAGCTGGAGGTACGCGGCCCGTGGATCGCCGGTGCGTACTACGGCGGTGCGAACGGCGAGGACTTCCGCCCCGCCGACAAGTTCAGCGAGGACGGCTGGCTGAAGACCGGCGACGTCGGCCACATCTCCCCCGACGGCTATCTGACCCTCACCGACCGCGCCAAGGACGTCATCAAGTCCGGCGGCGAGTGGATCTCCAGCGTCGACCTGGAGAACGCGCTGATGGCCCACCCGCAGGTGGCGGAGGCCGCGGTCGTCGCCGTACCGGACGCGAAATGGGGCGAACGCCCCCTCGCCAGCGTGGTGCTGAAGGAGGGGGCGTCCGTCGGATTCGCCGAACTCCGGGCGTTCCTCGGCGAATCCGTCGCCAAGTGGCAGCTGCCGGAGCGCTGGACGGTGATCGCTTCCGTACCGAAGACCTCGGTCGGCAAGTTCGACAAGAAGGTCATCCGCAGGCAGTACGCGGACGGGGAGCTGGACGTCACCGAGCTCTGACGTCACTGAGCTCTGACGTCACCGGGCTCCGATGTCACCGGGCTCTGACGGCCGCGGAACCCGCCCAGCCCAGCGTCAGCCACACCGCCGCCACCGCGCACGCCCCGCCCCAGCCGGCGTGCGCGTAGGCGGGCCCGGCGAGGGCGCTGGCGAGCGCGCCGCCCGCGAACGCGGCAACCATGTAGGCGGTGTTGGCGACCGCAGGGGTCTTCGTCGCGGTCAACGCCTTTGTCTGGTTGGCCACTTGGCCGGTGACCATCGCCGCGTGGATCAGTACGGCGGCCAGGCACAGCGCCCACAACTGCCGTCCGCCCAGCCAGAAGAGCGGGATCGAGACGGCGGCAACGACGTACGCGCTGCGGACGACCTTCCGCGACCCGAACCGGTCCGAGAGCCCTCCCGCGAGAGGTGCGACGGCGCTCGCGGTAAGACCGAAGAGGCCGAAAAGACCGGCGGTCGCGGTGCTCATGGAGTACGCGGGTCCGGTCAGCAGCAGCACGAGGCTGGTCCACACCGCGCTCCACGCGCCGAAAAGACCGGCCTGGCGCAGGCATGCGCGCAGCAGATCGGGCGACTGCTTCAGTACGCGGGGAAGCCTGGCCAGCGCCGCGAGCGGGTGCCCGGTGGCAGCGCGCTTCCCGGTCGGCAGGAGGGAGGCCGTGCCCAGACCGACGAGCACGGTCAGCACGGCCGCGCCGACGAACACCGCCCGCCAGCCGTACGCCTGCCCGGCCAGCGCGCCGAGCACCCGGGCCGCGACGATCCCGGCGAACAGCCCCGCGATGACCACGGCGACATGCAGCCCGCGCCGCGCGGCGGGCGCACGCTCGGCGACCAGCGGCACCAGGAGCTGCGGGACGACGGTGGTGGCGCTCGCCACCAGTACGGCCGCGGCCAGCGCGGTCATGCCCTGGGCGAAGGCGCCCGCGGTGAGGGCGGCCCCGGTGAGGACGGTCAGGATTCCGACGAGCCGCCGCCGGTTGACGGTGTCACCGAGCGGCGCGAAGAACAACAGCCCGGTCGCATAACCGAGTTGGGCCACCGAGGCGATCCAGGCGGCGCCGGAGGGCGCGAGGTGGAAGGAGTGGGCGATCGGCCCCAGGAGGGGCGCGGCGAGATAGATGTTGGAGGCCGTGACGGCGGTGCAGAGACCGAGTACGGCGAGGAAGACGGCGGGCGGGACGGTACGCGGGCCTCGCGCGGAAGTGGTGGCACGGCGGCGGTCGAGCGTGACAGAAGACATCCGGAGCAACTCTCCCCTGAGCTAGCCGGAGCGGAGTAACCAACTGGTTGGTTGAAAGTTTGGGGCGTGCGCCTCTGTTCTGTCAACCAACCAGTTGGTTACGCTGTCCCCATGTCAGTGAGAGACCCCGAGGCGACCAAGGCCCGGATCTTCGAGGCGGCCACCGCCGAGTTCGCGGCGTACGGCATCGCCGGCGCCCGCGTCGACCGCATCGCACGCGAGGCGAAGGCCAACAAGCAGCTGATCTACGCCTACTTCGGAAACAAGGCCGAGCTCTTCGCCCAGGTCCTGGAGAAGGCGCTGGTCGACATCGCCGTCAGCACCCCGGTCGACGCGGAGAACATCGACGACTGGATCGACCGCCTGCTCGACTACCACGCGGCGCACCCGCACGTGCTGAGGCTGCTCTTCTGGGAGGGCCTGGAGTACGGCACCGACGGCATCCCGCACGAGGAGGAACGCCGCACCCACTACGACCGCAAGACCGCCGCCTTCGCCACGGCCCAGGCCAAGGGCGTCATCAGCGACGCGATCCCGCCCCAGGACCTGCTCTTCATGATGGTCGCCCTGGCGGGCTGGTCGACGGCGGTGCCGCAGATGCGGCGGATCCTGGTCGGCGGCACGGACGACGACGGGGCGCGGCTGCGGTCGTCGATCCGCGAGGCGGCACGGCGGCTCACCCAGCAGTAGCCGGTGCGGGCGGTCCAGCGCGACCCGCCCGCCCCCGCGCCTAGTTGGTACCGATCTTCGCCAGCAGATCCACGATCCGCTCCTGCACCTCACTGCTGGTCGACCGCTCGGCGAGGAACAGCACCGTCTCCCCCGACGTGAGCCTGGGCAGCTCCGCCTGGTTGAGCCCGGCCGAGGTGTAGACGACCAGCGGCGTCCGGTTCAGCTGCTTGTTCGCCCGCAGCCAGTCGACGATCCCGGCCCGCCGCCTGCGTACCTGCATCAGATCCATGACCACCAGGTTCGGCCGCATCTGCGCGGCCAGCGTCACGGCCTCCGCGTCCGTCGCCGCCCGCGCCACCTGCATCCCGCGCCGCTCCAGCGTCGCCGTCAGCGCGAGCGCGATCTCATCGTGCTCCTCGATCAGCAGCACCCGCGAAGGATGCTGCTCGCTGTCGCGCGGGGCGAGCGCCTTCAGCAGTACGGCGGGATCGGCACCGTACGCCGCCTCCCGCGTGGCCTGCCCGAGCCCCGCCGTCACCAGCACCGGCACCTCGGCGGCCACGGCCGCCTGCCGCAGGGACTGCAGGGCGGTACGCGTGATCGGCCCGGTCAGCGGATCGACGAAGAGCGCAGCGGGGAAGGCCGCGATCTGCGCGTCGACCTCCTCGCGCGAATGCACGATCACAGGCCGGTAGCCGCGGTCGCTCAACGCCTGCTGCGTAGAGACGTCCGGCGCGGGCCAGACCAGCAGCCGCCGCGGGTTGTCCAGCGGCTCCGGAGGCAGCTCGTCGTCACCGAACTTGTCGGGGCGCGGCTGCGGCCGGTTGGCCACCTCCACGGCCCCACCGGGACCGTCCAGGGGCTCGGGCCCCTCGGCACCCTCGTCGGGCTTCCCTATGGCGTACGAACGCCCCTCGGCCGGAACCGGGATCCGCTGCTGCGAACCGCTCTGCGAACCGCTCTGCGGATGCGGCCTGGCGGCGGACTCCGCCGGAGCGGCCGTCGCGCGGTCCCCCTCCGGCGGCGCGGCGAGCCTGCGCCGCCGGCCCGACCCGAGGCTCTGGTTCTGGTTCTGCTGCTGGGTGAGCTGCTGCACGAACGGCACGCCCTGCCCCAGCGTCCGTACGCTTATCGGCGCCGGAGTCTCGGCCGGCAGCGGCTGCGCGGCCGGTGCGGGAGTCTCGGTCGCCCCGGCCCAGCCCTCCGGCGAGGCGAAGAGCGTCCCGCCGTCCGCGGGAACGCCCGCGGCGGGGGTCTGCCCCGTCTGCCCCGTCCCGGCCGTCTCCGCGGGGTGCTCCTGCGCCTGCTGCTGTACGTCACCGAGGTCACGCCCCCGGTCGGCCTCCGCCGGCGGCAGCGCGAACGGACTGCGCGGGGCGTGCGCCTCGGCCGGAGTCGAAGCCGGTGAGGTGGCGAGCGCGCGCCGGGCACGTCTCCCGGCGGGCTGGCCCTGCGGCGCGGCCTCTGCGCCGGGGGTCTGGCCTGCTGGTACGGAAGAAGGCAGCCCGCTCTCGATCTCCAGTGCCCCTTCGGGCCGCCGGGCACGACGCCCGGCAGGAGCGCCCCCTCCGTCGGCGGGCACACCCTGCGGCGGCACGGTCTCGCCCAGCGCGGCACGCCCGCCGCCGGACTGCGCGGCAGCGCCCTCGGAGGCGGTCACCACGGAACCCTCGGCAGCCCGGTCCGTCTGCGACTGGGCCTGTGCCGGAATCTCCGCGGCGGCCGATGTGCCCGCCGCGGAAGGCGCGGCACGCCGCCGCCCCGTCGGCTCCGTCGCCGGCGCCGGGCCCTCGACCGGACTGTCCAGGAACGCGTCCGTGGAGGCCCGCCGGGCCCGCCGCCGGCCGCCGCCCGACCCGTTGCCGTCCTGCTGCGCAGGGAGCGAAGGCGCCGCAGCGGCCTCCTCCTCGGGCGGCGAGATCATCCCCGCACCGTCCCCCAACGGCACTTCCAGCACATAGGCACTGCCGGTCATCCCCGGCACCTCATGCGTCTGCAGCACCCCGCCGTGCGCCCGCACGATGCCCCGCACGATCGGCTCGTGCACGGGGTCTCCCCCGCTGTACGGCCCGCGCACCTCGATCCGTACAACTTCCCCACGCTGAGCGACGGCCACCACGATCGTCGAGTCCACATAGGCCCCGCCGGGCGCCACCCGCGTCTTGCCGGTCGCGTCCACGCCCGCCACATCGGCGACAAGATGCGCCAGAGCGGCGGCCAGCCGGTCGCCGTCCACCTCGGCCTCTATGGGCGGCGCATGAACAGCGAACTGAGCCCTCCCGGGCCCGATCAGCTCCACGGCGCCCTCGACACCCGCTGCCACCACGGCATCGAGCATCACCTTGCTCTTCCGCAGCTCGTCCGCACCCGCGTCGAGCCGCTGATAGGCGAGTACACCGTCCACCAGCGTGGTCATCCGCGCGTACCCGGCAGCCAGATGATGAAGAATCTGATTCGCCTCGGGCCACAGCTGCCCGGCCGGGTCGGCGGCCAGCGCACCCAGCTCCCCGCGCAGCTCCTCCAGGGGCCCGCGCAGCGCGTCGCCCAGTACGGCGGTCAGCTGCCGGTGCCGCCCTTCCAGCGATACGAGCTGCTCCTCGCGCGCCTTGGTCTCGGCCGCGTGCCGCTCCTCGCGCTCCTTGGACTCGGCGGCGAACCGCTCGTCGCGATCCTTCAGATCGGCCGCGTACCGCTCGTCGCGCTCCTTGAGCTCCGCCGCATGGAGCTTCACCTGCTTCTCGTACGGCCGCCGGTCGGCGAACGTCAGCACGGCGCCGACCAGCTGCTCCCCGTCGCGTACGGGCGCGGTGGTCATGTCGACCGGTACGACACTGCCGTCCTTGGCCCACAGCACCTGCCCGCGCACCCGGTGCTTGCGCCCGGACCGCAGAGTGTCGGCGAGAGCGCTCTCCTCGTACGGGAAGGGCTCCCCGTCGGCGCGCGAGTGCTGCACCAGCGGATGCAGCTCCTTGCCGCCGAGCTCACTGGCCCGGAACCCGAGAATCTGAGCGACGGACGGATTGACGAGAACGACCCGCCCCTCCGTGTCCGTCCCGACGACACCCTCGGACGCGGCCCGCAGGATCATCTCGGTCTGCCGCTGCGACCGGGCGAGCTCGGCCTCGGTGTCGACAGTCCCCGAAAGATCCCTGACGACCAGCATCAGCAGCTCGTCACCGCTGTACCCGTTGTACGAGGCATAGGCCTCGCGCCCGTCCTCAAGATTGGCGCTGGTCACCTCGGCGGGGAACTCGCTGCCGTCGGTACGCCGCGCGTGCATCCGCGTCGGCCTGGTCCTGCCCTGCTCGTCCGCGCTCTCCGGCCGTCGCATCGTGCCCGGGATCAGCCGCGAGTCGAACTCCGGCAGCAGATCGAGCAGCCCCCGCCCGACGAGCGCCGTGCCCGGCGCCTCGAAGGCCTCGAGGGCGATGGTGTTGGCGTTGACGACCGTGCCGTTGGCGTTGACGAGCAACAGCCCGTCGGGAAGGGCGTCAAGTATGGCTGCGAGGCGAGCAGCGCCTCGGGATGGCCTGCTGCTCACAACGACGCTTCCTCCCAGAACTACTGCACCTTGCGCCTGTCTCTTCAAGCACTGTGCATGGGAGTCTAAAGGCAGCGGCATTCCGCGCGACGGCGGATGAGGGGGAGCTCTCACCAAGGATCTGTGAACGGGCGTGTACGCCGGCGCTCAGACGGCTCCGCCAGGCCCTGCCTCCGACCCTGCCTCCAGCCCTGTCTCCAGCCCTGTCTCCGGCAGCACAGGCCCCATCACATCCCACCGCGAGATCTCGCACCCATTGCCCCGGCCGAAGACGGCATCGACGCTCCGCCCCTGCCAGCTGCCGGTGACGCGGGCGGTGGCGGGCCCTCCGTACTGCATGGTGCAGATCGCGTCCCGCGGCACGGGCGCGAAGGGATCGCTCCCGCCCCGCGCCAGCTCATCCAGCTGCTCACAGGCCTTCTCCGCCCGGGGGTGATCGCCCCCGACGGGCCCGCAGACGAGCTGAAAGGTCCCGTCCCCGCCCGCACTGCCCGACCCGGACACGGTGACGGTGAGCCGGTCACCGGACCCCGGCAGCACGGACGCCCCGGCGGCGGGGACCACACCGGCGGAAGCGCAGACAGCAACGATGACCCCGGTCAGCAGACGGCGCATCATGACGTACTCCTCAGGAACGAACCTCACCGGAATCTCTCGCCCCTTCTAACGCTCCACCGCCCCCGGCGTTGCGCGAGTACGAAGGGCTTTGCCCTGCCGCCCACCTGCCTTGTACCGTGGGGGCGGATTGGTGACACCCCGCAAGGCTGTGTCATCATCTGCACGCAGCACATCGCGCTCGCGCGGGTGCACTGGAGGCGTCGCCTAGTCCGGTCTATGGCGCCGCACTGCTAATGCGGTTTGGGTCTTAAAGCCCATCGGGGGTTCAAATCCCCCCGCCTCCGCAGCCGGGTCACCGAAGCCCCGTCCGCAAGGACGGGGCTTCGGTGTTTTCCCAGCTCAGCATGGGTACGGCCAATCGATTTCACCTCAGGCCGCAGGTCATGTAATGTTCTTCTTGCAACGCCGACGAGGCAGAAAAGCCCCAGACGCCAAGCACTCGTAGCTTAACGGATAGAGCATCTGACTACGGATCAGAAGGTTGCAGGTTCGAATCCTGCCGAGTGCACAGCAGGCCAGAGGCCCCCAGGAGAAATCCTGGGGGCCTCTCGCTTTGTGCGTACAGCAGCGAAGTACAGCAAAGGAGGGCCGGCCAGCGGGCATCGCCCCTGCGTACCGCATACTCCCCCTTCCCAGCCCTGAGCGTGCTCCTTACAGTCTCGATCAACGACACGTGAGCTGAACGGGGCGGGCTATGGAGACGGCGCAGCGAGTGATCCACCGAAGCGGGCTGTTCTCGCGGTTATTACTCGTACTCGTGGGACTGGCACTACTGCTCCTCAGCTACACCTTGCTCCGCGAAAATCTGCCGCAGCGCTTGCTCCGCACCTGGCCCTGGAAGCTCAAGCTTCTGGACATCCAGAGTGCTGTGGCGGGAGTGCTCGCCACGGGTGGAGCCACGCTGGCTCGTGCTCAGTACGCGCGCACGATCCGGCCGGCACTCGGGTTCTTCGGGCGTGTCATCGCCGACGTCGCTCCAGGCGTTCAACTGGCTTGGGTGAGCCACTTCTACAACGGTGGTCAGGGCGTGGCCGTCACAGAAGATCTGAGCTACTGGATCGATTACACGTCCTCGGCGCGCGCCGACGGTGCCACGAACTCTTCGGCATGGGTGACTCATCAGGTTGCGACGGCATCGATCGAGTCCCGAGGGCTCTTGAACAGGGAAGACTTCGCGCTGCACGTCGTGGGGCGTGGTCGACCCATCCCCGGACAGCAGCTCCAGCTCTTGAGCTGGTTCGCTGAGAAGGCCATGCGCGAGGTGGAGAGCGTGTTCGTCCGACTGCGTGTAGTCGACCAGGTCGGCGACACCCACGAGCGCGTAATCAACGTGTTGAAGGCCGCGGATCGTTCACCCACCCGCACGGACCCGCCGCCCTTCTGAACGGCGAGCCGCCAACGGGTGTGTCACCGATCGCGTCCCGTACTTCTTCCTCGCTCAGAGACGGACTCCGCGTCGGACTCCGGATTCGTGGTGCTCAGACTCAGATGACGATCTGACGTCCAGGGGCCAGGGCGGCAGGGTGGCGGCTACCGGTCAGAGGCTTCGCGCAAGGTCGGTACGACGACGATCTGGTACTCGTCCTCGTAAATGATCGTCCCGGGGTTCGAGGACTCCAGCCGCCGGCACTCGACCCCGTGCGCGGCGAGGAGCTCCAGATAGCCGTCCACGCGGCTGACGAGCTGCTGGGAGCTGACCTTGAACCAGGCGGCGGCGCCGGGGTTGGTCCGTGGGTCGTAGACCGTGGGGTCAATGGTCGTGGGGTTGGTGTAGTTGGCGTCGTACCAGTCGTTGTTGGCGCGCCAGAAGCGGTGCTGCTCGGGAGTCAGCCTGCCCTCGCGGGCCAGTCCGTTGGCGAGGCCGAAGACTCCGGGGTAGTTGCCGCGGGGGGTTCGGGTCGTTCCCTGGAACCTGACGTACAGCGCTTCTTGCACCTGGGGGCCTCCGTGTCGTGCTGTGGGGACAGGGAAGGAAGCGTACTGGTGTGCGAGAAACGATTCTTCTGTCCCCCAATGGGTGAACATCCTTTCTGTCCAAGGGCGTTGCATGGACGCGCATTTATGTTCCGCGATGGAGGTGATGCTCGATGTACGAGCAGAACACGACGCCGGGACAGTCGGCGGCGCAGCAGGACGCGATCGATGTCAGTGACTTCGTCTACGCGGCGACGGGCGCGCGGGTCCGGAGGGTGACGTTGCCGAGCGGGGAGCACTGGTTCCCGGCGGTAGATGTTGCGGGGAATCTTGGCTACGTGAACACCCGCCAGGCTCTTCTCCAGCACGTTGCAGCAGAGTGGCAACAGAGTCTGGGAGATGTTGCGCGAAGCGTCTATCCCATAGACGCTTCGCGCAACATGGCAGGTCACGGGCTCAAGAAGTCGATGAGGATGGTGAACTTGCAGGGGATGATCCAGCTCGTCGGCGCGTGCACAAAGCCGGATTGTGTGCCGTTCAAGAAGTGGGTGGCCGAGGTTGTCGCCACCGTCCAACATGATGGTTCGTACGCGCTTGAGCCGGCCTCGGTGCAACCTGCCCCGGACAGTGGGGTGGCGTACGCGATGCCTCAGCAGGTTGCCGATGCCATCGTGCGGCTCGAGGAGCGGAACATTCGTGCGGACGAGGCGTTCGCCGTCTGGGAAGCGGAGCGCAATGAGCTGTTGCGGGAAGCCAATCGCAGCCGGAGCGCGATGGCCGAGGCACTTCACCGGATCGGTGGTTCGATCGACCGGCTTGCGGACCGGCTGGAGTCTCGGCAGCCTGCGGCCGCCGAGCCGACAGTAACGCCCCAGGAGTTGCTGGCCACTTGGCGTGAGCGGCACTTGGTTGTCACCGACGATGTGCATGCGGTGGCGGCGTATCTCGCGCCAGCGCTGGTTCGGGGGGAGGCCCGGTATCGGCTTGAGGAGATCGCCGGCCGTACGGGGCTGCCGCTGGATCGCGTGCACGACTGCGTGCGGATGCTGCTCAAGCGGGGCTGTATGCGGCAGACCGGGTGTGCGTCGGACGGTGCGCCGGTTTACGTGCTTCCGTAGGTGGGCCGCAACGGGGTGAGCCCGAAGTCGCAAATCCAAGTTGCGGCTTCGGGCTCGTCCGTAACGTACCGGAAGCGAGCGCTGAGAGATTTCCGAGACCGTAACCTCGCGTTACGGTCTCAGCGTTCTCGCAGGTCAGTGGCATCATCTGTCAGGCGGTGCGCCATCCCGGGGTAGGTGACCACCAGGCCCGCCTCGTCGTACGTGAGGTCGCTGCGGAACGTGTTCGACGTGTAGCGGACCCGGTTCGAGGACAGGTGGGTGTACGTCTGGAGGGAAGGGACGACCGTCAGGTCGGGGACCCGGATCCAGGCCATCAGGAAGTCGTGCGTGCCCGGGGCGCGGTGCAGGTCGTGGCGGAGTACCGGCATCGTGTTCGTGAGGGGCGAGAGGCCCAGGTCGCAGTCGAGGGCCTCGGTCGCCCAGGGGAGGGCCGTTCCGTTGGCCGTCCAGGTGTGGGTGCTCGCGTCGCGGCGCAGGTCCAGGTGGTGTGTGGACGTCTCGGTGTCAGAGGTGACTGTCATTCTGCGAGTGGTCCAGTTTTCGTCGGTCTCCAGCTCGTACGCGATCCAGTACGGGTCCGGGAGGGCGCCGAAGATCCGGCCGTGGGCGGTGAGGGTGGTGGCATCGAGCGTGATCCAGGACGTCTCGTAGCCGCCGCTCTCGGTGACCCGCCAGGTGAGGGTGCGCATGGGAGTCAGTGTGGATGCGAGTGGAGGAGCGCGGCGCGGGATGTGGCGTTGTGGTGGGTTGCGGTGGGGGGTCGGCGGGCCCCGGCTCGGGTG
>NZ_JAFLRJ010000230.1 GCF_017315755.1 Streptomyces beijiangensis
CGCCGCGCGGGCACTGTCACGGGAAATGTTCCTGCGAGGCGAGAGCGCGGCGAACCGGTGGGTCGACGACACCGCACCCCTGCTCGATCCGGACTGGCTGCGGCTCTCGGGCCTCGCCAACACCGGAATCGTCGTCTCCGCCGATGAACTGGCCGCCATCGAGGAGGAGATGGAGCGCATCGTCGCGCCGTATGTGCTGCGCGATCCGTCCGCGCGGCCCGCCGGTGTGCGTGGCGTACGACTGCTCCGGTACTTCCTGCCGGAGCACATCGAGGAACAGTCGAGCGGAACGGCGTCGTGACTACCGTAGACGCGGCCATACCCGCGTCCCTCTGGCGCGACCGGCGGTTCTGCCGCCTCTGGGCCGGCCAGTCGATCTCACAGTTCGGCGACCGCATCACCGAACTCGCCCTGCCCCTCATCGCGGTGGGCGCGCTGCACGCCTCGGCCGGTCAAGTGGCATGGCTGACCGCCCTCGTCTGGACCCCGAACCTCCTCGCCATCGTCCTGGGAGCGTGGGTGGATGGCCGCCCCCGCAAGCGGCGCCTGATGGTTCTCGCCGACCTCGTGCGGGCGGGCGTACTGCTCTCACTGCCCGCCACCTGGCTGCTGGACGCGGTGACGCTCGGGCAGTTGTACGCGGTCGCCCTGCTGACCGGCACCGCCGCGGTGGTGGGCAACACCGCCTATCCGCCTTTCTTCGCCCATCTGGTGCCACGGGCTTCGTACGTCGACGCGAACAGCAAGCTCAGCACCAGCCGGTCCGTGTCCTTCGTCGCCGGTCCGGCGGTCGGCGGCGTGCTGGTCCAGGTCCTGACCGCGCCGGTCGCCGTCGTCGTCGACGCCCTGACCTTCCTGGCGTCCGCGGTTCTGATCGGCCGTATACGGGTCGCCGAACCGCCGCCCGTTAAAGAGGGGTTGGAGCCCTCCTTGCTGCGGCGCGCCAGGGACGGGATGACGTTCGTGGTCCGTCACCCGGTACTGCGGGCGGCCCTCGGCTGCTCGGCGACCCTCAACTTCTTCACCTTTGTCGCGGGAACCGGCCTGGTCGTCCTCTTCGCCACCAGGAACCTCGACCTCACCGCAGGTGTCATCGGCACGGCCATCGGTATCGGCGCGACCGGCTCGCTCCTCGGTGCGGTGATCGCCCCGAGGCTTTCGCGGTGGATCGGCATAGGACGGAGCATCGCCGTGGGCGCAGTGCTCTTCCCCGCACCGATCGCCCTCATCGCGGCCGCAGGCGGCCCGATGTGGGCCCGTACCGGGGCGCTGGGCGCGGCCGAGTTCCTCTCCGGGTTCGGCGTCATGCTCTTCGACGTCAACCTCAACTCCCTTCAGACATCGGTGATCCCCGACGGCATGCGCAGCCGGGTCGCCGGCGCGTACAGCACGCTCAACTACGGCATCCGCCCACTGGGCGCCGTGACCGGCGGCCTCCTCGCCACAACGGCCGGACTCCGGGAGACGCTCGTCATCGGCGCCGCCGGCGGAGTGCTCTCACTGCTCTGGCTACTGCCCTCGCCGATACCCGGCATCCGCTCCCTGGCGCCGGACCCGCACAAACAGCCGCTGGCGTCCTGAGCGGGCCGACCGGCCCGAGCGGTCAGGGCCGACAGGCCAGTCCTTCGGGGCCTCGGCGATCGGTTGGAATCTACAATTGCCGATAAATCCTCGGTACACGCTTCAGCTAAATGGACACGGGCCGGGCTCGCCAACGCAATAGTCATCCAAGAGCGTCAAGATGGAAACATCCGAGGCGCGTTCCGCCGCCTCAATATCTAGCTTGATTTGCCGATGAATTCGCCCTTTGCGGGCCATTATGCGAATACACGAAACGCTGGCAGGATTATACGTAAGATAAGTTTCCGAATAGGCAGCGACGTCGATCCCGCGCCACCAGACAGTTTCCTTGAATGAAGCACTCTTATCCGCTTGAAGCCGGTCCGGCACCAGTGACGGTGCCGGACCCCTCCTACGTCATCCTGAGCAAACGATCGATCACCCTGGGTCCGAATCGGCCAAACCGGAAAACGCTGACCAATCTCCGGGGTAAAGATTAATAACCTTCCTCGGAATCACCGACCGGAATAGGGAGATGGACTCAGTAATAGATTCCAGTTCGTACACCGACCGAATAAATGTCCGAAAGTTCGACTCGCAGAAGTTCGAGAGGCCACAAAGGGCCATAACGACCGGAGAGTCGTCGGCCTCTACCACATCTGCGTAGCAATCGAGAAAGGCATCCCAGTTCTCCCCATAGTATTCTGGAAATCCATACACCTTCCCGAGCAAAATTAGGAAGTCTTCCTCTGTGGTGACATTGCTCGCATCGATTTCGAGGAGAGTTACATCCGGACCCTCGAATTCGCTTCTAATTCGCAGATACTCTTCTCTTTGAATTAGGAATGGGCGCTCGCCAATTCCGAGCCTTGCCGCACTGACTTCCTCCCATCGCGCCAGCCTTCGCCGCGCCGAAATGACATAGGGGTCACTCGTGTCGGCGGGAGTCGACCTCAGTAGCTCCCACTTCCCCCTTGCCCCATTACTCGCCGTACCGGCCACAGCTGCACCCCTCTCGAATGAGCGTCCATGTTCCAGGCTTATAGTGAGGCGTATACCAGGTCTCGCCTCTCTCCCCGATGACGATACGCCCCATGCCGCCGCGCCTTCCGCCGGGTTCGGTCGGCCAGACATCCATCTCGGTCCAGTAGCCGAAAGGCTTATCGCTTCCGCCGCCAGGAATGTTATGCCCGCGGTATACTCCCACATTGTCCGGATTGGCACCGCCCTGCATAACACCGGACGGAGGCGCACCTGTCTCGTCATAAGCATCGACAACTTTTTGCACCTGCTCATGCAAATAGTCGTCAACCCCCTCGAGTTTCAGAGGGCAGGCATTGTGAACGAGGACCGGCGTCTCGCCCGCCAGCACATAGTACGTGTGTAGTTGTTCGACGGTGACGTTCCACCGATTCGCAGAACCGGGCGTCACGTGGGTGGAGACAACGGATGCATGCCCATTGCCGGGAGTGTTGAGCGCGTGGCCTGGCGTGAGGCGTCCGGCCGGGATCCACTTATGGGCTGAGTCATCCCAGAAGGGATGTTTCGAGGTGGTATGCACGATAGCGGTACTGCCATGACCGGTGTTGATGGTGAGATCAATGAGGTCATCGTCGTGATTGGTCCAGGTGGCCTGGACCGTACGGGTGCCTTGGTGTTTGCCGGTCGCGGGGTCGGCGGCTTCGACCTCGTCACCAACTTCGATCTTCCCGATGGGCTTGGTTTTGCCCATGGCCATGAGGACGGGAGTTTCGGGCGAAAAACTGCACGCGGAATAGTTGGAGGTAGTCATGTACTGCTTGAGCCCGCGCGCTACTCCGCCATTAGGAAGGAGGCCTTTCCACAGAGCCCTCATATTCTCGCCGGATCCTGGCCGCTCGCCGCCGCCGACTGTCATCGCGATGACAGTCAGAGCTATCATCCGCAACATTCCGAATTGCAATGTTTCACGGCTAGTACAGGCCCCCTTGGTAGACAGGCAGGCTTCTTGGGCCGCCGAATATTCATCTACGGGATTGGGGTGGCCATCGTGGAGCACCCAATGCTTGCGCGCCTTGAAATAGGCCTTGAGGAATTTCTCGGGATGTCCGTTGTTGAAGCCCGGAGGTAGCTTCAGGTCCTGGTCGACGACGGTCGAGTCCGGTGCGTCTTTACTGTCGGAAGGTGTTGCGTGGGTGCCCTGTGCCTGGCCGGGGTTTTGGCCATATCCGTCGCACAGATCGCGTGGGCACAGTCCGGTCGGATCGGATTGGCCGATGGGGTTGTTGGAGGTGTAGCTGTAGCCGTTGAGGAGCTGGTCATCGGTTGCTTCGAATAGTGGGTCGAGGCTGATGAAGCGCCCAAGTGTTGGGTCGTACTCCCGTATTCCGAGGAGTGTGAGGCCCGTGTTGGTGTTGTTGGGGGCGTTGAGGAAGCCTCGGCTGTCCGTCCAGGTGACGGTGGTGCCGCGGCTGTCGCCGTAGGGGGTGAACTGGCGCCAGGTGGGTGTCTGCGCCGTGTT
Organism: Streptomyces beijiangensis; assembly: GCF_017315755.1. Lineage (GTDB taxonomy): Bacteria > Actinomycetota > Actinomycetes > Streptomycetales > Streptomycetaceae > Streptomyces > Streptomyces beijiangensis. The sequence continues at coordinate 4,061 of NZ_JAFLRJ010000230.1, forward strand.
GTCGAGGAGCAGTCCGCTGGTGCCGTGCTGGTCGCTGAACTGGAACTTGTAGTTGGTACTGGTTCCGGTGCGGACGACGGTGCCGCCGCCGGGGAGGGGGATGTGGCGGACACCGGTTGTGGTGGTGCCGGTGAGGGTGAGTTCTTCACCGGGCAGGTAGAGGGTGGTGCTAGAGGGGTCGGTCTGGGCGAGCACCTGGCCGTAGGCGTCGTAGATGTAGCTGGTTGTGCCGGTCTTGCCGCCGCTGATCTGGGTCAGCTGTCCGGCGTTGTTCCAGTTCAGGGTCTGGTTGCCGGAGGTGACGGTGTTGCGGGTGAGGGTGTTGCCGCTGTCGTCGTAGGTGGCGGAGGTGGTGGCGTTGCTTGCGCCGGTGTCCTGGGTGCCGGTCAGCGTGTGGGGCTGCTTCTTGCCGTTGCCGTCGTAGATGTAGCTGGTGGTCGTATCGGTGCCCCCTGTGGTCGAGTGGTCGACCTGGGTCTTGCGCTGGCCAAGGAGATCGAGGCTCCAGGTGGTCCAGTAGGCTGCGCCGCCCGCGAGTTGGTCGCCGACCGTGGCGTGGTTGGCCGTGGTGGGTGTGGCGGCGCAGGAGTCGGTTGCGGTCCAGGCTTGCGTGAGGCGGTCGAGCTGGTCGTACTGGTAGCACTGGGCCTCGGTGGCAGCCGTGGCGCCGAGGCGCGTGCTGGTCTGTTTGGTGAGGTTGCCGGCCAGGTCGTAGGCGTAGGCCTGTTCGTCGACCTTGGCCGGGGTAGCGGTGGAGCGCGTGACGAGCTGGTCGGTCAGCGCGCCGGTGTGCGGGTCGTAGGCGTTGGTGAGGTAGGCAAGGTTGGTGCCGCTTCCGAGGGTCTCCTGGAGCACCTGGCCGTAGGCGCTGTAAGTGGTGCCCTGTGCGTAGCCGTAGCTGGTGCTGCCGAGCCCGTTGGGCAGATCCAGCGCGGTGGAATAGGTGCGGCTGACAATCTCGTTGGGCAGTCCGCCGCCGAGCGGATAGTTGTCGGAGTAGGGCAGGCCGGTGTCGGCGCTGTAGGTGTGTTTGAAGGTGTAGGTCTTGCCGCCGAGCGCCCCCAGGGCGGCGGGGATTGTGACGGATTCGCCCAGGGATTCGCCGAAGGCATTGAAGTTCAGTTGCTGGGTGACGTAGGCAGAGCCACTGTTGTAGGCGGTCACGGTGGTGGCCTGGCCTATGGCGTTGTTGACACCGGTGACGGCGTTGTCGTTGTCGTACACCCAGCCGGCCATCTGGTTGCCGCCGGCGCCTGCGGTTTGTGCGTCAGTGGTGGAGGCGTACTGGCCGGTCTTGCGGTTCAGCACGTCGTAGGTGAAGGAGGTGCTGGCGGTGCGGGCGTCCGTGCTCTGGGTGAGGTTGCCGTTGGCGTCATAGAACAGGTGGGTGGCGCCGGCGTCCGGGTCGGTCTTGACGGTGGCCCGGCCGAGCAGGTCGTAGGTGGTGCTCCAGGTACTTCCGCCGCTGGTGGTGGTGTTCTGCTTGTCGTGGCCGTCGTAGCCGTAGGTGATGGCGTTGCTGGTGCCACCGGTGACGAACCAGTTTCCCGTGAACGTGTTGGACGGTTTGGTCAGCGTCGGCTTGCCGCTGTAGGAGTCGATTTCGGAGGAGCGGCCGGCGGCGTCGGTACGGGCGGACTTCACGGTGCCGCCGTTGGGCGGGATGACCGTGGTGCTGTCCCCGTTGTAGACGGTGGTGGTCTCGCGCTTGAGGTCGGGGTTGGAGTACTGCTCGGAGTCGTCCACCACCACGCGGCCGAGGCCGTCGAAGGTGTACAGGTCCTGATTGGGGATCTCGGAGTCCTGGAACGAGGTCAGGGTGCCGGTCAGCGTGGGGGTGGCTGCGCTGTCCCAGTAGCTGTTGTTCTTCTTGCGGACCCACCCGTGGGAGTCGTAGAACGACTCGGTTATCAGCCGGCCGCCTTGCGGGGTCGGTGACTGGGTCTGGCGGTCTCGGCCCAGGGAGTCAACGACGCTGACCGAAGTGGCGTAGCCCAGCGAGTCGTTGAGTTCCTTGGTGGTCGTGCCGGACAAACCGGTCGGGGTGACCGTGTAGGTGTACACGGCGTCGGCGGGCGCGCTGGTGGTGCGGTTGTGCTCCCAGATGGCCGTGGTGCGTCCGAGGGCGTCGTACTGCACGGTGCTGGTGATCTTGTTCGCGTCAGTGGCCGTGAGGGTGAGCCCGCGGGTGGGATCCAGGGTGCTGCTGGTGCTTTGAGCCTTCGGGTTGGTGGCCTGGGCGCCTGTGGTCAGCCCGACGCTGTCGACGGTGTAGGTAGTGATCGTCTTGTTGCCGGCTGCGTCATAAGTGTCCAGGGGGCGGCCGTAAGGGTCGTAGGTGGTGCGGCTCTGGGTCTGCCAGGTGAATCCGCCGCTGTAACCGGACGCGGCGCGGATCATGGTGGCGTTACCGGACGTGGGTGCGGCGTTCTGGGGGAAGGTCGTGGCGAACGCCGGGTCGTCGTAGAAGCTTTCGGTGGCGGAAACGACCTGGTCGGGGCGTTTGACGGTGGTGGGCGCGTCAAGAGTGTTGAGGTTTTTGGGGACGGTGGCGGGACTGTTCTCGGTGAATCCGGAGCAGGCGACGGAATCCTTCTCCGTGGACGCGATCAGGCCGACCAGATTCAATCCGGTATTGGGCTTGGCGTAGATCGTCGTCGTGCACTGGTCGTAGGCGCTGTTCACCGGGACCGTGTGGGTGTAACTGTTTTTGACGAGACCGAAGTTAGCGTCTGACGGGGACACTTCGAAGGTGTTGTCTGTCTCCGTGTAACGCCAGGTGGTGGTTCCACCGTCCGTGATCGCCTGACGGTTCCAGCTCTCCGCTGTGGCCGTCGCGTTCGCGGTCAGGTCCGGTAGCCCGGCACGGGTGCGGGTGGCGGTCGGCGCGGAGACCCAGTAGGAGGTGACGGTGGATTGGTCCACCGCTCCACCGGTTCCCTTGTAGGTGGTCGATTCCAGCGGCATGCTGGCGAGTTGGTCGCTGTCGGTGTGGGTGCCGCCTTGCGAGTCGGTGACCGAGACGGAGCGGGTGCCGCTCGAGGAGAGCCAGTCGCCGTCCATGCCGCGGTAGTAGGAGGTGACGGATTCGGTCTTGGGGTCGTTGGCGCCGTCGCCAGTCTGGGTCTCGACGCTTGCGTAGCCGCGGAACTGGCCCCAGGTGCGGTACTTGGCCTTCACGACCTCGTTGTCGTCGTGGTGCCAGGCCGCGCCACCGTTGTAGGTGTAGTCGGTCTGCTTGGCCACCGCGCCGCCGGTGGTGTCGGACTCGAGTACCTGGGTGACCGCGTACTTCTCGAACCAGTCGGTGATCGGAGCTTCGTAGTCCCTGGGGGTCCATGACACCGGGTAGCACGACTTGGTGTTGCTGGATGGCGTCGCGCTTGCCACATATGAAGCGGTGCAGGCGTCCGGAAGTCCGTAGCTGACGGAGGTCACCCCGCCCATCTCGTTGGTAACGGACGCGATGCGGAAGCGGTACAGGCCCGGGAAGGAGGAGGTGTTGACGCGGTTCTGCAAGTCGACGGCTGTGAACTTCACATCCGGCAGTGCGACGGGTGAGGTGGATCCGCCGGCGGTTGTGTCATCGCCTTCGTGCGTGATGGATGACAGCCACAGGGTCGGTGAGGTGCCGTCGCCGGTAGCCGGTTCGGACTCGTGCAGGGTGTAGGTGTCCACCGGCAGATACTTGGCACTGGCGACGCTGTACTGCTTTACGGTGATCGACGAGAGCCGCACCGTGGAGAAGAACGACGGCGACTGCGAAGTACATTTCGCTCCGGAAGCACACACCAGGTCGAAGGGCACGTCCGGGTATTGCGCGGCTGCGGTACTGGCAGACAGTGCATCGCAGGTGGTCAGTGTGCAGCGGCGGGCAGTAGTGAAGAAGACCTGGTCGGGAACAGTGCCATAGGCGCCGCCGTTGCGGAAGCCGTAGTCGATCCGGTTCAGGTACGAGTCGCGGACGTAGGAAACGTTGTTCGCTCCCTTGTTCTCGCCGTAGTAGTTGGTGTCCTGTCCGTAGTAGTACGCCACCGCGTTCGCATCGGTGTCCACGACATAGTCCAGGTGCCACTTGTAGGCCATCTTGCACACGGAGGAGGCGAAGCCGGAGGCGTCGTAGCACGGGTCACCTGAGTGCGCGGAGTACACCGGCTCGCTGTCGACCGAGTTGGTGACCGGCTTACCCGAGGACCAGCCTGGCAGCTGATTTCGCCCGAATTCATACCTTGTACCGTCGCGCTCAGTGACGGTCCAGTAGTCGCTGTTGTACGTGCCGGTCCCGTTGTTGGATCCGGTGATGTGACTGACGATCGACCCGTTGTCCTCGGCCGGCGTCCAGGCCCCGCTGGAGTCCTTGACCAGGGCGGTCGTCGAGCCGTTCAGGGACAGGGTCAAAACCGGGCCGTCGTAGCATTCATCGCCACTGGCGACAGGCGAGGCGCTGCCTTCCGGACTGTCCGAGCATGATGCGAAGCTCTGCTCGATGTACGAGTCAGGGGTGTTCCATCCATCACCTGCCCAGGAGGACTGAGCCTGCGTGGAGGAAGTCTTCCCGTCGACCGATCCCGAGTTGTAGGACAGACCCACCGACGGCTTCAGACCTCCTGATGATCCTGCGAGAGCGATCGGGTATTTGTACGTAAATGCCCCGGCCGAGCCCCCGCCGCTCCACGAGCCTGACGGTGCGAGTGCCGTGGCGCCGAAGCTGCCTGCCTCGCCTCCATCCGCACCCGCGCCGGTGGTCGCCGCCAGCACCGTCGCCTCCGAGCCGGCGAAAGCAGGCGTGGTGTACGCGGACTGCGTCACCGTCGATCCGCCGGCCGCGGTGGTCCGCGGGGCAACGGGACGCGCACTGCCGAGCGTCAGCGTGGTCGCGAGCTCCCGGGCAGAAGCGTTGCGATGAGTGGGCACAGGCGTCTGCTTGCGGCACGCCGCCCGCTCCGGATCGGTCAAGGCGCAGGCCGGAAGCTTCACAAGGTGCAGGCGGGAGGCGTAGTTGCCACCCACCGACTCGGCGAACGTGCCGTAGTCGAGGCCGACTTGCACGTCGCCGCGCCCCGATGACCCTGCACCGACGGTAAACACCACACCAGTCACGCCCAGTTTCGTGGCGTTCTGGTGCGGCAACACGCGCACAGACACGCTGCCGGGGCCCTGATAAGCACCCTTACTCGGGGCAACCGAACGCGCCCACACCGGCGTGCCCTTCACCTCCGATACGGCACCGTGCTGCGCGCCCCCAGCCGGCCCCGCCAGGGCGGCTGCGCCTTCCTCCGCGCCCGGCCATTGGGGTGCTGCGGGGCGATAAGGGCGCTTCGCCTGGTCGGTGACCTTGATTTTCTTCGTCGCCAAAGTCCGCCCGCCGGAAACAGACTTGGTTCGTGACACCGCAGGAGCGCCGGCCCGCCCGGACGCGGCGGCCGCCGACGGGGTTCCCAGCAGAGCCGAAATGAGTGCCAGGAAAATCAGGCCCGCGATAGACCGCCATCGCAGACTTTCCCGATGTGCACCCCAACGCGACCGCACCGTGCGAACCATGACTGCCCCCACCCAACCCTCTACGCCGAAAACGCATGCGCCACGCACGACGCAGAGTGATCAACTCACGTGCGTGCTGCGGACTATGGCAGGAAGGGGTGGGGGGATGAATCCCGCAAGGTCGGATATCTCCGCACAAGATCTTTTCATGGATTGGCAAAATCTTCACGGCGTGATTACGGCAAATCCGCTGCTTAACGGCCAATAGGTCTCGGGGCAGTTGCTCGCAGCGGGTCCACTGGTCACCTGCCATACGGGCAGGTCACAACCGTCCACCACTCGACTTAAGGGACCCACCGAGCATGAGACCCACCCCGAGACGCCGCCTGCTCGGCGCCGTCCTCGCCGCCGCGCTCAGCGCGCTCACGCTTCAAGGCATCTCGCCCCCTGCCCATGCCGCTACCCCCGATGCCACAGCGTCCGACCCCGCTCAGAAGACGCTGCTGGATGAGGACCGGGCCTCACAGCAGGCACAGGCCACGGGCGAGGCGGTCGACGTGGAGGCTGCGACCACACCAACCGAGCTGGAGGTCGCCAACCCCGACGGCACGTTCACGCTGACGCAGTCGGTCGCGCCCGTCCGTAAGTACACGGGCGGGGCGTGGAAGAAGTTGGACGCCACGCTGGTGCGGCATGGCGACGGCACGCTCGCACCGACCTTGAGCACGAGTGGCCTTACCCTCTCAGGAGGGGGCGACGGACCGCTGGCCATGATGAAGGACCTGGGAAAGTCGCTGTCCCTGAGCGTGCCCGACACGCTCGGCACCCTCCCGGATCCGGTCCTGGACGGGCCGAGTGCCACCTACCCCGCGGTGCTTCCCTCGGTGGACTTGAAAATCACCGCCGACGAACAGGGCGGTTTCACCGAAGTCCTCGTGGTCAAGACCGCCCAGGCGGCAGCCAACCCGGCGTTGGCGACCATCACCTTCCCCACCGAAGCCAAGCACGTGTCGCCGGCCACGGATGGTTCGGGGAACTTCACTGCCAAGGACCCGGCCGGGCGGACTGTCTTCGCCGCTCCGGCCCCGCGCATGTGGGACTCCGCCACCCCTGCTGCGGCCTCCACCACGGCCTCGACCGCCCGCTCGAAATCGGTAGCTGCCGGAGTGGAAGCGGACGGCAACTCGGACGGCTCTTCGGCGGAGGCGCCGGGGATCGGCGCGCATGTCGCCCCGGTCGTGGCCTCCTACACCGATGGCAGCATCCAACTCACGCCGGACGCGGACCTGCTCACCGGGTCCTCGACCGTCTTTCCCCTGTACATCGATCCGTCATATACGGCAGCCGGGGGCAAACTGACCGGCTGGACCTGGGTCAGCTCCTCCACGCCCAACACCAGTAACTGGGGGACCACCGACCCTGCCGGACTGCACGTGGGCTACCAGGGCTGGGAAACCCCGTACCACAAGTCCCGCACGTACGCCCGGCTGTCGGTGGACGGCCGTCTGTACGGCGCGACCGTCCTGTCCTCGACCTTCTACGCCACCGAGACCTACGCCCCCTCGTGCACCGCCACCCCCGTTGAGGTGTGGCAGACCGGGTCCATCAGCTCCGCCACCACCTGGGCCCATCAGCCCAGCTGGACGACCCAGCTCGACTCGCAGACCGAGGCGCACGGCTACTCCTCCTCCTGCCCCGCGAAGTCCATCGGCTGGGATGTGAAGTCGGCAATGCAAGGTGTGGCCAGCGCCGGCACCGCCAGCACCATCACCCTCGGCTTGCGGGCCGGGGAGGCGGACGAGGACAACAAGTACGGGTGGAAGAAGTTCGACCACGCGACCATGTCGATGACCACCACCTACGATCACAAGCCCAAGACGCCTACCCCGCTGACCACTTCCCCGGCCACCACCTGCACCAGCTCCATCAAGACCGTCGGCAACGGTGACGTCACCCTCTACGCCAAGGTCGCCGACGCGGACGGCGGCACCCTCAAGACCACCCTGAACATCACCAAGACCACCGGTGGTGCCCAGATCGCCAAACCGGTCGTCACCGCAGCCTCCGGCACCAACGCGGTCTACGTACTGAAGAAATCCGTCCTGCAAGCGGCCGCCGGCACCTCCGTGCTGGGTGTTTCCTGGAACGCCACCGTCTCCGACGGCACCTACTCCTCAGCCACCTCCGCAACCTGCAAGTTCAACTTCGACGCCTCCCGGCCGGGCGCCCCACAGATCACCGACAGCGCCTCCTTCGACTGCGGAACCTCCGACAGCACGGTGACCTACCAAGTCGGTGTCCCCGCCGCGTTCACCCTCACCCCCAACGGCTCGGGTACGGCCAGCTACCTCTACCAGCTCAACGGCGCCACCCCGGCGGCGACCAGCGAAACCAGCATCGGCGTGAAGCCCACCCGGGGTACGAACGTGCTGACCGTCACCGCCGTCTCACCCGGCGGCAACATCGGCGACACCGCCAACTGCGTGATCATCGCCAGCCCGGCCGCCACCGCCGCCGACGGGGATCTGACCGGCGACGGACTGCCCGACCTGACCGGGGTCGGCGCCCAGGCGAACCTGCCCCGCGGACTGTGGCTCGCCCACGGCGCCAGCGCCGGCCAACTCAATGCCACCGCCAGCAATCTCGGTGTGCAAGGCACCGGAGCCAACAGCGCCGGCAGCCCCGCCGACTGGAATGGCACCCAGGCCATCACCGGGCACTTCAACACCGGCGCGGGCCTCAACGACGTCCTGGACTACGACCCGGCCACCAGACGGGGCAGCATCCTCTACGGCAGCGGCGACGGCTCGCCCCTGCAACCCTTCAGCGGCGACCAGGCCAACGTCAATCCCACCGTGTTCACCGACCAGGACGATCACGCAGCCACCTCCCTCGCCAACGGCGGCGGGCTGTACAACCTCCTCAACGGCAACCCCGACACCGGCTACCCCGACCTGCTGATGGTCAACAACGGGCAGCTGTGGGACGAACCCAGCAACCCCGTGGCGGGGGCCTTCGGCGGCATCGATAACGCACTGCTGCTGTCGGCCACCAACCCCTCCGGAACCGGAGACTGGAGCGGCTGGAACATCACCACCAGCCTCATAGGCGGCCAGCCCGCCCTGTTCGCCCGCAACAACACCGGCGGCCAGCTCTACTACTACTCCCCCACCGATCTGCAAAACCTCGCCTACGGCAGCACGGTCACCCCAATCCAGGCCGCGGGCAGCGGCTTCCCCAGCAGCGCAGTGCCGCTGATCGAGGCCGCCGACCTGAACGCCGACAACACCCCGGACCTGTGGACCACCACCAGCTCTGGAGTCACCACCGCGCTGCTGTTCAACGGCACTACCCTGACGGCCCAGCCCGCCCAGGCGCTGGTCACCGACTCCCACACCTGGCCGCTGGCCGACGCCACCGACGGCACCGCCACGACTGCCGCCGACACCACCGGCACCACTGCCCTGCCCCTCACCGGCGCAGGCGCGGGCGCCACGTGGGACAGCGACGACGATCTGTACTCCCCGACCCTGGCCCTGGACGGATCCAGCACCGGATCGATGACCAGCGCAGCGGCGCTGTCGATGTCCTCCGCGTTCACCCTCTCCGCATGGGCCAAACCCGCCGCACTGGGCGGCGTCGTCGCCTCCCAGGACGGCACCACCAACTCCGGGTTCTTCCTGTACGCCCAGTCCAACGGGCAGTGGGCGTTCTGTCTGGCTACCTCGGACACCACCCGGGCCAATGACTGCATTACCGGCGGCACCGCCGTCGTGGGTCAATGGGCGCATCTCACCGTCACCTACGACCCGGCCACCAAGGCCATGACGCTCTACCTCGACGACCGTGCGGTCGCCCGGGGCAGCCACACCGCGGTCAGCTCCACCCTGTTCAAGGGCAAGTTCACGCTCGGCAATGTCCTGGCCAATGGCGCCCATTCCTCGTTCTACAAGGGCAGCCTGTCCACCGTCCAGGCCTGGAACTCCACCGCCCTGACCACCACCCAGATCGCCGTCCTGGGCAACCTCTCCCAGGCGAAGAGCCCCTACACCTACACCGACCTGGCCGACTTCAACGGCGACACCAACCCCGACGTGGTCGCCGAGGACAGCACCGGCGAGCTGTGGCTCTACCCGGGCAACGGCTCGGGCGGCTGGTCCACCGGCCCGCTGCACGTCGGAAGCGGCTTCACCGGCTACACCTTCGCCGGCATCGCCGACTTCAACAAAGACGGCTATGCCGACGTCATCGCCATGGACGCTGCGGGCGGGCTCTGGCTCTACCCCGGCAACGCCGTCCACGACCTCAGCAGACCCCGGATCAAGTTCATCAGCGGCTGGAGCGGCTACGCCTTCGCCGGTGTCGCCGACTTCAACAAAGACGGCAAACCAGACCTCATCGGCCGCCACCCAGACGGCACCCTCAAGCTCTTCCCCGGTACCGGCTCCGGCGCCGGCATCGGTGCCGGAGTCCAGATAGGCACCGGCTTCGGCTCCTACACCCTGGCCGGCGTCGCCGACTTCGACCACGACGGCAACCTCGACGTCATCGCCCGCGACAGCGCCGGCGCGTTGTGGAACTACCCGGGCAACGGCAGCAACGACGTCAGCAGCGGCCCACAGATCGGCACCGGCTGGAACGGCTACACCATCGCCGGCATCGCCGACTTCAACACCGACGGCAACCTCGACGCCATCGCCCGCGAAGACGACACCGGCATACTCTGGTTCTACCCCCGCAGTGCCACCAGCTGGGGCGCCCGCATCCAGATCGGCAGCAGCTGGTAATCCAATAGCGCCGCACTCTCCATTCACCAGGTGGGATCCGCAGCCGGGCTGTGGATCCCACTCCCCTCCTGCCGGGGACTCCATCTGCCGCAGCACACCGCAGACAGCGAACGAGTTCAACATGCAGGACTTGACGGGGAATCGCTGTGGCAGTAGCTGCCCGGCGCCCGCATCACCGGGTTGGCTGTCGTGCCGTGCAGCCAGGTGGCGTCCGAGAAGGGCTTGCCCGTGCTCTTCGTCATCCACGCCGCGAACTCGGCCAGGAACCTCGACCTCACCGCAGGTGTCATCGGCACGGCCATCGGTATCGGCGCGACCGGCTCGCTCCTCGGTGCGGTGATCGCCCCGAGGCTTTCGCGGTGGATCGGCATAGGACGGAGCATCGCCGTGGGCGCGGTGCTCTTCCCCGCACCGATCGCCCTCATCGCGGCCGCGGACGGCCCGATGTGGGCCCGTAC
>NZ_JAFLRJ010000231.1 GCF_017315755.1 Streptomyces beijiangensis
ACGTCTGCCAGCGCCACGGCCATGGCCTGCTGTCCCGGCTGATCATGTGCGCCGAGGTCGTGGACACCGACGGGGATCTTGGGCTCCTCATTGGGTCTTCCCCGGCAGATATGCCGATCTGGGACCGGACGGGGATGCTGCGGTACGCACTCGCCGACGTGGACGCTGATGTGGTGGGCCAGCGCATCAACACGAGTGAGGACGACGACTGATGACCGTCAACAGCAGACAGACAGCCCAGGCCGTACAGGCCATGGTTGTCGCCGCGACGGGGCGCTCCTGCGGATACAGCACCATCCCCACGACAGCCTCCCTGCCGACGGGGAGTGCCCTGCCGTACTTCGTGCTCTACGAGCTCGGGCAGGTCTCCAGCGGGCCACCGTTCGGCGACGCCAACGCCGATGCACGGCTTCTCTTTCAGGTCACGACCGTCGCCCAGACCCCCGACGCCTGCTCGGCCGGTGCGGACAAGGTCCGGGCCGGATTCCTCGGCCGCACGACCTCCGGCTGGACGTTCCCCATCAACGTCCCGGACGGGCTGGCCGTCATGGGCCGGGAGCTGGACCGGGAGGACGGAATGACTGTCGTGGCGAGCAACTACAGTTATGTGCAACGGTTCGCGGTCTTGGTGACCACGACCAGCTGAACCGCCCCTCACCGCGGAGGCAATCGCGGACGCCCGACCGCACCGGTACGGGCCGATCACCCCCTTTTGGGGTTCGGCCTGGTGCGTGCTCTCCAGGGTCGATACCCCGGAGAGTGAGATCAAGTGGGCACCACCCAGGAGCGGTACAGCCGTCGCGGCGTCTCCCGGTTCTACTTCCTTAAGGCTATTGCGGCCCCGAACAATGTCCCGACGCGTGCCGAGCTCGGCACCACCAACGGGACGGACCTGTCGGCGTTCATCTCCGACGTCGAGGGCTTCGCGCTGGAAAATACGGCGATCGACACCCCGGACATGGCGTCGTCGTTCACGTCCAACATCCCTGGCGAGAACAAGGCCGACAACAGCTCCTTCACGTTCTACGAGGACAAGGGCTCCGACACCCTTGAGGCCCTCCTGAGCCAGGGCGTGGAGGGCTTCGTCGTCATCCTCCGCAAGGGCGACATCCAGCTGACCCCGGCTTCCCGGTCGATGGAGGTCTTCCCGGTCCGTGTGGGCTCGCGTTCCGCGACGTACACCGCTGCGAACGAGCCGGCCAAGTTCAAGGTCAGCTTCAACATCACGTCCGAGCCCGCCCAGGACCTCGCGGTCCCGGCCGCGAGCTGACGGGGCGGGGTGTCGCATGTCCACAACCACCAGCATTGAGCCGCCCGTCGGGGCGGTGGCGCGGGATGCGCACTGGGCGGCGAAGATGGCCCGCCTCCGGTCGCGGAAGCTGCCGGAGCGCACGGTCAGCTTCGTCGATGACCAGCAGCTCAAGCTCGACCGCAACGAGGCGGCACTGCACCTTGCGGGGGTACGGGCACGAGCGCAGGGCAACGCGGACAGCGAAGGCGTGCCCGAGTCCGAGCGGGACGCCTGGGTCGAGGCCCGTACGGAGGTTCTCGCGGCGGATCTGGCGCTGGGCGCAGCGCAGGCCGCGCTCGACGACGGCACGATCCAACTGATGTTCCGCGCTCTGCCGCGCCCTGTGTGGGAGGCGCTGCTGCGCGAGCACCCGCCGACCGAGGAGCAGGCCGACCAGGGCCAGGAGTACAACGCGGACAGCTTCCCGGCCGCGCTGATCTCCGCGTCCTCGGTGGACGGCATGAGCGTCGAGGACGCTCAGGAGCTGCTCGACACCTGGGCGGACTCAGAAGCCAAGGTCCTGTTCACGGCCGCGCTCATGGTGAATCAGGCGTTGCGGGCGGACCTGGGAAAAGGCTGATCACCGACGCCGGGTTCCGGGCCGAGATGGAGCTGTGCCACGCGTACGGCATCCCTCACAGCCAGTTCACCGGCGCCGGTGACGGCCGCCGGTGGTCGGCCCGAGACCGGGCGAAGGCGCTGGCCTACCTCGTGTCCCTGCGGGCGGTGTGCACGGGGTGCGGAACCCGAGGCGCGGAGTGGGATCCAGACGCCGGCGGGGACCGGTTCGCGTACATCACGGAACCGAGCCGGTGTCCGGGGTGCGAGCTGATCGAGATGGAGCGGGAGCAGGTCCCCGAGGGGCCTGAAGGGCGTGGGGTGAAGATCGGGCTGCGGCCCAGAAAGGCGTGAGTCGTGGCCTCCGGCTACAACCTGTACGTCAACCTCATGGCCACCACCAACGGCCTGTCGTCCGGTCTGCGACGGGGCGCGAACGACCTGCGTGCGTTCGATGGGCAACTCGACTCCACCTCGGGCCGGTTGAACCAGGTTCGGGTGGCGAGTCAGCAGCTGGCCCGCGCGCAGGCTGCCGCATCGGCGGGCACGGTCCGCTCGAACGCGCAGGTGGCTGCGTCCACACAACGGGTGACCACAGCCCAGCAGACCGCGGCGCGCGCCCAGGGGGTGCAGGCGTCCGCCGCGCAGCGGGCCGCCAGCGCCCAGGCGGCAGTGACGGCCGCCGGGGAGCGGGCGGCCCGCGCCCAGGTCGTCTCCCAGACCATGGCCGCGCGCGCCGCAGCAGCCACAGGCAGCAGTGCGGCAGCCGCGGGGCGCACGGCCGCCGCCGCCCAGGTTGCTGCGACCCGTGCGACGGACGAGCACGCGGCGGCGCAGCGCCGGGCGGCAAGTGCTCAGGCTGGTGCGGCCCGTGCGGCAGCCCTGGTGGCGTCGGCGGAGACGCGAGCGCAGTCGGCGTCCCGGATGCGCGACGAGACCCAGGCGTCCGCTGCCCGTAACGCGCAGGTGCAGGCTCGGCAGATCGCGAGTGCCGAAGCTGGACTTGTTGCCGCACGTACCGCCCAGGCGCAGAGGTCCGCGCAGACCGGGCTCCTGATCGGCGCCGCCCTTGGCGTAGGTGTGGCCAAGGCCATCGAGCTTGAGCGCCACATGGCGAATGTCATGACGATCTCCAAGGAGATCGGGACGGAGAACGTCCAGCAGTACACCGACGCCATCGTCGAGATGTCCACGCGGCTCCCGCAGACCGCTTCGCAGCTCGCCGTGGGCCTCTACCAGATCGTCTCAACCGGGTTCGACGGTGCGCAGGCGATGAGCATCCTCGACGTCGCGGCGAAGGGTGCGAGCGCGGGCCTGACGACGACGGAGACCTCCGCGCGGGCGCTGCTGGGCGTCCTGAAGGCGTACGGGATGCCCGCCAGCCAGGCGTCCGACGTCATGGACACGATGTTCCAGACGGTCAATCTGGGCGTCGTCAGCTTCGAGGAACTTGCGCAGCAGCTCGGTGACGTCGTCCCGATGGCGTCGGCCGCGGGCGTCGAGTTCGATGACCTTTCGTCTGCGTTCGCGGCCGTCACGCTCGCGGGGATACCGGCCGCCGAGACGGCGACCGCACTGAACATGCTGCTCACGCGGATGATGAAGCCGACCGCCGAGCTACGGAACGTAATCCATGACCTCGGGTACGAGTCCGCGTCGTCCGCGCTGAAGCAGGACGGCCTGTACGTGGTGATGGAGAAGATCCGCGCCAAGACCGGTGGCACGGCGGCTGCCGTAGTGCCGCTGCTGAAGGACATCCGGGCCGTACGCGCCGCCCTGGCCCTGGGCGCGGCGGACGGCGCGAACTACGCGTCGACCATGAGCGCGATCGACATCGAGACGAACCGGGCGCAGGCCACGCAGAAGGCCTACGCGATCCAGATGGACACGACGGCCGGTCAGTGGCAGATGTTCCGCAACCAGGCCACAGCGGTGGGGATCGACCTCGGGCGGGCCATGCTGCCCGCGCTGAAGAGCATCGGCGAGGCCATGAAGGTCTTCGCGTCCGTCGCGAACGACGCACCGGGCGGACTGAAGACCACCGCAGCATGGCTGATCGCCCTCGGGGCTGCGGCGCTGATCGCACGGGCGGGACTCGCCAAAGTCACCACCCAGTGGGCCGCGTTCCGTACGGCCATGGCGGCGCGTGCGGCAGGCGGGGCGGCGATGCCGGTTGCCCTGTCCGGGATGGGGCTCGCCGTGTCCGGGCTGACCGCGCTCCTGGCAATCGGCACCATCGCGTACGCCGCGTATGCCGCCTCCAAGCAGAAAGCGAAGGACGTCACCGAGGAACTGGTGACGGCCCTCCAGTCGGAGCGCGGCGAGGACGGCGTGGCCGGGGCCGGGGTGCGGAAGCTCGCCGAGCAGCTGGTGACCTCCGGCGACCTGGAGAAGCTGAAGAAGGCGGGCGTCGACGTCAACACGGCCGTTGACGCGATTACGCAGGGCGGCAAGAAGCTCGACGACCTGAAGGACAAACTGCGGTGGGACAACGCAACCATTGACCCGCTCACCGGGGACCTTGCCGCAGACCCGAACGACAATAAGCTCCTCAACCTCCTTGATGACCGACGGAAGTGGTGGTCGGAGGCGTCGAAGACGGACGCTGAGATCACCACGGCGATGAACGCCATGTCGGCGAAGATCCGCGATGCCGAGTCCAACTACGGCGGGGCGTGGGCGCTCGACAAGCTCCTGACGACGGACTCCAAGGGGCAGCCCCAGTACTCGGACGAGATGAAGGCTCTCGCGAAGGCCGTCGACGACGCGGTGGACCCGTCCCGCGCACTGAAGGACGCACAGCAGGGTGTGGCCGATTCGCTGCGGAAGGCGGGCAAGAACGCCGACGACGCGAAGGCCTCCCTGGCGGGCTACATGGAGCAGATGCGCAAGCAGTCTCAGGCGCAGGGGGCGTTCCAAGGGAACCTCGCGAAGCTCGCCCTGGCGGACGGCGGCGACTACCAGACCCTGGTGGACCACTTCGCAGACCTCGGCATGGACGGCTCAGGGGTCCTGGACGAGCTGGTCAAGCAACTGGGGAAGGGCAACACGAAGAACGCCGACGAGCTCCTGAAGATCGTTGGACTGGATTCCGAGCGGGCGCAGGCCACGTACCGCGAGGGCCTGGCACGGCTGCCCGAGATCGCTTCCCGGTACGGGAAGGAGACCGCGGACGCGTGGGCCAAGGCCTCTGCGACGAATGATCCAAGTCAGTTCGAGAAGATCATGAAGTCGATGGCGTTGACCGACCTGGGCAAGGCGGTCAAGCAGCAGACGGCCGACGCTCGGGTCTCCCTCGCTCAGGGCATGGACTTGGTCGCGAAGACCGCCCGCAAGGGCGGCAAGCAGGCCGCGGACAACTTCCGTTCCGCCCTGCTGAAGGGCGACCGGAAGGGCGCGGAGGACGCCCTGACCGCCGTGTGGGGGCTGGACAAGCCGATCAGTGCCCCCGACCTGTCGAACGTCGTGGGTGCGTTCGCGACAGCCGGGAAGCAGGCAGATCAGCAGTGGTCGGGAATGCTCGACCTGATCGTCCAGGCCGCCTCCCTGAAGGGCCCGGCGGCAGCGTCTGCGCTCACCTCGGCGCTGCTCTCGGGCGACATGCAGGCGGTCAAGAACCTGCTGGACGCGATCGGGCTGAGCGTTTCGACGATCCCCGACACCAAGCAGGTCACGGTCAACGTGACCGCCAACCAGCCTGCACCGGTCGTTGTGCCGATCTACTTCAAGCGGCAGGCCTCTTCGTGGGACCAGGATGCCAATGGGGTTCCTGACTCTGTTCAGGCGCCGCAGTCGCGGGGCTCGGTCATCGATTTCTACGCCAACGGCGGTGTCCGCAAGGAGCAGCACGTCGCGCAGATCGCCCCGGCCGGCGCGTGGCGGGTGTGGGCGGAGGAGGAGACCGGCGGGGAGGCGTACATTCCGCTGGCCCACTCGAAGCGTGGCCGCTCGCGCGCCATTGCGGAGGAGACCGTCCGACGGCTCGGCGGCAAGGGCGTGCAGTGGTACGCCAACGGCGGGCTGGACGGCTTCGACTACCAGCATCCGGAGCTGTACACGCTGTCGGGGATCGCGGGGGATTCCAAGGACAAGAAGGATCGGTTCAGCCTGTCGAAGTTCGCAAAGAACCTCGACAAGTCGGTCGCCGTTGCGCGGCGGTGGCGCCGGGACCTCGACACGGTGGCGCGGCGGGCCGGTCAGGACGTGGCGGATGCGCTCGCCGCGATGGGTGAGGACGGCATCGACCTCACGCACAAGATGGCCACCGGCAGCGCGAAGAACGTCAAGGCGATGACGAAGGATCTGCAGGCGCTGACAGCAGCGTCGAAGGCGTCGCTCGGTTCGTACACCTCGCAGCTGAAGGCGGCCGTGAAGGACCAGACGGCCTTCGAGAAGAACTTGGCGAAGCTTGTCGCGTCCGGTTACGGGGACCTGGCGAAGATGCTCGCCGGTCAGGCCGATGGGGACGCCGAGGACCTGGCCGCCGAGGCGGTGAAGTCGAGGTCGAAGGCGAAGGCGGCCAACTCGGCGGCGAAGTCGGCGAACAAGACGGTCCCGGACAGTGACCTGCCGGACCTGGTTGCGATCATCGCGGCCGTCAAGAACTCCAAGACGGGCCTCCACGCAGTGTCTGAGGCGACGCAGCTCGACGAGGACCACATCATCGAGATCGCCAACCTCGCCTACTCCCGGATCAAGGCCGCGCTCGGCTCGAAGGGCAGCACGTTCCTGTCCGACCTGGGCAAGGCCAACAAGGGGCTCGCCTACGCGGACGGAGGCATCAGGGCGGGCCTCTACGCCACCAGCAACGGCATCATCCGCTTCGCGGAGCCGGAGACCGAGGGCGAGGCGTACGTGCCGCTCGGTGCCGCCAAGCGCGGCAGCGCGACCGCAGTCCTCAAGGACGTTGCCAGCCGCTTCGGTTACCAGCTCACCGCCAACGGCGTATCGGGCCCCACCCACCTGGTGGACGCCCGGCCTGCTGGGGTGCAGGTCGTTGTCGTACGTGAGCAGCCGGCCGCCCTCGTCGGGTCGATGCCCGTCACTGTCCATGGCACCGCTGACAGGTCTGCGGCGGATGCCGTCGGCTCGGAGATCATGCGCCGCCTTCGCAACGCCCAGAGAGGAGGGCGTGTCTGATGGCCGCGCTCACCACCGACTACCAGGCCGATCTTGCGGGGCTGCTGCTCGGCCCCGGCACCCCGTATGTCATCGGCGACGTCGTGGGCCTCGGGGCCCCCGAACTGCGCACCCAGGACGTGGACTCGGCGACCGAGGACGGGACGTTTCCAGGGGTGGACTACTACGGGGCGCGCACGGTCCGCATCGAGGCAGCGATCCGTACGCCAGGCGACCCGGCAGCGGCCTTCGACGCTCTGGCGCGACTGCACGAGGTGGCGAGCACACCATCCGTACGCAAGACGGCAGGTGCGCTCGCCGTACTGCGCCTGCGGCAGCCGGGCCGGGACGTGCGCCGCCTGTACGGGCGGATACGGCGGGCCAATGAGGTCTCTACCTCGCAGGCCATCTACGGGTGGATCCCCGTGGAGATCGAGTTCACCGCCACCGACCCCCGGTTCAACGACGACATCCTCCAGTCGATCTCGCTGCCCCTGGACATCTCCCAGACCACCCAGGGCTTCAAGGCCCCGCTGGTCTCACCGATCACGACCGGCGTGGCCAACCCGTCCGTCCGGCCGGGCTGGGTGACCAACGCCGGGGACCTCCCGGCCTGGCCCACCGTGCGGATCACCGGGCCCGTCACCAACCCGAAGGTCTGGATCGTCGAGACAGGCCGCGCCCTGGAGCTGGGCATCACGCTCGGCGTCGGCGAGTGGGTCGACATCGAGACCCGTCCCGGTACGCGGTGGGTGCTCCGCAACGGCTCCGGCAATGCCTCCACGGCGCTGACCAGCGCCTCACGCCTGGACCTGTTCACCATTCCGCCCGGCACGTCCGAGATCCGGTGGACGGCCACCGATTACACCAACTCCGCCCGCCTCGCTCTGTCGTGGCGTGACGCGTACACCGCCCTGAGCAAGGAGAACGAACCATGGCGCTGATCCAGCCCCCGATGATGGTCAACGGCGGAACGCACCCCGCGCGCGTGATGCGGATGATGATCCGCGACATGTCCCGCGGGTCCCAGGGCGTGACCGAAGGCAACGACCTCAAGGTCAGCCAGCTGCCCACCCCCGGAGCCGGAGTGCGGGTCGGCGACGGCTCCGGGGTGATCCGGGGAGCGGCCTGGGGGCAGGGCTCCTACACCCAGTACAACGTGGGGGACGCCACCGTGCCGATCGCCTCCACGGGCGCGTCCGCGCGCAGCGACCTGGTGTGCCTGCGGGTGGAGGACCCGGAGTACGAAGGGAACCGAGACCCCGCCACCCAAGACATCGGGTACTTCCACGTGATCAGCGGGGTGTCCGCGACGGCGACCACGCCGACGGCCGGACTGACGGCCATCCCCTTGGCGCGCATCGACATTCCGGCTAACACCGCGACGATCACCACGGCCATGATCAAGGACCTGCGGCAGATCGCGAACCCGCGCCGCGACCGGGCAATGGCCACCTCCTTCCCGGGTGCGATCTCCCGCCTCGTCTACCAGGACAACAAGTGGCACGCCTGGCCGGTGGCCGCGACGTGGAACATCCCGATCCCGTCGTGGGCGGTCAACGCGAAGCTGATCACGACGATCTCGGGGCTGCGGATGGACGCGGCGGACGTGTACGCGCACATGCAGACCGTCTTCGGCACAGTCCAGGGCCAGGACACCTACATCGACGACGACCAGGGCAACAACATCCGCCGCACGACGGTGATCCTCGCCGACAACATGTCCATACCGGCGGCGATGCGGGGCACCACCCAGAAGCTGTCCGTCCAGACGTTCATGTCCAAGTCGGTGACGGGGAACCTCCAGGTCGACACCGGGACGTCGATCTACGCCGACCTGGAATTCAACGAGGGCATCATCTGATGCCGTCCTACCGCTACTTCACCCGCCACGCCCTCACCGGCGACATGCTGGCGTCGGATCTGCCCCTGTCCGGGGTGGAGTTCGGGCCCGCGCTCAATGCCTCGGGCACGCTGGCCGCCACGGTGGAACCCCGGCTCGCGCACCTGGTGCGCTCCCAGCTCGACCCCGCGAACACCTGCATCTACGTGGAGCGGGACGGGCGGCTGCTGTGGGGCGGTCTCATCTGGCGTCCCAACCCGGAGGGGCAGCAGCTCACGATCGAAGCCTCCGGCTGGGGCTCCTACCCGCACAAACGCTTCGACCTCCACGGGCAGCTGAACGGGCGCGGCCCCTACACCTACGCCGACCCGTGCCGGGTGATCCGGGACGTGTGGGCGTACGCGCAGGAGGCCGACGACGGCAACCTGCGCATCGCGGTGGACGCCGTCGCGTCGAAGGCGAAGGTGGGGACCTCGGCCGAGCCGTACCGCAGCGACGTGTGGGACACCCGGACGCTCGGGGACCTCATCGACGACATGGTCGCCGTCGAGGGCGGCCCGGAGTGGACCGAGGACGTCGAGTGGGTGGCCGGGAAGCCGGTGGGCCGGATCCGGATCGGCTGGCCGAGGCTGGGGCGGCGGCGTACGGACATCTCGTTTGCGACGGGCGTGAACGTTCTCGGCAAGGTGCCGGTGGAGTACGACGGCGACAGCTTCGCCCAGGTCGTCATCGCGCTCGGCGCGGGGGAGGGGCGCAGCCGGCGCAGGGCCGTGGACGCGGTCCGCGACGGTCGGCTCCGCCTGGAATCAGTCCTCGAAGTACCCACCGAGAAGGGCAACGACCGACTCGCGGCGCGGGCGCGCGCCGAGCGCATCTCCCGCCAGGTCCTCGGCGAAGTCACAGAGATCACCGTCCTCGACCACCCGTCGGCGCCCATCGGGTCATGGGCCGTGGGGGACGACGTGCGGGTCCAGGTCTACGACCAGTGGACCAACTACGACGCCTGGTCGCGCATCGTCGGCTGGCAGATCAAACCGGCCGCCGGGGACCAGCAGGAGCAGGCCGTCATCCAGCTCCAGCGGGCAGATCGCTTCACGTACGGAGGTGGCCAGACATGAGCACCGAAACCGCGCGCCTCGCCGAACGCGTTGCCGCGCTGGAACGCCTGCTGGCCCGGACCTCCCGTACCGCGTCGCTGGCGTACAGCAGCATCGAGGCCGGGGCCATCGCTGTGCACGGCGAGGACGGCACCCTGACCGGTGTCATCGGCCAGCAGCCCGACGGCACGACCGGGGTCGTCGTCGTCAACGGGCCCCCGCCACCGACCCCGTCTGCGCCCGTGGTGGAATCCGCCGTCGCCGGGCTGCGCGTCCTGTGGGACGGCGGTTTCGTGGACGCGGTTGCCGCCCCGCTCGACCTGGCCCGCGTCCAGGTCCACCTGCTCGGCTCGGAGAGCGCGGTCCCGGACGTGCGGACACCGACCGCGACGATCGAGGCAGGCTCGGGGGCGTCCGTCACCATCGCCCTGGCGACGTACGACGAGCTCTGGGTGCGCCTGGTCGCGGTCAACACGTCCGGCATACCGGGGCCCGCCTCAACCGATGTACGGGCCGCGCCCCGGCAGGCAACGGCGGACGACGTCGACACGTCTGCGTTCGTCATCGCCGGGGCGCAGGTTACGGGATCGGTCCAGGTCGCTGCCTCGGCGGCAACGGTCACCGGGCAGATCGGCTCCGGGGTGGTTGTCCCGGCGGGCCAGCTCAGCTCGGGCCCGCTGCCCGCAGGTGTCACCCTGGACGGCAGGTCGGTGCTTCCGGGCACCGTTGACCGCGCCAGGCTCTCGGCCGGTGCGGTCGATATGACCATCCTGAGCGCGGCTCTTGCCGACACCTCAGCCCAGCGGTACGTGGACACCCTCGCCGACTCCACCGCGTGGCGGGCTCTCAGCCTGGGAACAGGGGCGACCTGGAGACACCTGACCGGGGTGAGCGACGCACCCACCGGGCAGGCGGTAGGCCAGGCCGCCGGCTACACGGTGGTGCGCGGCACCACGCAGATCCCCGTCGATCCGGACACCCTCTACCGGGTGTCCGCGAGGGTACGGACCACCGCGGGATCAGCTGCGGGGTCCGACACTGTGTACGTCGGCGTGCTGGGGATCGCCGCCGACGGCGTGACCTTCGTCAACCGCACCGGAGCCAACGCGTTCACCTCGGCGTACTACGTCGCCGCGTCTGCGGCCTCGCTGCCGATGGCCGCGGGGTGGACCGTCTACACGGGGTACGTCAAGGGCCGGGCCGCGTCCGGCACATCGGGTACGGGGGGAGTGGCGGCCGACCCTCGCGCGCCGGGCATCCTGCACGCGGATGTGCGCTACATCAGCCCGATCGTCTTCGCCAACTACGCCTCCGGGGTCTCGGGCGCGAACAGCGCGACCGGCGTTGTGCAGGTCGACGCGTTCACGATCGAAGCCCTGAAGACAGGTGTGGTCGATGGAACGAATCTCATCGTCGGTTCGGTGACGGCGGCCGCGCTGTCCGCCGACGCGATCACCGGGAAGGTGGTCACCGGGGGGATCGTGCGCACGGCGGCGGACGGAACCCGGTTGGTGCTGTCACCGGACGCGGGCGGATCCAGCGTTCCGGGACTCGCGCTCTTCTCCGGGCACCCCCAGGAGTACCACCCCGGTGTGCTCAGCTCGAACACGGTCACCGTGGGAACGACGCTCCAGCCGCAGGCATGGCTGGCAGCACCGCAAATCGACGCGGGCGTCGCCCAGTTGTCGCTCCGCTCTCCAACCCAGAGCAGCAACGGAAGCTTCCAGCTGGAGACCGACACCTCCCGCGGGTACTGCTACATCAAGGGCTCCGGAACACCCGGCACAGGTACGTCCGAGGTTGAGATCTTCGCCCAGGACGGCGACGGGGGACCGGCCTCCGCCGCACTCGTCCAGGGCTCCCGCGTCTTCCTCCGCTCCGGCCTGGTCAGCCTAACGGTCACCCCCAGCGGCGTGAGCGTGGCCGGCGGGCCGGTCATGTCCAACAACGTGGTGCTCGTCGACGGCCCGAAGACGTGGACGACCCTCACCCTCAAGGCGGGCTTCACGCACGCCAACGGGAACGCGAGATGGAGGCTCGTGACTATCGCCGGGCAGCAGTTCCTCCAGATGGCAGGGACGGTGACCGTCTCCGCCGCAGGTGGCCTTACGGCCGACACCGTGTTCGCGACCAT
This sequence comes from Streptomyces beijiangensis, assembly GCF_017315755.1. Taxonomy (GTDB): domain Bacteria; phylum Actinomycetota; class Actinomycetes; order Streptomycetales; family Streptomycetaceae; genus Streptomyces; species Streptomyces beijiangensis. Next base: position 12,042 of record NZ_JAFLRJ010000231.1, read on the forward strand.
GACGAGCTCCACACCGAGCTACAGCATTCATGTGGCCGTGGCCCGCAACCAGTCCGCCGGTATTGGCACGACGAAGATTCAGTGGGGAACCGACGGCAGTTTCACCGTCTACACCTCCTCCATCAGCAACGTCGCGTGGTTCAGCCTGCAAGGTCTTCTGCTCCCCCTGACATGAGAGGTATCCGTGGCAACTCCCCGACAGGTCACGATCATCGGCACCGACAGCGACGGCTACACGTGGGTGTGCGGGCACTGCCCCGAGTCCGCACCGCAGCCGCTCCCCACCCGCGAGGAGGCGTGCGAGGCCTTCGACGCGCACTACGACAGTGCACCGTCGGTAGCCAACCCCGGCTGGATCAACGAGTTGCTGACTGCGGGCGAGCAGTTGGCGACCGCAGCGCAGACTGCGGCGGCGTGGGAGCAGATACTGACGGCGGCACCGGCGGAGACAATCGCCGCATGGCGTAGGCCCGGGCAGGTCCATCCGGTGAGGTGACTGAGGTCCTATCTGCAACACAACTGCCACGCGGCACTCCCAACTTCGGCCCAGAGCTCGGGAATGGCACCGCGCCGATCGACGACGACACGGCTACGAACTCTCGACCTCAGCAGCAACTGTCTCAAAAGGAGCGCCGCACTCTCTTTGGCAAGCGGCTCTCGACTTTGTGACAGCCTCCGGTACCGTGGCCAGCGTGAGCGATGACATGCAACGTGCACAGACGGTCGAGGAAAGACAGGTTACCGACGCATGGCGGCGCATAGCATCCTGGCTGCGCCAGCATGCTCCAGCGACATTGGAAGAGCTACTTCCGGGCGCCTCTGAGGAGGAGATTGCCGCACTGGAGCAGGCTCTTGGCGTGCGAATCCCTGTGGGACTAAAGGCCCTGTGGCGTGAGTGCGCCGGGGTACAGTCCGGCTCTGGAGCGGTGTTCCTGCTTGAGCGCCGGGCTCTGATGAGATTTGACGCGATTGTCGTTGTCTACCAAATGCAGATACAGCTGCAACGGCGTTCTCAGACACTCAGCGAGCGGCGGGGCGAGGTTCAAGAAGTTGCCCTATGGCAGCCTTCTTGGATCCCGTTTTGCTCGTTCGGAGCCGACGACTATACGTACGGGCTCAGTCTGGACGCCGAAACCGGCAGGCTTTGGTCCTGGAGTCAATTCGCGGAGCGCAGCGTTGAATTCGAGTCGCTGACAGCGTACTTGGAGGAGATGGCTGACGTCCTTGAGGTGCCCTCTCTGGCTACTGGATACCGGCCTGGACTGGTAAATGACGCATTGGAGTGGGGGCCGCCTGAGGACCCTGAGCAGAGGGCGTTGTGGGTGCCATACTCCGGGTGAGGGGAAACGTGTGTGTGGGGGCGGCTAAGAAAGCCGCCCCCACACACGTAATCAATTGTCCCTAGCCTATTTTCTTCCAGGCGCAGGTGGTGTTGGCGTTGGTGCAGTGCTCGAAGCCGGGATTGCTGACGTAAAAGGGATCGTTGTCGAGCATCCGCCACGATGGGGCTGGGAGTTCATGGAAGGCCCCAGTGTTTTGCGCAAGGGGGATTGCGGCCCGCCCGCACTTCTCCTTCCAGGTGGGTCCGGCCGTCGCCTTGCGGGTATCGGCGAACACTCCGAAGCCGCTTCCGGATTTGTCGGAGAACAGCTGGGAACATTGATCCCCGGAGGTCACTTTGTTGGGGCCGCCGGGGAACCCACCGCTCTCGTGCGTGGAGCCCATAGCGAACTCATCGCAGCTCTGTGCTCCTAGAGCGGCGTCACTTGCGTGAGCCGTCCATTTGTTGGCGCCTGCTGTGGGGCACACCACGTTGCGACTGTCGGAAGAGGTCCATGGGCGCGGTGGAGTGGTTGAGGTCATGACCGTGGTGTCCGGTCCGAGGTAGTGCAGTGGTGCGTCGCCTGTGCCGGGGAATCCGGGCATCTTGTGCTGCATTAGCCAGTAGTAGGCGCCAGCAGCCGGGTAGAGGTTGGTGTCGACGGCGTAGCTGGGCGTGAAGAACGGCAGCACACAACCTGGGGTGCTCGGCTTGAGGTAGTCGTCGCAGCGCACCGCGAGTTCCCGGTTCGGTGCGGTGCCGCTGGAACCGAGGTCTGCGGTGACCTTCAGGTCAGAAACATCAACCTGGCCAGAGAGCGACCAGTTGAGGCCAATGGTTTCCTTACCGGTCCCGAGCCACTTCGTCTGGACATTCGCGATCTGTGTAGCCTCTTCTCCTTCCTCTCCCGAGCTCCAGCGCCCGTCGTCATTGGCGTTGCCCCGATAGGTTTTCCACTGGACGTTGCTGACATCGCAGGCCTTGCATACCGTGCCGACGTTCCAGGCCAAGTTGACGCCCAGGAGTGCGGCGTCGATGTGGGTCGGGGTGACGAAGAGCTGCTGGTCGAACTCTGCGAAATCGCTCCCGCTCGCGGCCTTGTTGGGATACGCCTTGATGCGCTGTTCGAGATTGAACGACGCGATACCGAGCGGCGGATCTGCGGGGTCCGTGGATGCGAAGATCAGGTTGGCGCTGCCCAGATCCCTCAGGCACGCATCCGTCCGGTTCATGTAGTCATGCCCGTAGGTCTTGTTGAAGCACCAGGGCAATATGTCGTTCACGTCGGCGCTCGGAGCGGCAGCACGCTTTATGGCGCTCTTCGCCGGAGGGCTAAAACTGATGCACAAGGTGCGGCCTTGTGCATCAGCGGGGGAGCAGTTCTGCTTGCCGGCCCCAGTCCGGGCAAGGTTGCCGCCCGGTGCGCTGCGGAAGATTTCCTGCTCGGTCTGTGCCACCGGGTCAATGGTGGAAGACGCCTGCGGTGCGGGGAAAGTCACGTAGGGGTTGATGCGGAACTTCGCCCACGGTGACCAGGTTGTCTCGTACAGACTGCCGTCGAAACCGGACGTGTGGAAGGTGTACGTGACTCCAGGCGTCAGCTTGCCGTAGGCGACAGCAAACGAGGCAGTTGCACCAGATGCCACCGGCTTGGAGACCCCGACGCCGTACTGGTTGGTGCTGTCGATGCTTACGCGGGCTTTCGCGTTGCCGCTGGCGTCCGTTGTCCAGACCTCGAAGGACAGCGTGCTCGCGTCGCCGTCAGCGTCGGTCACGGTGTTTTTGAGGACGACCTCGGGAGCGACGACGTTCCACACGCCGCTCGCCTGGCTGAATTGGGGTCCTGCTGAAGGATTCTTACCCGATACGGGCCTGCTCCCTGCAGCAGCGGCTGCCTTGACTTCCGGTCCGGCCGCCGGCCGTGTCGACGGCGCCGCATTGGGATCCACTGCGCTACCCGACCCAACAGCCAGTGCAGGGCTGGATCCTATGAACAGAGCGAGGACAGCGCCAACAGCTGCTCTTCGCAAGAACCTTGTGACATGCATGCGTTTCAAGCTTGCAACCCCCTGGAGATCCACGTGTGTTGAAGTTGTCGCGCGCCAACTTCCGGTCTACGGGGCTCGTCATGACGCTGCAATGTCTTTAACTGGGGCGTTCAGCTCGATTCGGATGTGCTGGACGTGATGATGAACACGGTTGTACGCACCACAGTCACGATCCTGTGAATGAGCTGTGAAGGGATCAATCTCGCGTCGACGCGTTACGGACTATTGCGTCGAACGCGGGGCAACCGGGTCAGGCTCAAGTTGACCGCAGACCATTACGAACTCTGAGGCAGAGCGGAATGACGCGATCCTCAAGAGGTGCAGTGACTCCGCCGTAGACTGGATATCGGCGGCGCGGGGCTGCCTTTTAGGAGTGCCTGTGACCGCGCCCACCCAGGACCCCACGCCATGGGAACTGCTGCGCGCCATGCAGCAGATGCGTGACGATCTCCGGGCGGACTTCGCGGCCTTCGCTTCCCGGCTGGCGGAGATGGTCACCAAGAACGAGTACGCCGCGGACCGGCGCACCGACGAGCTCCGCATCCGGGCCCTGGAAGCGGACATCGCCGAGGCACGGACGAACCGGGAACGGGAGCAGGCGGAGCGCCTCACGAACCGCCGCCTGGCCATCTCCGCGATCATCGCCCCGATCGTCGTCGCAGTGATCACCGCCTGGCTGCTCGCCGGTCAGGGCAAGTAAGTACCGCAGTACCGATGTTGGCGCGGGGGAGAAGCAGGACGCGCCTGATGCCCGACCTCTGGCTGCCCGGCGCTGAGCGGCACCCGCTCGGCGACACCGCACCCACCGACACGAAATACCCGCCCAAGGTGATCTGGCACATCACCTGGGACAAGAACGCGACGGCCGCGAAGCCCCAGGACCTGGTCCCGTTCGACACCCTCGTCAAGTACTTCACCGGCGGCGGGGCCAGTGTGGCCCCGCACATCCTCTGGGACCCGTGGACCGGGAGGATCGCCCAGTTCTACCCGGCGAACTCCCGCTCCAAGTCGGTCGTCGACTCGGCGGGAGGCACCCGCACGAACCGGGCGGGGAAGGTCTGCATCCAGATCGAGACGCTGTTCTTCCCGCACGCCCGCGTCAACGGGAAGGCCTACGCCACCGTTGCGGACACCCCGCGCAAGGGGCTGGACAAGCTCATCGCGTGGGCGCGCAGCTGGGGTGTCCCGGACGCCTGGCCGATGGGCTCTCCGACCTGGGCGTCGAAGCGCAGCGAAGCGACGTGGGAGACGAAGGGCGGGCACTACGGCCACAGCCAGGTTCCCGAGAACGCGCACACCGACCCCGGCCCCATGCCCGCATGGCCGGGGACCGCACCGGCAAAGGGCGGCACCCCCGCCAAGGCCAGTGCACCAGCGTTCCCCGGCAAGGGGGCGTTCGGTCCCGGCAAGGTCAACGACAGCGTCCTCCTGCTGGGGAAGCAGCTGGTGAAGAAGGGCTTCGCCACGCACTACAAGGTCGGGCCGTCCCTCAGCTGGGGCGAGGCTGATCGTCTGAACGTGAGGGATTTCCAGCTCAAGCAGGGCTGGGCCGGCTCGGGTGCCGATGGCTATCCGGGGCCGGAAACGTGGCGTCGGCTGTTCAAGTAACCAGGCGCGGGGGCGAACTGGAAAACATCATGAATGTGTACGTGTCTCTCGTCCGGACGGGCGTTCCGGCACTGGTCGGCTGGCTCGTCGCGGTGGCTGCGGCGAAGGGCCTCGACCTCGATGCGGGCGCAGTGTCCGGGGTACTGACCCCGGCAGTGTCGTTCGGGTACTACGCGGTGTTCCGCTTTGCTGAGCAGCACGTCAGCGGGAAGTTCGGGTGGCTGCTCGGCTACGCGAAGCCTCCGGTCTACGAGACGGTCACCGTCTGACCCGCCGGAACAACGAAGACCCCCACCAGCGGTGGGGGTCTTCGCACTCTTGGAGAGAGGTTTCCAACGTAGCAGGCGGTATTGGCATTGCCCTCCGCAGATTCGGCTGTATTCTATAGGCACTTTGTGTCGCGGTTGAAGAAGGAGGGCCAGGGATGGCCGAGCAGGCGAAGCCGTTCCTGGCGGGCTCCAAGGAGGTCGCGGCGGTCTACGACGTACGGCCGCTGCAGGTGTCGCAGTGGGTGGGGCGAGGCGTCGTCGACTACACGCACGCGCGGATCATCTCCGGGTCGCCGTACTGGCTGCTGTCGTACGTCCGCGACTTCGGGCCGGCCGCCAAGCGTGCGCGGCACCCGGACGAGCGGGAGCTGGAGAAGCTGGTCGAGGAGCAGTCTCCGGGCCGGTGGGCGCGGAGCGTGGACGAGATGCCGCCGATCGTCGGCCTCACGGAGTGCGCGGAGCTCTTCCACACCTCGCGAGAGGCGCTGTCGGTGATCGCCCGCAGGGGCGGGTTCGTCCCCGCCGACTACCGGCTGTCGGGGTCGCCGCTGTGGCTGCTGAGCACCGTGGCAGGCCCTGGCGTCTACGTGGGGCCCGCCCAGGCGCGCAAGCTTGATTGGGCTCCGGACCCGGATGTATTGGCCGCCCTGCAAGGGGGAACCTACGACGGGCCGGGCTCGGTGATCGTCCCCCGAGGGCGGGCTGCCGCGAAGTCGGCGGAAGGCTAACGGCGGGGTGCGCGGGCAGGCCTGGGTCAGTCGAGCCAGAAGCGCCAGCGGGCATGCGGTGGTTCGCAATCACCAGAGGCGACGGCTTGCCAGTAGCCCCGGTCCAAGGCCTCCTGCTGTGCTGGTCCGAGCCCGCCGGTCATTACGGCGTAGTTGCAGTTCGGGCGAACAGTTGAGGCGGCGCACCAGCCGAGGGCGCCGGCGGCCAGGGCGGTGGCTATGAAGGCAGCTGCGAGGTGTCTTCGTGGAGCGGCGGCTATGGGAGGGATCACCGGCGCATCGTACTGAGTGCAGGTCCGGCCCGTCCTTGATGGTCGTGCCAGTACGCGGCGAGGTATCTCTGGGTGTCGTTCGTGCTGAGTTGAGGGAGTAGACACTCGCCTTTATTGCCTATAGAATGAACTCAATAGTTCGAGGATGACATCGAAGGGAACGCCATGCGCATCTCCGTCACCAGGGGTGGCAGGCCTGTTGCGGCACTTACCGGCTGGGATCTCAAGCTGGCCGCCGACGCCTTGCGGTTCCAGCTCACCGAAGGCCGGGCGTCACGCCGGGCCGTCACCCTGCTCGCCGCGCTCGAAGCCGCCGAGTCGAGCAATCACCTGGAGCCGTGCACCTGCGGCAGCGTCGAGCACCACGTCGCTGACTGCCCGGAGTTGAGCCGGAAGCGGCTCCGCCTCGTCTGAACCGCACGGCAGTGGATCACCCATTGAGCGGCGGACAGCCTTGTGAAAAGGTAGATCACAACATTTCAAAGTGCGACGCTAAGTCAGGGGGAGCGCGTGACCCACCAGCTGACGGCCCTGCCCGGCCTGGAAGAGATCAGGGCCTTGGTGGCCCCGGCCAACGTGCCGGGCCAGTCCATACAGGTCCACTTCGAGTCGTTCCACGAGCTCAACCCGTGGGTGCACCGGCAGCTCGCATCGATGACCGAGGACTGCATCAACCGGGGCTTCGACCGCATCGGCATCGGGATGCTCTTCGAGCTCCTGCGCTGGCGCTACGGGGCCGCCACCAGGGGTGACGAGTTCCGCCTCAACAACAACTACCGCAGCCGGTACGTGCGGCTACTCATCGATGAGCACCCCGAGTGGGCCTGCCTCTTCGAGACGCGCACCCTGCGCGCCGCCTGAACAACCCGCCCGACACGACCTCTTGGAGAGAGACGTGACGCAGAAGAAGACCCCGGCCCGTCCGGCCGGACCGACGCTCAAGACCCGAAAGCCGACCGGCATCGTGCCCTGGCCGCTCATCCTCATCGAGGGCGAGGAGGGCAGCGGCAAGACCTACTCGGCCGCCCAGTTCTCCGCCTCGGAGAAGATCGGCCAGATGTACTGGCTCGACCTCGACGAGGGGTCGGCCGACGAGTACGCGACGCTCCCCGGCGCCCAGTACGAGATCATCGAGCACGACGGCACGTACCAGGAGGTCCTGGAACAGATCCAGGCTGTGCACGCCGAGGCGCAGCGCGCCGCCGCCGAGGGGGAGCCCCCGGTCGTCCTCACGATCGACTCGGGGTCCGCGCTGTGGCGGATGCTCACCGCCTGGACGCACGAGCGTGCTGCGCGCACCGACTCCAACAAGCGGAAGCTCGACAGGGACCCCGACGCGATGATCGACGTCGGCATGCACTTGTGGAACGACGCGAACAAGCGGTGGGACGAAGTCCTGTACCTGCTGAAAACGCTCTCCGGGATCGTCGTGGTCATCGCCCGCGGCAAGCAGGTCACCGCGATCGGCGACGACGGCAAGCCCCTCAAGGAACACGGCAAGGTCGTCAAGGAGTGGCGGGTCGCAGCACAGAAGGACCTCGGGTACGACTCCACGGTGTGGGTGCGGATGACCCGCGACGAGGCCCCGCAGATCATCAAGGCCCGCTCGCTCAAGCTCGCCGTCCGCCCCGGCAAGCCGATGTCCGTCCCTGACTTCTCCATCGAATCGCTGGTGTTCGAGGGTCTGGGCTGCTCGGCCGAGTCGCAGCCCCGGCAGATGCCGCAGCTCTCCGGCGACCGCGTCAAGCCGTGGATGCTCCGCGTCGCCGCCTGCGCGAACAAGGAGCAGCTGGCCGACCTGTGGCGGGAAACGAAGCCGGAACAGTCCGGGCTGACCAAACAGGAGGCGGCGACCATCCAGGCCGCCATCACCCACCGCCTGGTCGAGATCGAGACCCCGACGGCGGATCTCGGCGACTCCCTGTCCGACGACCCGGCGGCGAAACTCCGGGCCGCGGCGCAGGCCAAGGCCGAGGAGTCGGCAGCCGCATGACCACCCCGACCATCCCGGCTGGCTGACGAACGTCCGACCAGGCCGCCCGCCCTGTCCTGCATCCGGGGCGGGCGGCCCACCTCTTGGAGAAGAGCCTCATGACCGCACAACCCATCGAAGCGCAGCCCTCCATCTGGCAGGCCGCGCACACCGTAGACGCGGCAAGACCCCGTTCCCGTCAGACACAGCTCGGCGCGTCCGACACCGTGTGCGAGCGCCGCGCCGTCTACCGCCTGCACGGCATCGAGCCCACCGACACGTCCGACAAGCGCGCCGCCATCATCGGCACCTACCTGCACGAAGGTCTGCTGGAGGCCGCCCGCCGCGAGTACGGGTGGCTGGTGGAGACGAAGGTCGCCGGCGCGCAGGTGCGCGGCTCCATCGACGCCGTGCAGCTCGACGAGATAACAGCGGCCCGACTGCCCGTACGCCACCGCCCGGTGGTGGCCGCGCCAGTGGTCACCGTCGAGGACATCAAGACCAAGTCGTCCCGGATCTGGGACCGGGTGCTGCGCTACGGGGCGTCGGAGGCAGAACTGCGGCAGGCGTACCTGTACGCGGACCTGCTTCGCACAGTCGGGTGGCAGAACCGCCCTGGACAGAGGTACCTGGCAAAACTCGGCCCGCTCGAGGTAGGGGCGATCCGCTTCCGCTTCATCAACCGTGACTCCGGCGAGGAGTACGTCCAGGAGTTCGCGTTCGACCCGGCGGAGGCGACCCGCGCCCGCTGGTGGGTGCAGCGCATCCATGAGCACGAGAGCCCGGAGGTGGCCCCCCGCACCTTCGACGGGCCGGGCCTGGACGCGATCTGCGACTACTGCCCGTTCCGGTCGGCCTGTTGGGGTGAGCCGCGCACCCCCGGTGCGCCGGTGCAGACGGTCCTCGTCCACGATGACGCCGACCGGGCGGCCGCGCTCGCCGACTACGTACGCGGGCACGAGCTGGAGACCTCGGGCAAGAAGCTCAAGGCGAAGGCCCGCGCGATGCTCGACGACTCCGCGCCGGGTGTGTACGGGGCGAACGAACTGCGGTGGACCGGGGGCAATCCGGCGACACCGAAGCCGGACGTCGAGGCCATGGTCGACGTGTTCGACAACGCGAGTGCGGTCATCCCGATGGTCCCAAACGAGAAGGCGATGATCGCCGCGCTCGTCGAGGCCGGAGTCCCCGTGCCGGTGAAGGCTGAGGGGAAGACCGCCCGCGCGATCAAGGTGTCCCCCGCAAAGCCCTGAGCCCCTTTCTCTGCCCCTCATGCGTCCCGCCCGCCCCGGTGATCCGGGCGGGGCGCGTACGGCTCTCTCCTGCCCTCTTGCACTGTGTGAAAGGCCCTGCTGTGTCCATCGTCCTGATGATCGCTGCTGCGTATCTGCCGCCCGAAGTCGTGACCGCCAGCGAGAAGTTGACGCTGATGAAACTGGCCGACTCCGCCGACGACGACACACGTCTCGCTGTGCCGACTCAACGGCGGCTGGTGGCGTGGGTGGGGGTCTCGGAGAAGCGCGTCTCCACGATCATCACCGGCCTGGTCGCGAAGGGGCTTGTGGAGCGGGTGGCGACCGCGAGGGAGGGGCGTGCCGGGGTGACGGGCACCCCGTCGGGAAAGACCCGGTACACCCCGGCACGCCCCTCC
>NZ_JAFLRJ010000232.1 GCF_017315755.1 Streptomyces beijiangensis
CACAAGTCTTGACGATAGCTCCCATCGCCGCGACCACCAGCCGCACCGGCCTCACCGTCCAGGCCGAACTCGACAGCGGTGAGTACCCCACCGGCATCCGCGTCAGCGACGACGAGATCGCCGCCCTGCCCATCACCCGCCACCGCTTCCACGGCGACTGGAACTACACCCTCCACCACCAGCGCCCGACGGACACGGCGACCACCACCAGCGCACAGGACGAGGCCCAGGCGGACGGACCGGCCCGCCTCACGCGGCGTTCGCTACAGGACCCGGAACTGACCGGGATGACCCGTCGGCAGCTCAACGAACTCATCGACGTGCTGACTCCAGCGATGGAGATTCAACGCGAGCAAGTGCTCCGCACCCGCAGAGGCCACGAACGCCTGGTGGCCCCTGGCACAGGAGCCAAACCCAAGCTCAACTCAGCCGACCGGATTCTGGCCACCGTGCTCCACCTGCGAAAACTCGCGACCATAGACCTCCTGGGCCAGCTCTTCAACACCACCGCCATGACCATCAGCCGCGCAGCGAAAGATGTCCGCCCGCTCCTGGAAGCCCACGAAGTTCACATCCCTGCCTCGACCGCCCGCTTCCGCACACCGACTGACATCGCGAGATTCCTCGACCTCGACAAAAACAAGATCAAACCGACGTGTTGATTCCCGGCAAGCCCTAAGGGTGTCCTGCTCGGTTGAGGCGCCGGTAACAGATCAGGGCACTGGCCAATCCAACGAAGGCGAGGAAGTGCTCGACCTTGCGCTCGTAGCAGCAGTGCAGGCGACGGCAGCCGTTCAGCCAGGACATTGTGCGCTCGACTACCCAGCGGTGCCGGCCCAAGCGGTCGGACGGCTCGATGCCGCGGCGGGCGATACGTGGCACGATCTGCCGACGGCGCAGCCATCCTCGCAGGTGGTCGAAGTCGCAACCCTTGTCCGCGTGGAGTTTGGCGGGGCGGCGGCGCCGGAGCCCATAGTGAGAGCGGATCGGTGGAATGCCGCGCATCAGCGGGATCAGGGCCTGGCTGTCGTGGAGATCGGCACCGGAGATACCCACCCCGCCTGGCCTGGGTCCTGCGCGACCTGCCGGTCGAGCTGGTCGGCCGGGTGCGCTCCGACCGCGTGATGCGCCTGCCGAAGCCACCGCGGATGCATGGCGTCAACGGCCAGCCGCCCAAGCACGGCCCGGAATTCCGGTTCACCAAGCCGGAGACCTGACCTGAGCCCGCGATCACCGACACCACCAACTACGGCAGGGCCGAGACCCAGGCATGGGGCCGGGTCCACTCCCGGCTCACGCACCGCTCCCCATGGCTCGACCACGATGGTGAACTTCCCCTGGTCGAGGGCATGCTGATCAGACTGAAGGTCGAGCACCTGTCGAAGGAGCGGGCTGCCCCACCGGTGTGGTTGTGGTCCTCCAAGACCGGTGCCACCCCGGGCGATGTGGACCGCTTCTGGCAGGCATTTCTCCGCCGCTTCGACCTGGAGATGAGCAAGCCGCAGTGCTGTCATACGTGTGGTTGTCCGTCATCGCGTCGGGTTCCTTCCTCGTTCGGAATTATCGTCGTCTGTTGGTGGTCGAGCCAGGCTTGTCGTGCGGGGCAGCCTCGGGGTCGCTGGTGGAGTCGGCGGAGTCGTTCAACTTCGGCGGGATCGGCGTGCACGACCCAGGAACGGCGTGCGTCGGGTTGCTGGTGGGCGGTGACCCAGCCGCGTTGGATCCATCCGAAGAGAGTGACGCGTGGCATGCCGATCTCGCGGGCGAGCTCGGTCGGCCACCATTCATGGCGGTCGAGTGGGGCCGCGGACCGGCGGATTGCCTGCTCGTAGGGGCTGACGCAGCCCAGATCCTGCAGCAGCCCGCGTACTCCCTGGGTCCCGAAGTGGTCGCGGCGCTTGGGCGGGCGGAAGCCTTCCTCGTTGAGGATCTGGGCGATCGCGCGGGCGGAGTGTCCGGCGGCGGCCAGTTCGCGGGCCCGCGCGGCCAACTGGGGGTAGTAGCTGAGCTGGTCCAGGCGGCCGACCGGGCGGATGAGTTCGCCGTCGGTGCGGTGGCCGCCGGCCCAGATGACCTGGACCGTGACGCGCTCGCTGTCACCGATCACGGTGAGGCGGACCTTGTCGATCAGGTGCCGGGTCAGCTGTTTGCGGTCGGTGTCGGTGGTGGTGGGCGCCTGCCAGATGCTGGGCAGGTCGGCGGCCAGTGCCCTGATCTGCTCGCGTTCGGCGACGGTGAGCAGGCGGGGCCGGGCGGCGAGGAAGCGATCGTAGTCCTCGCCCAGTTGCTGCCGTTCGGCCAGCGCACGCTCCCAGTTCTTCTCCAACTCCCGTACCACCAGGCGGTTCTCGGGCTCGGTTAGCTGGTACTGACGTCGGGCCCGGTCCGCGGCGTAGTCGGCGCGTTCCAGACGCTGACGCCAGATCCGGTCGACCTCCGCCCGACGCTGCTGGGCCTGTTCGGCCGCGGCCAACGACACCTCCAGCGCAGCCGGCGCCATGGCCGCCATCAACAACCCGGTCACATAGCGATCGGCGCAGGGGCCGGACAGCTGCTGGCACAACTCGCCGCCGTAGTCGCTTTTCGCGCGGCTGCACTCGTATATCTGCCATGGTTTCCCGCCCGCGCCGTGCTGATAGCGCACGACCATGCGAGCGTCGCACCGGCCGCAGTAGACCAGCCCGGGCAGCAGGGCCGATCCGTTCCGCAGCGCGCCCATGCTCTGCGCGCGGGCCCGGTTTGCCTCGATCCGCTCCAAATTGCGTTCGTGACGCTCCAGGCCGATATAGGCGGGCAGTACCCCGGGCAGATAGACCAGCCAGTCCTCCCGAGCCCGCCGGACCCGGCCAGTGAACGGGCGTCCCGCCCGTCGCCGCCTTGGGTCCAGGCGGCTTCGGCCATAGACATAGATCCCCGCATAGGCCGGGTGGCGGATCATATTCTGCACCCCAACCCGGCTCGGGCGGCGCCAGACCAGCTCGCCCCGCTCGGGCCCCTCGCGCGCCCGGATTCCCATCTGAATGCCGTGGTCGACCAGGAAAGACAACACGGCGTTGATCGTGGCCAGTTCGTCGAAGAGGTCGAAGACCAGGCGGACGACGGCCTGCACCTGCTCGTCGGGATCCAGGACGATCTGGCCGTCCGGGCGCCGGAGATAGCCCACGGGCAGCGGCACGGCCAGCTCGCCGCGGCGGGCCTTGCCGATGCGCCCGTTCCACATCCGCTGCTTGATCAGGTGCAGTTCCGCCTCACTGATCGCGCCCTTCAGCCCCAGCAGCATCCGGTCGTTGTGCTCGGCCGGGTCATAGACTCCGTCCGGATCCGCCAGCAGAGCCCCCGACAGCGCGCACAGTTCCAGCAACTGGTGCCATTCACGTCCGCTGCGGGCCAGCCGGGACATCTCGATGCCCAGCACCAGCCCGACATGGTCGAGGCCGACCTCCGAGACCAGCCGCTGGAAGCCGGGGCGGTCCTCAATGCCGGACGCCGAATGCCCCAGGTCCTCGTCGATCACCAGTACCCGGGGCAGGGCCCACCCCAGGTCAACAGCCCTTTGGGTGAGTCCGTACTGCAACCGGGTGGACTCGGCGTGATCGATGACCTGCTGGGGCGTCGACTGGCGGACATAGACCACCGCGAGTCGGTCGCGATGCCACGGTTGGACCTTGCCGTCAATCCGATCCCACGGAGCGGGAGTCGTCGTGCTCACGGGTCTCACCCCCGTCCCGTCCGGCCGGGGCACTCGCGATCACCATTCGCGCGGCCAGCATCCCCAGTAGCCGCACCACCATCTGACGATTCAGCTCCGGAACCGTTTCCCACTGCGGGATCTGGGGAGCTCAGCGACGACAGGCCCGTCCACTGCGGGTCACCACCTTCCTCATCACCGGCCTGCCGCTCGCGCAACCGCTGAACCGCAGCCGCCACACCGAGCAAGCCATCAACCCCCACGACCGGGACATTCCCCGCGCCCGGCTCGTCTATGTGCCCATTGCGGCTTACTCCTTGAGCACACCTTCCGCTTCGCGAAGCAGACCCTCGGATGGACCACCCCGAAACTCCGCACCCCCGAGGCTGCGGACCGCTGTACCTGGATCCTGATCGTCGCCCACGCTCAGCTCCGGCTCGCCCGATCCCTCGCCGTGGACCTCCGCCGGCCCTGGGAGCAACCGACCACCCCCGATCGACTCACCCCCGTTCCGGCTCCTCGGGGTTCAGGAACATCCGCGCTCGCCTCGTCTGCCCGGCCCGTGTTCCCAAACCCCGAGGAGCCGCCCCCGGACGGCCACCGGCGCTAAAAAAAATCACCGGGCACCCCGCTACGACGTCGGCAAAATCGTCAAACGCCCCGAGACCCTCAAGGCCATCGGTAAGCCCGGAAGATCTTGGTAGATAAAGAACAAGCTAATACAGCACGAATACATATGTGATGTCGGCGCTAGACCAGTATGCTTAGCCTCTTCCATGTGCTAACACCAAAGGCAGGCATGCGCTCACCACTCATGTACATCGGACTCGAAGATTGTACCCACCTACTAGCTTCCTGAAGAGCTTCTCGAAGCACCATGCGGGCCAGGATTGCCCCCAAGCAGTAGTGTCGACCAAGCCCAAAGGACAAGTGAGATGGACCTTCCCTGCTAGGAATAAATTCATCAGGACTCTGATAGGCAAGTGGATCTCGGTTGGCTGCTGCGATTACGAGCACCACCCGGCTTCCTTCTGACAAGGTGTGGTCACCTATTTGGATCGACTCAGTTGTTGTCCGTGGCACAAAATGGAACGGCGCATCAAACCGCAACGCCTCCTCTACTGCCTTATCAGTCAGTTCGGGTGAGGACGCCATCCGAGTCCAGTCCTGATGGTCAGAGGAAAGCAATCTCTCCAGCGCTGTGGTGAGGCTACTCGCTACCGGATCGATACCGCCGGTCAGAAGTTGAGTGAAGAGGGCCAGAGCCATGTCGTGATCAAGGTCGGCCATACCCTTTAGCGGCAACAAACGATCATCTACTGGCTTCCGGATCCTGGGCAGCACACGAGTGTCGAGGTATGTTCCGAGCTGTTCGATAGCACGCACTCCGACACGTGCGCGATCCGCGTTGAGCTTTGGCGTTGACAGGCAAGCGATAAGCTCGTTGGACCAGAGGCGCACTTGTTCGTCGTCTTCCTCTGGTACGCCAAGCACGGCACATGTGAAGCGACTCGCGATCCGCAAGCTTAGGTCGGCCAGATCAATCTCACCCGATCCTAGGCGTGCAAACTCCTTAACGGCGATTTCGCGAGCGTAACCAGACCAACTGTCAGCCACGCGGCGGGTAAAAGCTGATGTCACGGATTCCCGAAGTTTAGTTTGATTCGGCGGATCGCTGAATACCATCCATGAGTTAAAGAACTTCTCCATAGCCTTTACTGCGGGGAGGTCCTCCGGCTGCTGGTCTCCGACATAATCGCCAGGGCATGCAGATAGACTCCGCTCCCTTAGCATAGTCGCTACCAAATCGTAGGAGGTTACGTACCAACTTGTCGTAGGGGCATGCCAGTAGACGGGGTCATAAGCCCGAAGCTTAGCGAAGGTGCTATACGGGTTCAACGCGGTTCCCTCAGACAACAGCAGGTCGTCATAGGGGAGGGGTATAGCTGTCATATGTTCCTCCTGAGCTCTCTTGTGCATCGCGCGGCTTCCTTGAGAACAACTGGAACGAGCGGTGCGGCAGCGACAACTACACCGGCTAGCACGGCCCATCGCTTCCTACGGGGTGCACGCATAGCTCGGACATTGAGGGCCGCAACTTCAACGGCTGGCCTAGGCAGTACAAATAGGGGTGCAGAGAACCAAGAGAGGTGCCAGAATGAGATGTTCATGGTTGCCTTGATGGCGCCATGGAAGGCTGCCGAGCTCGCGCCCAGAGATTGCCGATAACGCCAACCAGTCAGTAGCGCTGGCGCAAAACCGAGTTCGAAGATGATTGTTGCGACACTCGCAGCTCTGGCCCAACGGATGTCGGAGACGGCCAGCTTTTTTCCTGCTGGGGTTCCGAGCTCGCCCCAAGCTCCCCTCAAAGTGCTCCCATGTGTCCAGCTCCATCCCGAGGCGACGACCTTCGACAGCCCTGACTGTAGATAGACCCAGGCGTAATAGGCTTGGAGAGCCATCAGGGCGGCAACGGCAGTGCTCTCCTGGGCGGCATGATCGGGCGAGTCGGCGGCCTCGCCTCGACTACTGGTATCAGCCAGTGAGATGAGGCCCAGGAAGATATTTAGGTGGCTGTTGTAGCTCCAGAGGTCCTTGTTGAAGTCAACAACATACTTCTGCAGAACAGCGAACGTCGCGTTGGCAGTTAGTTTTACGATGCGACTCTCTGCCCCGAGAGCCCACGCCGCAGTCGATGTCACCGCAGCTACACGAATTGCTTCGTACAGGATCGGGTGCAACGTGCGTGTATCGGGTGCATCATCTTTGGTTCGATCCAGCAGTTCCGAGTATTCCGCGAGGAACTTACCTGGAGGCATGTTCCATACAGTTCTGACAACTGCCGCTCCAGTTATGACTCGAGACAGGCAGAGTCGATCCAATGCATCTGGTTCTGCAAACCTAGACTTCTGGAATCTCATTCCCATGACAGAATCCCTCTCATGCTTTACGATGGCGTCATGCCGCGCACTTCTGACCGGCAAGGATGCGCGAATCCTCCGTCTTCATTCACATCAGGGGAAATTATGACCTCACGGACTCTCCGCCCGGCCTTCATTTTGGGCAGTGCTGCGGTTTACTTGGGAATACAAACCTGGCATACCGTACGCAATAAGAACACCTGGCCCTTCTGCGCTTACAACATGTTCAACTACAAGCTCCCGATGCAGTGGGAGCAGCTCCGCATCGTCCTCTATGATCAGTCCGGGCGCGGCACAAAGCCCCTGGATCCGTTCGGTGTACTCCCTACCGAATTCTTCCGGGTGGTATCCATTCTGGAACGCATATTCATGATCAATAAGGATGAGCGCCTGCGGACGGAATTCTGCGATCGGACCCTCAGCGTAATGTCAACCGATCCTTGGGGTGACTTCGACGAAACCCGAGCCACCGTCAGGCCCAGGAACGGCCATCGGTTTGTCGCCTTGGACCTGTACTTGGTGGAAGTCCATCAAGATAGTTGCGACCCCCGTGATCGCAGTGCCGTATGCGAGGCTCGCTTGCTGCACCGTCACGATCCAGAAGGTGTGATTCGGGCTGCTTCGCCAGCCTGGCGCCTGAGAGCGGGCACCGAGAAAGTCGCTGCGTAGAGAACACGTCGGCCGGGGCACGGAGGAGATTCCGTGCCCCGGCCTAGGCGTTCTAGTTGGAAGCGGGTCGAAGACCGGCAGGCAGCCCTTCAAGAGTGCTTGAGGTGCGAGACCCCGAAGCCACGTCGTAGACCGTGGTCTCGCCGCCGAGGCCAATCTCGACCACAGCTGCCACCTTCGACTCGGCAGCGATCTCCTTGGCCCCGGCCTCATCGACGGGATCGAAGATGGCTCGCGTCTCGTAGCCTGAGTCCCGGAGCTTCCGGACGGCCTGGACCACGGCCTCTGCTGTCCCTGCCGCCCGCGGCAGTACCACCACCGAGTTCTCGCGGAGGCCTCGTTCTGCTGCCACTCCGTCCTCACGGAGAAGGCCCATGAGCCGTGCCAGACCCACGGACATACCTACTCCGGGATAGTTGCCGCCATTGACGTGCTTCAGCAGGTCTTCGTAGCGGCCGCCGGCCCCGATGGCACCCCAGTGCTCTCGCCCGGTAGCGAAGGTTTCGAATACGGTGCCGGTGTAGTAGTCGTGGCCGCGGGTGATCGAGCAGTCCAGGACGAGCCGATCCTCAGGCATGCCCAGATCGGCGGCTGCCCTAAGGACGGTGTCCAGCTCTTCTACACCGGTAGTATCCGCCCCACGCAGCTTGAGCAGAGCGCGTACTTCTTCCAGGGTCGATGCGCCCACCAAACGGCCGAGGTCAGCTGCTACTGCAGCAGGTATCCCTGCTGCAGTGAGCTGCTCTACCGTTTCGTCAAACTCCTGCTTGTTGCCCTTGTCCACGATCTGCACGATGGACCGGGCCCGGTGCACGCGAACTCCGTGGCTGTCGAGCAACGCTGCGAGAACCTTGCGGTTCGAGATGCGGACGGTGAATCCGTCGACACCGATGTTCTGGAATGCGGAGTTGAGGGCACAGGCAATCTCGGCATCGTATAGCAGGCTGAGTTCGTCGCGCCCAATCACATCTACATCGCACTGGTAAAATTCGCGCCAATGTGTTGCAGTCGGCATTTGCTCTGCTCGCCAGACCTTGTTGATCTGGTAGGAATGCAACGGGAAGGCGAGCTTGTCTGAATGCTCAGCAATAAACCGCGATACCGGAACAGTCAGGTCGTAACGCAGTGCAAGGTTGGCGCCCGTATACGACTCCGGAGGTTCCGTGACGGAAAAGGCAAATTCTGGAATGCCGCCGTCCAGATACTGAGCGCCGCCGGCAACCAGCACCTCTTGACGCTGGATCGCCGCCGTATCGAGAGGCCTGAACCCAGACCTCTCGAATCCATCCTTAATGATCCGGATGGTCTCTTGTTCGAACATCACGTCGCTAGGAAGCGACTCCGGAAAACCCGGCATTGATATGTCCAGCGGGGGACGCGGAGTTTCACCGTTCGGTACGCTCTGATTGCTACCCATGATCTTATCCTCTCTGCAACTGTCTGTTTCTCTAATTCGGGCCGATCAGCGAGAAGGTGGGAACCTCGAGCGCGCAGTCCAGCCGCGCCAAACCGCCCACAGGCAACGTGGACATAGGCTCGGTATGGCCAATATCAAATCCGGCTGCGACCGGAAGACCTGGCGGCACGATTCCCCGCACAACTTGATCAAAGTCGTCAAAACCGTTCAGGCAGGACCGTGGCTGGCCCATCCTTCCGAGCACAAGGCCAGCGGCTCGCTTGAATACCCCAGACAGGCTCAATTGCATTATCCGAGCTGCGAACTCATCTGGCGCCATGCCTTCTGCCTCAAGAAAGATCAGGACATCTTCAGGCTGCTCCCAGACCGGTGTGCCGAGAGCAAGCGGTAGGGCCACGAGGGATCCTCCCCATAGCCGTCCCTCAACCGGAGTCCCGTCACCGGCCTGTACCACTCGCAGTTGTTCTCCACCGTCCACGGGAGCACGCGGTCTCGTATCGTCCCGGTCCCACCACAGCATCTCGTCCGACCAGTCCGGTGCTGCCGGGACCTTGTACTCCGACCATGCGCCTTCCATTCCAGAGACCTTGCGGAAGGAAGTAGCAGTGAAGTCCCACGGCCCCCCGGCCTCTCCCCACTCCGAAAGGACCATGGGCCCGTGGAAGGAGACGACACCTGCGCCAAAGGCGACGAGGTTGAGTAGGGCGCTCAGATCGCTGTAGCCAATGATTGGCTTCGCCGACTCACGAACCAAGTCGAGGTCAATGTGAGGCAACACATTGAGCATTGACCATCCACCAACTGCAGCGAATATGCCGGCACATTCTGGGTCCTTGAGTTGGCTATGGAGCTCTTGAGCCAGTTCTGCAGGCCCCAAGGTCGAATAGCCAATCGCCGTACGGCACGAAGGCAAGACCCGTACCTTGAACCCAGCCAACTCCAAGGCCCTAACGCCGCGTTCAAACCGTTGAGGGAACGCCGCTGGTGCAGCGGAGCTGGGGGCCCACACAGAGACCAGATCGCCCTTTGAAAGAGCGCGAGGCCACGATGGCGCGCCAGGCCTCAGTGAAACCGGCTCCTCAGCAGCCATATTCAGACAGCCGTGGAAGTAAACAGCTCGGGCTCAACGGCCACAGGCTCCTTGCGAAGGAGCAGGCAAGTGAAGCCCATGTGGCTCAGGTTGACCCGGAAGAGCTGCATCTGCTCTCGGTAACGCTTCTCAAGCATCTCGCGCGCGTCATCGGCCAGTGCATCCAGGTGAGAACGACGCAGAATGTCATCGACGAAACGGTCCACGACATCCACCGGAATGGCGTCAAATCGGAGGTCCTGGCTCCAGTAGTCGTGGCGCTCCCCACCCACAAAGAAGTCCACCCAGAACTCCTTGTAGAGCGGAGTGATGTCGACCTGGATGGCCTCGCGGACGTCTGCAATCAGCTGATCCGAGGGCTCGTCCACGTAGTACATCGGCACTGCTCCGATGAACCCGCCCGTCTTGAGGACCCTGGTGTACTCCGACAGCGCCCGGTCGCGGTCGGGAATGAGGGAGGTCACGTTCCCGCAGAACACCATGTCGAACGCATCGTCGTCGTAGCCAGTCGCAGTGGCGTCCTTGCGTTCAAACGTGATCAGGTGTGAGACGCCAGCTTCCTCGGCGCGTCGACGGGCCTCGACGAGGCTCTCCTCATTGATGTCAATCGCTGTGACCTTGCAACCGACCAGCTGCGCGAGTGCTACCGCGGACACACCGGTGCTCGTTCCAATCTCCAGCACGTGCGAGTCCTTGTTGAGGAAAGCATGCTGAGCGATAGCAGCCAGGCTGCGAAGGCCGCCGGGCGGGCGGTTCGTCTCACGGACGACGCCGATGAGCTGGTTATAGTCCATCGAAGCGATCTCGTTAACCGTGTACATAGTGGATCTCCAGTTGCGTTGACAGTGTGTAACTCGGAATCAGCCACCTGTTGAATCGGGTGGCTAGGCTCAACCGGGCTGGTGGCTAGGGCTGTTCGCGGCTCGCAAACGGCTCAACCTCCACCGGAAATTCGGTGACTACTTGACGGGCAAGAGCTTCGTACTGCTCTCGCGAATCTGCGCCTAGCACAACAAAGGCGCACCAGTCAGATGGATGGTCCAGTTGGACGGGGTCACCTTGAGCTCTCCAGCACTGGGCTCGGAGGACCCCGTTCTTGGAGAGCATCTGTGCCACGTCAGGGATGGCGGTAATTGTTCCCGGGCCTGTTGGACGCAGATGCAATGCGCCGAGGTAGGGATGTGTCGGGCAGGGTGGATCCAGCCGGCCCAAGAGCAGACCGTCAGCGACAGCCCGCTGAACGTTGTACCCCAGATACTCGCTGAGCAGGGGGCCGATCCAGCCGCCGCCGAGCCTGGTCGCAATCTCTGAGAACACGAGCTGCCCATCAGGACGTTCGAAGAGCTCGAGATGAGTCACGGCCCGCTCGACTCCGAGCGCCCCGTTCACGACTCGGTGCAGATGCAGGACCTTCTCGTACAGATCTGGGTTCTGCTCCCTCGGAATGATGTAACTGCCGTCCAGAGGAACACCCGGTTCATCGGGAACTTTCCCTTCGAGCAAGGAGAGCCGCGGCTCGTAGTAGGCACTGACGATAAGGAAGAGTGGTTCTTTCCCATGCCATAGAGCATCAACATGTAGTTCGCGGCCAGCGATGAACTCCTCGGCGATGAGCTGGCTGTGAGGCTCCAGCCCGCCCTTGGAAAGCTCCGCCATCGCATCATCTAAGGCTTGTCCCGTAAATG
>NZ_JAFLRJ010000233.1 GCF_017315755.1 Streptomyces beijiangensis
CACCCAGAAGGCCCGGCCGACGTGGTCGGCCGGGCCCTCTGGGTGGTGCGGAGTTACTTCTCCGTCTTGCGGAGGTGGAACGTGAGGGACAGGCCCTCGTCCTTGAAGGGGTCGCCGTACGTGTCGTCCGGCGCGCCCTCCGCGTAGTCCAGAGCCAGGACCTCGTCCGTGATCAGCGGAGCGTGCTCCGTCAGGGCCTCGGACGTCGCCGGGTCCGTCGTCGTCCAGCGCACCGCGATACGGTCCGCGACGTCCAGGCCGCTGTTCTTGCGGGCCTCCTGGATCAGACGGATCGCGTCACGGGCGAGGCCCGCGAGACGCAGTTCCGGCGTGATCTCCAGGTCCAGGGCGACCGTCGCACCCGAGTCGGAGGCTACGGACCAGCCTTCGCGCGGGGTCTCCGTGATGATCACCTCGTCGGGCGAGAGGGTGACGGATTCGCCGTCCACCGTCACCGCCGCCGTACCCTCGCGCAGGGCGAGCGAGAGCGCTGCCGCGTCCGTCTCGGCCACCGCCTTCGCGACCGCCTGGACTCCCTTGCCGAAACGCTTGCCCAGGGCACGGAAGTTGGCCTTGGCCGTCGTGTCGACGAGGGAGCCTCCCACTTCGGAGAGGGAGGCGAGGGAGGAGACGTTCAGCTCCTCCGTGATCTGGGCCTGGAGTTCGGGGGAGAGGGACTCGAAGCCCGACGCCGCGACCAGGGCGCGGGAGAGGGGCTGGCGGGTCTTGACCCCCGACTCGGCGCGCGTGGCGCGGCCCAGCTCGACCAGGCGGCGTACCAGCACCATCTGCGAGGACAGGGTCGGGTCGATCGCCGACAGGTCGGGCTTGGGCCAGGTGGAGAGGTGGACCGACTCGGGGGCGTCCGGGGTGACGGGCGCCACCATGTCCTGCCAGACCCGCTCCGTGATGAAGGGGGTCAGGGGGGCCATCAGGCGGGTGACCGTCTCGACGACCTCGTGGAGCGTGCGGAGCGCGGCCTTGTCGCCCTGCCAGAAGCGGCGGCGCGAGCGGCGGACGTACCAGTTGGAGAGGTCGTCGACGAAGGCCGAGAGCAGCTTGCCCGCGCGCTGGGTGTCGTAGGCCTCCAGCGCCTGGGTGACCTGGTCGACGAGCGCGTTGAGCTCGCTCAGCAGCCAGCGGTCAAGGACCGTGCGGTCCGCGGGTGCCGGGTCGGCCGCCGAGGGCGCCCACTCGGACGTGCGGGCGTACAGCGCCTGGAAGGCGACCGTGTTCCAGTACGTGAGGAGCGTCTTGCGGACGACCTCCTGGATCGTGCCGTGGCCCACCCTGCGGGCCGCCCACGGCGAGCCGCCGGCCGCCATGAACCAGCGCACCGCGTCGGCGCCGTGCCGGTCCATCAGGGGGATCGGGTCGAGGGTGTTGCCCAGGTGCTTGGACATCTTGCGGCCGTCCTCGGCCAGGATGTGGCCCAGGCAGACCACGTTCTCGTAACTCGACTTGTCGAAGACGAGAGTGCCCACCGCCATGAGCGTGTAGAACCAGCCGCGGGTCTGGTCGATGGCCTCCGAGATGAACTGCGCCGGGTAGCGGCTCTCGAAGAGCTCCTTGTTCTGGTACGGGTAGCCGTACTGCGCGAAGGGCATCGAACCCGAGTCGTACCAGGCGTCGATGACCTCGGGGACGCGCGTCGCGGTCTGCTCGCAGGTGGGGCAGGGGAAGGTGACGTCGTCGATGTACGGGCGGTGCGGTTCCAGCTCCGAGTGATCGGTCCCGGTGAGCTCGGTGAGCTCCGCGCGGGAGCCGATGACCGTGAGGTGGTCGTCCTCGCAGCGCCAGATCGGGAGCGGGGTGCCCCAGTAGCGGTTGCGGGAGAGCGCCCAGTCGATGTTGTTGTTCAGCCAGTCGCCGAAGCGGCCCTGCTTGACCGACTCCGGGTACCAGTTGGTCTTCTCGTTCTCGCGCAGCATCGCGTCCTTGACCGCGGTGGTGCGGATGTACCAGGACGGCTGCGCGTAGTAGAGCAGCGCGGTGTGGCAGCGCCAGCAGTGCGGGTAGCTGTGCTCGTACGGGACGTGGCGGAAGAGGCGGCCGCGCGCGTCCAGGTCGGCGACCAGCTTCTCGTCGGCCTTCTTGAAGAAGATGCCGCCCACGAGGGGGACTTCCTCCTCGAAGGTGCCGTCGGGGCGGACCGGGTTGACCACAGGCAGGCCGTACGCCTTGCAGACCTGGAGGTCCTCGGCGCCGAAGGCGGGGGACTGGTGGACGAGGCCGGTGCCGTCCTCGGTGGTGACGTACTCGGCGTTGACCACGTAGTGGGCCTCCGCCGGGAAGTCGACCAGGGCGAAGGGGCGGTCGTACGTCCACCGCTCCATCTCCGCGCCCGTGAAGGTGGCGCCGGTGGGCTCCCAGCCTTCGCCGAGTGCCTTGGCGAGGAGCGGCTCGGCGACGACGAGCTTCTCCTCGCCGTTCGTCGCCACGACGTAGGTGACGTCGGGGTGTGCGGCGACCGCGGTGTTCGAGACCAGCGTCCAGGGGGTCGTCGTCCAGACCAGCAGGGCGGCCTCGCCCGCGAGGGGGCCGCTGGTGAGCGGGAAGCGGACGAAGACCGAGGGGTCGACCACGGTCTCGTAACCCTGCGCCAGCTCGTGGTCCGAGAGGCCGGTGCCGCAGCGCGGGCACCAGGGGGCGACGCGGTGGTCCTGGACGAGGAGGCCCTTGTTGAAGATCTCCTTCAGCGACCACCAGACCGACTCGACGTACGAGGGGTCCATCGTGCGGTACGCGTTGTCGAGGTCGACCCAGTAGCCCATGCGGGTCGTCAGCTCGGCGAAGGCGTCCGTGTGGCGGGTGACGGACTCGCGGCACCTGTCGTTGAAGGCGGCGATGCCGTACGCCTCGATCTCGGGCTTGCCGCTGAAGCCGAGTTCCTTCTCGACGGCGAGCTCGACGGGCAGGCCGTGACAGTCCCAGCCGGCCTTGCGGGGGACGTGGTAGCCCTGCATCGTGCGGAAGCGGGGGAAGACGTCCTTGAAGACGCGTGCCTCGATGTGGTGGGCGCCCGGCATGCCGTTGGCGGTCGGCGGGCCCTCGTAGAAGACCCACTCGGGGCGGCCCTGGGACTGTTCGAGGCTCTTGTCGAAGACCTTGTTCTCGCGCCAGAAATCGAGCACGGCGTGCTCGAGGGCGGGCAGGTCGACCTGTGCGGGCACCTGGCGGTACTGCGCCTGGTACTTGGGCGTTGTCATCGGCGGGCTCCTCCGGCGGACGTTCTCGCTTCCGTCGGAGGGACGAGAGCACTCGGCTCCCGCGGTACCACCCTCCTTGGCCCCGGGCGTGCGCCCTTGGCCCCCTCATTGGGGTCGCGATGCCGGGTCTAGGGCCCTTACGGGCTTTCTTCCGACGGCTCCGGGGTGATCTTCATGTCGCGCCTGCCTCCGGGCTCACACCGTCCCCGGATCGCTCTTGGCCGCGTACGACGCTACTCGTCCCATCTGCGCCTCTCGCTGAGGCCAGTGTACGGGGCCCTTCCGCGGTCGGCCGACCGGTTTTCCCGCGGCGCCGGACGGGGTGCGCCGATGACCCGAATGGCCATATGGCATCCGCCGGACTCCGGCTCCCTCCTTGGGGCGGATTACCGGCCGGGGAGCTGGGCACAACGGATGCAGGCTCACCTCGCCGCGGACGCGGGATGGGCTGAACGAGCGGCGTGCCCCGTTGCCGCGGAGCTGGGGTCGACTTATCGTCCCAGCACGTATCGCGAGCAAGATCACAATATGTGAAGGGGCCGCGGCCATGGTGGCGAAGAAGACCGCCGCAGAGAAGTCGGCGTCCGCAGAATCCACTGGCGCGACGGCCAAGGATCGGACCGACAGCAAGAGCACCGTCGCACCGGGAACCACAGCGAAGAAGGCTGCCGTGAAGAAGGTCGCGGCGGTGAAAAAGGCACCGGCGAAGAAGGCGTCGGCCAAGAAGGCGGCGCCGGCGAAGAAGGCGGTGCCCGCCAAGAAGGCGGCGAAGAAGGCCGCCACGGCGGCCGCGGGGGCGGCACAGGCCGCGGAACAGACGGGAGCCAAGACGGTGGTTGCGAAGAAGACTGCGACGGCGCGCAAGCCCGCGGAGAGCACGGAGACGGCAGTGCCCAAGGCACGCACCGTCGCGGCCGCGGTCCCTGGCGAGCTCGCCGTACGGCCGGGGGAGGATCCATGGACCCCGGACGAGGTCGCCGACGCCCGCGCCGAGCTGCAGAGCGAGGATCTGCGCCTCGGCGCCGAGATCGCGGCCGCGGAGGCGGCTCTGGCCGGGCTGATGCGGGACTCCGGTGACGGCGCGGGCGACGACCAGGCCGACACCGGTACCAAGAACATCACCCGGGAGAGCGAGATGGCCCTGGCGGCCAACGCGCAGGAGATGCTGGAGCAGACCGAGCGGGCACTGGAGCGGCTCGAGTCGGGAACGTACGGGATCTGCGAGAACTGCGGGAACCCGATCGGCAAGGCCCGGATGCAGGCCTTCCCGCGCGCCACGCTGTGCGTGGAGTGCAAGCAGAAGCAGGAGCGCCGTTACTGACCGGACAGGGAAGTGCCGGGCCTGAGCCTCGGCGTCCGCACAGGGGTGTCGTACCCTCGTCCTCAGTCAGGCAACTAGGGCGAGGGACTCACGTGGCAGAGGCGGAGCGCATCATCGGTACGCCGGAAAACCCCGAGGCGGCTGAGGCCGGTCCGGAGCAGTCCCCCGACGCCGCCGAGCGGCCCAAGGGCGCACGGAAGCTCCTGGTGCTGTTCGGTGTGGCCGTCTTCGCCTATCTGCTCGACCTGATCAGCAAAATGATCGTGGTCGCCAGGCTGGAGCACCACGAGCCGGTCAAGGTCCTCGGTGATCTGCTGCGGTTCGAGGCGATCAGGAACCCGGGTGCGGCCTTCGGTGTCGGCGAGGCCTTCACCGTGATCTTCACCTGTATCGCGGCGACCGTGATCATTGTGATCGCCCGCCTGGCGCGGAAGCTCTACAGCCTGCCCTGGGCGATCGCGCTCGGGCTGCTGCTCGGCGGGGCGCTGGGCAATCTGACCGACCGGATCTTCCGCTCGCCGGGGATCTTCCAGGGAGCGGTCGTCGACTTCATCGCTCCGTGGCACTTCGCGGTCTTCAACCTGGCGGATTCGGCGATCGTCTGCGGTGGATTCCTGATCGTGATCCTGTCGTTCAAGGGCCTTGACCCGGACGGGACCGTCCACAAGGACTAGTCCGCCCGAGCGGCAAGGCATACTCGACGGGTGAGTACCGTTCCTGAAACCCGCACCCTGCCCGTTCCCGATGGCCTTGAGGGCGAGCGCGTCGACGCCGCCATCTCCCGGATGTTCGGGTTCTCCCGTACGAAGGCGGCCGAGCTTGCCGCTGCGGGAAAGGTGCAGGTCGACGGGGCGGTGGTAGGGAAGTCCGACCGGGTCCACGGCGGTGCCTGGCTCGAGGTGGAGATGCCCGGGGTGCCGGCGCCCGTCCAGATCGTCGCCGAGCCCGTCGAGGGCATGGAGATCGTCCATGACGACGACGACATCGTGGTCATCTCCAAGCCGGTGGGCGTCGCCGCCCACCCGAGCCCCGGCTGGACCGGTACGACGGTGATCGGCGGGCTCGCCGCCGCCGGGTACCGGATCTCGACCTCGGGCGCCTCCGAGCGCCAGGGGATCGTGCACCGGCTGGACGTGGGCACGTCGGGCCTGATGGTGGTGGCCAAGTCGGAGCGTGCGTACACGCTGCTGAAGGCCCAGTTCCGGGACCGGGTCGTCGAGAAGAAGTACAACGCGCTGGTGCAGGGGCACCCCGATCCGATGAGCGGCACAATCGACGCTCCGATCGGGCGCCACCCGAACCACGACTACAAGTGGGCCGTGACGGCCGAGGGCAAGCCCTCGGTGACGCACTACGACCTGATCGAGGCCTTCCGTGCCGCCTCGCTGCTCGACATCAAGCTGGAGACCGGCCGTACGCACCAGATCCGTGTGCACATGTCGGCCCACAGGCACCCCTGCGTGGGCGACCTGACGTACGGCGCCGACCCGACCCTGGCCAAGCGCCTGGGTCTGACCCGGCAGTGGCTGCACGCGGTGAAGCTCGGTTTCGAGCACCCGTCGGACGGCCGGTGGGTCGAGTTCGAGAGCGGATACCCGGCCGACCTGCAGAAGGCGCTGGACGCGATCCGGGCCGAGAGCGAGTGAGCGACGACTACCGCGTCACGGTCGCCGGGGGACCCGATGACCTGGAGGCGTGCTTCGCCGTGCGCAGGGAGGTCTTCGTCGTCGAGCAGGGCGTGCCTGCCGAACTGGAGTACGACGACCTTGACGCGGACGCGCTGCATGTCCTCGCGGCAGGACCGGACGGGCCTCTCGGCACCGGGCGGCTGCTGACCGGCATCGAGGAGGCCGGGGTCGGCACGCTCGGGCGCCTCGCGGTCGCCAAGACGGCGCGCGGTCTCGGCGTCGGAGTGGCGCTGGTGCGGGCGATCGAGGACGCGGCTCGGGAGCGCGGTCTCACGGCCGTCGATCTGCATGCGCAGACCCATGCGCTGGGGTTCTACGAGCGGCTCGGATACGTCGCGTACGGACCCGAGTTCCCTGACGCGGGGATCCCGCACCGGGCGATGCGCCGCCCGCTGTGACTCGTTCACCGGGGCAGCCCCCAGGGCCGCGCTGATCCGTTCGAAGGGACCTCCCGCGGGCCGTGCGCCGCGCGCTCCCCGCGCGGGGTGACGACCGCGGTCGCTCCGCGCGGCAGTTGTACGGAGATCCTCCCCGCGCCCGACTCCCGCCGGGGCAGGGCGTGTCCGTGCTCGGTGCGTACCTCCACCGCTCCCGCGATTCCGTGGTCGAGGGTGAGCGGCTCACCGGCCTCGCTGCGGATCCGTATCCAGCGTATGGCGCCCGCCGAACGGAGACCGACGGGAACACCTTGACCGCGTCGTCCTGGCTCCGCACCGCCATGTCCAGCATCGACTGGACCGCGGAGAGCGGGGACTCCAGGGCGAAGTTCTTGCCCTCGCGGTGCGAGTCTGCGAGCGGAGTCGATGAGCGTGCGGGCGCCCCAGCGGATGAGGGAGAGGCCGTAGGCGCAGTCGGCGGCGTTCGCGTACTCGGGGGAGCGGGTGGTGAGCGGCAGGTGCAGCTTGCCGTCCGGGCCCTCGTGGAGGAAGCGGGCGCAGAAGTTGATCGCCTTGGCGAATCGGCCCAGGGCGCCGACGCCATAGGTTTCGGGGTGGCTGGAGCCGTGGACGGGCGCCATGCCGATCTGGCCCCTGGTACGGGTGATGTCGGCTCGGTTGTAGAGCTGGAGTACTTGAAGTTCTCTCCCCGGCGAACTTGGGAGACTCTCCCCTGGATCGCTCCGGCGAGTTTGACAGGTCATGCCTGTCCAGCGATGACCCTCCCGGCCGCCGGAGCAATACAAGATCTGCTGGGTGCTCATGCCATCAGTCGCTTTGCCGGGCGCGCTGCCAACAACAGCCAGGTGCCCGCGCGTTGCTCGCGCCAGGCTGCCGTCCAGCCCCCGCCGGCGAGCAGCGGCTGTTCGACGTGACCGTCGCCGACTCTGGGGTCTGGGTTGGGCGTGTAGTCGTCGGGCTTGCCGCTGGAGCGGGTGGAGGAGGCCTGCAGCCAGTGGAAGGTCCAGGTGGAGGCCTCCTCGCCGCCGAATCGGAAGGCCTCGCGCAGCACATACATCGGATGAAAGAGCCGCCACGCGGGATGCTGACTGTCCTATTGAGGTAGTAGGGGTGGGTTGCGTGGCACGCTGGGGCCCCTGATCGTCAAGGTTTCGACCGCGCCGGAGGGTACCCGTGGACCAATTGGCACTGCTGCTCGCGCTGTTGCTCGGCGCCGTGATCTCGGTGCCGATCGGGCAGCGGCTCGGACTGCCGGCCCCGGTGCTGATGACGCTCGGCGGGATCGTGCTGGCGCTGATCCCCGCCGTACCGAATGTGAACGTCCCCTCGGACTTCATCCTTCCGCTGATCCTGCCGCCGCTGCTGTACGCCGCCGTGCAGCGCACCTCCTGGCGGCAGTTCGCCGCCAATATCCGGCCGATCCTGCTGCTGGCCGTGGCGCTGGTCTTCGTGACCACGGCCGCCGTGGCCGCCGTCGCCGGCGCTCTCGTCCCCGGGCTCCCGATCGCCGCCGCCGTCGCGCTCGGCGCACTCGTCGCGCCGCCCGATCCGGTCGCGGCCACCGCAGTGGCAGGATCACTCGGGCTGCCCCGGCGGCTCGTCTCCATCCTGGAGGGCGAGGGGCTGTTCAACGATGTGACCGCGATCGTCCTCTACCACGTGGCCATTGCCGCCGTCGTGACCGGGACCTTCTCCTGGCCGCATGCCGTAGGGGAGTTGGTCCTCTCCGGTGTGGTCGCGACGGCCGTCGGCCTGGCGCTCGGCTGGCTCACCAACAAGCTGATGGGGCTGGTCGGCGACGCCACGCTGCAGATCGGGCTGACCCTGCTGGTGCCGTTCGTCGCGTACGTCCTCTCCGAGGAAATGAAGGGCTCGGGCGTCCTCGCCGTCCTCATCACCGCCCTGTTCCTCGCCGAGCACACCGCCGACGCCGACGACGTCCAGGGCCGGCTCACCGGGACCGCCTTCTGGGAGGTCGTCGACACCCTCGTCACCGGGGTCGCTTTCGGGCTGATCGGGCTCGAACTCCATGTGGTCTTCGGCACCGCCGACGGCCGCCAGCTGCAGATGCTCGGCTGGGGCGCGGCGATCGTCGGCGTCGTCGTGGGCGTACGGCTGATGTGGCTGCTGCCCGCCACCTGGCTGGCGAAGAAGCTGCACACCCTGCGCGACTACGACGAGGAGATCCCGACCACCTGGCGCGAGACCATCGTGATGTGGTGGGCGGGGATGCGGGGCGTGGCCTCGGTCGCGCTGGCGCTCGCCATTCCGCGGACGACGGATGCGGGCGACCCCTTCCCCCACCGCGACGAGCTCGTCTTCATCGCCTTCTGCGTGATCATGGCCACTCTGGTGGTCCAGGGTCTGACCCTGCCGTGGCTCGTCAGGAAGCTGGACGTACGCGCCGATACGGATGCCGAGCGGGAGCTGGAGCGGAGTCTGGCGATCCGTGCGGCGAAGGCCGCCAAGCGCCGGCTCAAGGAGATCCAGGAGGTCGAGGAGTTCCCTGAGGACGTCATGGAGCGCTTGGTGCGCAGCGCGTACGACATCGGGGCCAGGATCAGCCCCGACATGGTCGACGAGGAGCGGCGCGACGCGGTCGCCAAGCGGGTGGAGAGGGCGAAGTCGATGCGCCGCATCCAGCGGGAGATGATGTCGGCCGCGCGGCACGAGGTGCTGTCGGCGCGGAGCGAGCCGGGGGCGGATCCGGAGATCGTGGACCGGGTGCTGCGCCATCTGGACGTGCGGAGCCTGCGCTAGCGGCGGGGCTGTTCAGCCGCGGCCGGTGTGGGGCTCGGTGTCGGGGCGCGGGACCTCGGCGGGCTTGGGGAGTTCCGCGGGCGCCGTGGCGATGCGGGGGAGGGCGTACGGGTGGTGCTCGTACAGCCAGGCGATCATCTGCTCGCGCACCGCGCAGCGCACCGTCCAGATGTCGTCCGCGTCCTTCGCGGTGACCACGGCCCGCACCTGGACCGTGGACGGTGTCGTGTCGGTCACGGCCAGGGACCAGTCGCGGCCGTCCCACGCTGAGCACTCGCGCAGGATGTCCTGCATCTGCTCGCGCATCAGCGGGACCGGCGCCGAGTGGTCCAGATGGAAGAAGACCGTGCCGGTCATCTGGATGCCGCCGCGCGACCAGTTCTCGAAGGGCTTGCTCGTGAAGTACGAGACCGGCATGGTGATCCGGCGCTCGTCCCAGGTCCGTACGGCCAGGAAGGTGAGGGTGACCTCCTCGACCACCCCCCATTCGCCGTCCACCACGACCGTGTCCCCGAGGCGGACCATGTCCCCGAAGGCGATCTGCAGCCCGGCGAAGAGGTTCCCCAGCGTGGACTGGGCGGCGACACCGGCGACGATGCCCAGGATCCCGGCCGAGGCCAGCAGCGAGGTGCCCACGGTGCGCATCGCGGGGAAGGTCAGCAGCATGGCCGAGACCGCGACCACCGTGACGATCGCGGTCACCACCCGCTGGATGAGCGTCACCTGGGTCCGCACCCGGCGTACCCGGGCCGGGTCGCGTGTGGTGGCGACGTACCTGGCGTACGTGGAGTCGACGACCGCCGTCGCGATCCGTACGACCAGCCAGGCGGACGAGGCGATCAGGACCAGGGAGAGGATCTGGCCGATCCCCGCCTCGTGATCCTGGAGGAGCTTGGCGGTGCGGTAGGTGCCGCGGAGCAGCGCCGTGCACAGGACGAGCTGGAAGGGGATCCGGCACCGGCGCAGCAGGCCCCAGAGCGGGGTGTCGCGACGCCGGGAGTCCACTTTCTGCAGCACCCGGTCGACGAGCCAGCCCACGACGAGGGTGAGCACGACCGAGCCGCCGACGACGATCAAGGGGCGCAGTGCGTTCTCCATGCCTCCGACCGTAACTGGCACCATGGCTCCATGAACATCATGCTTTTCCATTCGACCTACGGTCTGCGCCCCGGGGTGCACGCCGCGGCCGAGCGGCTGCGCGCCGCCGGGCACCAGGTCCAGGTGCCGGATCTCTTCGACGGCAAGACCTTCGCCACCGTGGAGGAGGGCATGGACTTCAAGAACGAGGTCGGTGCGGAGGAACTGCTCAAGCGCGCGGTGGTGGCCTCGGCGCCCTACTCCGACCAGGGGCTTGTCTACGCGGGCTTCTCGCTCGGCGGGTCGCTGGCACAGAATCTCGCGCTGGGCGACGAGAAGGCGCGCGGGCTGCTCCTGCTGCACGGGACGTCCGACATCGCGGAGGGCGCGTCGGTGGACGAGCTGCCCGTACAGCTGCATGTCGCGGACCCGGACCCGTTCGAGACGCACGACTGGCTGAACAGCTGGTACCTGCAGATGCGCCGGGCCGGGGCCGACGTCGAGGTGCACCGCTATCCCGGTGCGGGACACCTCTTCACCGACCCCGAGCTTCCGGACTACGACGCCGAGGCCGCCGAGACGGCCTGGAAGGTCGCGCTCGGCTTCCTGGAGACGCTCTGACGCTCTGAAGCTCTGTCGCTCTGTCGCTCTGAAGCTCTGGCCGGCTTAGCCCGCGAGGGCCTTGGTGATCGCCGTGTTGTACTCGGCGACCGTCATCGGCGGGTTGGTCGTCGTCCCGACGGTGACCGCCTTGCCGTCCATCTTGAAGGTGGGCGTGCCCTGGACCCCGCTCTTGTCGAACTTGGCGGACATCTTCATCGCCCAGGCGTCGTAGGTGCCGCCCTTGACCGCCTTCTGGAAGGCCGCGTTGTCCTTGAGGGCGGGGACGGTCTGCGCGACCTTGATCAGGTAGGAGTCGTCCTTGAACTTGTCGGACGTCTCCTCGGGGTGCCAGGTCGTCGAGTAGAGCGCGGACTTGTACGCGGTGAAGGCCTCCGGGCTCACGTTGAGTGCCGCACCCAGTGCGCTCAGCGCGTTCTTGGAGCCTTCGCCGCCGTTGTTGTCGATGAACGTGGCGCCGATGTACTGGATCTTGTACTTGCCGGCGTCGACGTCCTTCTGCACCGTGGTGCCGACCGTCTGCTCGAACTGGGCGCAGACGGGGCAGCGGGAGTCCTCGTACACCTCGAGGGTCTTCTTCGCGGCCGGCTTGCCGATGGTGACCGTGGTGCCGTTGGTGCCCGTGGTGTTGGCCGGGGCGATGACCTTGTCGCTCTTCGCGGCTTCCCAGGCGCTGGGCTTGTTCATCTGCATGACGCCGTAGCCGACGCCGCCGGCTATCGCGAGGACGGCGACGACCGAGACGCCCACGACGATCTGGCGGCGGGTCTTGTCCTTCTTCTGCTGGCGCTCGCGCTCGGCGCGCAGTCGGTCGCGGGCGGCTGCCTTGTTGGCGTGGCTGTTGCGTGAACTCATGATCGTTTTCTCCGTATGAAGACGTGGGGCGGGGACTGCGGGGCTCGGGCTCAGGTGAAGGAGAGCGCCGAGCGCGGCGGTCCACGCCGGCCAACGGAGTGCACGAGGAGCCGGACGCGTGCGAGATGCGGCCGGTACGAGGTACGGCCTGTCCGGGGCGCGGTGCGGGGCGCCGTCACCACCACGGCGACCGCGACCAGCAGCGGCCGGAAGGCGAAGGCGCCGAAGGCGCGCAGCAGCGAGGCCAGCGCGGCCTCGCCCCGGCGGAGCCAGACGGCGGCCAGCAGGCCGATCACCACATGGGCGGCGAGCAGCAGCCAGGGCAGCGCCGGATCGGGGGAGTTGAGCAGATCGGTGGCCCGGTGCCCCGGGCCCGCCACCGCCGCGAGAGGGGTGCCGACCCTGCCACCGCCGCAGAACACGTCCACGCCGACCGAACGCAGCGCCCCGGCGACGGGGCCGCCGGCCGGTCCGTAACAGAGGTGCTGCCCGGTGGTGAAGACCGTGTCGGCGGTCAGCTCCAGCGGGATGAGGACACCCGCGATCGCGCCGAAGCCGCGCTCCCGTCCGGCCAGTGCGTACGCCACGGCGAAGACCGCGGCGGCGAGCAGAGCGACGGTGGGCAGCGGCAGCGGGACACGGGACAGGAGCACATGGGACGCGGCGGAGAGGGTCACGACGAGCGCTGTGAACAGCGCCGCGCGAACCGCCCTCAGCCTTGCGTCGCCTATATGCACCGGGTCTGCCTCGTCGGGATGTGATCGGGAAACGAGGTCGGGAATCACCTCATGGTGGGAGGGATTTTGCCACGCTCTCCTGTAGGGGATCCCTAAAGCTTCTCGGGACTAAAGGCCAGGAATACGGCCATTGCGGAACAAGTCGACAAAGATCTGGTGGTCGGCGCGGGCCCGCGCCCCGTACTCGTGCGCGAAGTCGACCAGCAGTCCGGCGAAACCGTCCTCGTCGGCGGCGATCGCCGCGTCGATGGCCCGCTCCGTGGAGAACGGCACCAGGGAGTGGCCGCTCTCGTCGTCCGCCGCCGCGTGCATCGTGGCCGTGGCCCGGCCCAGGTCCGCGACGACCGCCGCGATCTCCTCCGGGTCGTCGATGTCCGACCAGTCCAGGTCCACGGCGTACGGAGACACCTCGGCGACCAGCTGCCCGGCCCCGTCCAGCTCCGTCCAGCCCAGCCACGGGTCGGCCGCGTCCTGCAGGGCGCGCTGCGAGATCACCGTGCGGTGGCCCTCGTGCTGGAAGTACTCGCGGACCCGCCCGTCGGTGATGTGCCGGGAGACCGCCGGGGTCTGCGCCTGCTTCAGGTAGATGATCACGTCGTTCTCGAGGGCGTCGCTGTGGCCTTCGAGCAGGATGTTGTACGAGGGCAGGCCGGCCGAGCCGATCCCGATGCCCCGGCGGCCCACGACGTCCTTGACGCGGTAGGAGTCCGGGCGCACCAGGCTCGCCTCGGGCAGCGTCTCCAGATACCCGTCGAAGGCGGCCAGGACCTTGTAGCGGGTCGCCGCGTCCAGCTCGATGGAGCCGCCGCCGGGGGCGAACCTGCGCTCGAAGTCGCGGATCTCGGTCATGGAGTCGAGCAGCGAGAAGCGGGTGCGGGAGCGGGCCGAGCGCAGGGCGTCGAGCAGCGGGCCGTCGGCGGTGTCCAGCGTGAAGGGCGGCAGGTCGTCGTCCCTGACGCCCGCCGCCAGGTCGTGGATGCGCTCGCGGTAGGCCGCCGCATAGGTCCGTACGAGACCGGTGATCTGGTCGTCGCTCAGCGCCTTGGCGTGGCCCACCAGGGCGAGCGAGGCGGCGAAGCGCTGGACGTCCCAGGTGAAGGGGCCGACGTACGCCTCGTCGAAGTCGTTGACGTTGAAGATCAGCCGGCCGTTGGCGTCCATGTACGTGCCGAAGTTCTCGGCGTGCAGATCGCCGTGCACCCAGACCCGGCTGGTGCGCTCGTCCAGATACGGGCCCTTGTCCCCGCCGTCGCGCAGGTCCTCGTAGAAGAGGCAGGCCGTGCCCCGGTAGAAGGCGAAGGCCGAGGCCGCCATCTTGCGGAACTTGACCCGGAAGGCGGCCGGGTCGGCTGCCAGCAACTCGCCGAAAGCGGTGCCGAACACGGCCAGTATCTGCTCGCCGCGCTCTTCGGCGGTGGGCTGCGGGACCGACATCGCTTGGTGCCTCCTGGTACATGACAATTGGGACAGGTGTGCTCTCCTGTGCAACGCCCGAAGGTACCCCCGAGTGCCCGCCCGTCGCCCGACCACCACCCCTCATCGAAGGGCTGCGCCCTGCTGTAACCTCCGCGAACTGTCAGTCGGCCGACGTAGACTTCCACGCTGTCCCCCCGACTCTCGCTGGAGGCCCCCGTCGTGACCAAGCCGCCCTTTACGCACCTTCACGTCCACACCCAGTACTCGATGCTGGACGGTGCCGCGCGGCTCAAGGACATGTTCAACGCCTGCAATGAGATGGGCATGTCGCACATCGCCATGTCCGACCACGGAAATCTGCACGGCGCCTATGACTTCTTCCACACGGCGAAGAAGGCGGGGGTGACGCCGATCATCGGCATCGAGGCGTACGTCGCCCCGGAGTCACGGCGCAACAAGCAGCGCGTCCGCTGGGGGCAGCCGCACCAGAAGCGCGACGACGTGTCCGGTTCGGGTGGTTATACCCACAAGACGATCTGGGCGTCCAACAAGACCGGTCTGCACAACCTCTTCCGGCTGTCCTCCGACGCGTACGCCGAGGGCTGGCTGACCAAGTGGCCGCGGATGGACAAGGAGACGATCTCCAAGTGGTCGGAGGGGCTCATCGCCTCCACCGGCTGTCCGTCCGGCGAGGTGCAGACCAGGCTCCGTCTCGGCCAGTTCGACGAGGCCGTGCAGGCGGCCTCCGACTACAAGGACATCTTCGGCGAGGGCAAGTACTTCCTGGAGCTGATGGACCACGGCATCGAGATCGAGCGCCGCGTCCGCGACGGTCTCCTGGAGATCGGCAAGAAGCTCTCCATCCCGCCGCTGGTGACGAACGACTCGCACTACACGTACGCCCACGAGGCGACCGCGCACGACGCGCTGCTCTGCATCCAGACCGGCAAGAACCTCTCGGACCCCGACCGCTTCCGCTTCGACGGCACCGGCTACTACCTCAAGTCCACGGACGAGATGTACGCCGTGGACTCCTCGGACGCCTGGCAGGAGGGGTGTGCCAACACCCTCCTGGTCGCGCAGCAGGTCAACACCGACGACATGTTCGTCGAGAAGAACCTGATGCCGAAGTTCGACATCCCCGACGGGTACACCGAGGTCAGCTGGTTCCGCGAGGAGACCATGCGCGGGATGAACCGGCGCTACCCCGGCGGCATCCCCGACGACCGGCAGAAGCAGGTCGAGTACGAGATGGGGATCATCCTGGAGATGGGTTTCCCCGGGTACTTCCTGGTGGTCGCCGACTTCATCATGTGGGCCAAGAACCAGGGCATCGCGGTGGGTCCAGGACGTGGTTCCGCGGCCGGTTCGATCGTCGCGTACGCGATGGGCATCACCGACCTCGACCCCATCACGCACGGGCTGATCTTCGAGCGGTTCCTCAACCCCGAGCGCGTCTCCATGCCCGATGTCGACATCGACTTCGACGAGCGCAGGCGCGTCGAGGTGATCAGGTACGTGACCGAGAAGTACGGCGCCGACAAGGTCGCCATGATCGGTACGTACGGAAAGATCAAGGCCAAGAACGCGATCAAGGACTCCGCCCGGGTCCTCGGCTACCCGTACGCGATGGGCGACCGGCTCACCAAGGCCATGCCCGCCGACGTCCTCGGCAAGGGCATCGACCTCAGCGGCATCACCGACCCGAGCCACCCGCGCTACAGCGAGGCGGGCGAGATCCGGGCGATGTACGAGAACGAGCCGGATGTGAAGAAGGTCATCGACACCGCCAAGGGCGTCGAGGGCCTGGTCCGGCAGATGGGCGTGCACGCGGCCGGCGTGATCATGTCCAGCGAGCCCATCGTCGACCACGCCCCGATCTGGGTGCGGCACTCCGACGGCGTCACCATCACGCAGTGGGACTACCCCCAGTGCGAGTCGCTCGGCCTGCTGAAGATGGACTTCCTGGGTCTGCGCAACCTGACGATCATGGACGACGCCGTCAAGATGGTGAAGTCCAACAAGGGCATCGATCTGGAGCTGCTCGCGCTCCCGCTGGACGACCCGAAGACGTACGAACTGCTCTGCCGCGGTGACACGCTCGGCGTCTTCCAGTTCGACGGCGGCCCGATGCGGTCCCTGCTGCGGCTGATGAAGCCTGACAACTTCGAGGACATTTCCGCCGTCTCGGCCCTGTACCGGCCGGGCCCGATGGGCATGAACTCGCACACGAACTACGCCCTGCGCAAGAACAAGGCGCAGGAGATCACGCCGATCCACCCGGAGCTGGAGAAGCCCCTGGAGGAAGTGCTCGGCATCACGTACGGCCTGATCGTGTACCAGGAGCAGGTGCAGAAGGCCGCACAGATCATCGCCGGGTACTCGCTCGGCGAGGCCGACATCCTGCGCCGCGTGATGGGCAAGAAGAAGCCCGAGGAACTGGCCAAGAACTTCGTCCTCTTCCAGGAGGGGGCGAAGAAGAACGGCTTCAGCGACAAGGCGATCCAGTCGCTGTGGGACGTGCTGGTGCCGTTCGCCGGGTACGCCTTCAACAAGGCGCACTCCTCCGCGTACGGACTGGTCACGTACTGGACCGCCTATCTCAAGGCCAACTACCCGGCCGAGTACATGGCGGCCCTGCTGACCTCGGTCAAGGACGACAAGGACAAGTCGGCCGTCTATCTCAACGAGTGCCGGCGCATGGGCATCAAGGTGCTGCCGCCCAACGTCAACGAGTCCATGTCCAACTTCGCCGCCCAGGGCGACGAGGTGATCCTCTTCGGCCTCTCCGCGGTCCGCAACGTCGGCACCAACGTGGTCGAGTCGATCATCCGCTCGCGCAAGGCGAAGGGGAAGTACGCCTCGTTCCCCGACTATCTCGACAAGGTCGAGGCGGTCGCCTGCAACAAGCGCACCACGGAATCGCTCATCAAGGCCGGCGCCTTCGACGAGATGGGGCACACCCGCAAGGGCCTCACCGCGCACTTCGAACCGATGATCGACAACGTCGTCGCGGTCAAGCGCAAGGAGGCCGAGGGGCAGTTCGACCTCTTCGGCGCGATGGGCGACGCGGACGCGAAGGACGAGCCCGGCTTCGGCCTCGACGTCGAGTTCTCGGACATCGAGTGGGAGAAGGCGTATCTGCTCGCCCAGGAGCGGGAGATGCTCGGTCTCTACGTGTCCGACCACCCGCTCTTCGGCCTGGAGCACGTCCTCTCGGAAAAGTCCGACGCGTCGATCTCCCAGCTGACCGGCGGCGAGCACTCCGACGGCGCGGTCGTCACCATCGGCGGCATCATCTCCGGGCTGCAGCGCAAGATGACCAAGCAGGGCAATGCCTGGGCGATCGCCACGGTCGAGGACCTGGCGGGTTCCATCGAGTGCATGTTCTTCCCCGCGACCTACCAGCTGGTCTCGACCCAACTCGTCGAGGACACCGTGGTGTTCGTCAAGGGACGC
The DNA here is from genome assembly GCF_017315755.1 of Streptomyces beijiangensis. GTDB lineage: Bacteria > Actinomycetota > Actinomycetes > Streptomycetales > Streptomycetaceae > Streptomyces > Streptomyces beijiangensis. The sequence continues at coordinate 17,542 of NZ_JAFLRJ010000233.1, forward strand.
CTGGACAAGCGTGAGGACATCCCGCGGCTGGTCGCGATGGAGATGATGGTCCCCGACGTGTCCAACGCCGGGACGAACGCGCCGGTCGTCATCACCATCCCCACGGCGCGGATCACCCCGCCCATGGTCGGCAGGCTCGGCGAGATCCTCTCCTCGCACCGGGGCAACTCGGAGGTACGGATCAAGCTCCAGGGCGCCCGCAAGACCACGGTGCTCCGGCTCGACCGGCACCGGGTCCAGGCCGATCCCGCCCTCTTCGGTGATCTGAAGGTGCTGCTCGGACCGGCCTGCCTGGCCGGCTAGATCCACTCATGGCAGAGCCGAGGGGCGCGTCCGGTACCGGACGCGCCCCTCGGGTATTTCCTTTACTGCGACCGTCAGTTGTGACCGAAGCGACGCTGGTGCTTACGGGCAACATCAGCGGGGCTGCCTTGCGCCAGAGCCTGCGGCTGAGCCTGCGACTCGAAAGCGGAGGACTTGGCTTCCTCGGTGCCGCGCTCTGCTGCCGACGCGCGGTCCTGCTGGTTGCCGCCCTGCTTGCGGTTCTTGTTCTTGGCCATGGTGATGCCTCCTTGAGGGGGACTAGGGGCCAGGGCCATCGCCAGAGTCACATACCAGGCATACCGCCGCATTTTGGATCATTACCGTGCGTAATTGAGTCGACCGCAGGGCAACTTCTGAGCAACTTCCGGATACGCCACGCCGATGATCGAGTTCCGGCCGTTAACGCCCGCGCAGTCGGGCAGACTCGAAGAAAACCCGTTGCACTTTCCCTTCCCCCGTCGTATCCGATGACGTATTCGAAAGTGGGTGGATCGCGTGGACCGCTGCGTCGTCCTGGTGGACGCCGGATATCTTCTGGGCGCCGCCGCGAGTCTCCTCGCCGGGGAGCCCGCCCGCTCTCGTATCACCGTTGATCACGCCGCCCTCATCCAGGGGCTTCGCGAGCGTGCCGAGGACGACACCCAGCAGCCGCTGCTGCGGATCTACTGGTTCGACGGCGCCCCCGACCGGGTCCCGCAGCCCGAACACCGGCGGCTGCGCGTCATGCCGCGCGTGACCGTTCGACTCGGGGCACTGACCCGCAGCGACGGACGCTGGGCGCAGAAGGGCGTCGACGCGGCGATGCACGCGGAGCTGACCGAGCTGGCCAGAAACCGCGCCTGCTCGGACATCGTCCTGGTGACCGGCGACGGAGATCTGCTGCCCGGACTGATGTCCGCCAAGGAGCACGGCGTCGCCGTGCACCTGTGGGCGGTGCAGGCCGCCGACGGCGACTACAACCAGTCCGAGGACCTGGTCGCCGAGGCCGACGAGCGCCGGGTCCTGGACCGGGCCTGGATCACCAAGGCCGTACGCGCCAAGGACCTCAGCGGGCTCTGTGCCCCGCCCCCGCCGCCCCGCCCCGAGATCGCCGCCA
>NZ_JAFLRJ010000234.1 GCF_017315755.1 Streptomyces beijiangensis
TCGCGCTCCGCCCGTACCGCCGCAGTGGAGAGCGAGGTGACAAGCTTCGCCCGGTCGACGGATTGCACCACATCGGCGTAACTGGTCACGGAACGGACCTTATTGGTCTGCAGCTGTCCGACGAAATGCCAGGAAAGCGGCAGATCCACACACGCCTCGGCCTTGGGTGCGGCATCCTGGTCGCGGTTCTCGGCGACATGACACACCCCCAGTTCCGAGAGAATCCGCACATCGCTCGCGGGGTAGGTCTTGGTGACCACGATGAGGGTCACCTCCTCCCGCTTGCGCCCGGCAGCCGCACAGGCGGACGCGATGCGTTCCTCCACATGCGCCAGGTTTGCGGCGAGTTCGCTCTTACGGTCCGTCATGCCCTATCAGTCCAGCCAGACATATCCGGCGAGCCGCCCCGTGGTGCGGTCGCGTCGGTACGAGAAGTGGTCACGCGATTCCAGCGTGCAGACGTCGGACCGCTGCCGGTCCCGTACGCCGAGCGCTTCGAGCTGAGCATGCACCCCGGCGACCACATCGACCGCGGGCGTGCCCCAACTCGTCTCGGACCAGGCCTCGGGAACACTCCCCGCGACCTCGGCCCGCATCTCCGCCGGTACCTCGTAGCACCGGCCGCAGACCGCGGGTCCGCTGCGGGCGACGATCCTCGCCGGGTCGGCGCCGAGCGAGACCATCGCATCGACGGCGGCCGGCACGATCCCGGCGACCAGGCCGGGGCGGCCCGCGTGAGCGGCGGCCGCGACGCCCGCGACCGGGTCGGCGAGCAGTACCGGTGTGCAGTCCGCGGTGAGCACGGCGAGGGCGAGCCCCCGACGTGCCGTCACCACAGCGTCCACGGCCGGCGGTTCGGCGGGGCCCCAGGGTGCTTCGACCACGGACACGTCACGCCCGTGCACCTGGTTCATCCAGACGACCCGCGCCGGATCCAGACCCAGCGACTCGGCCGCGAGCTCGCGGTTGGCCAGCACGGCCGAGGCCTTGTCACCGACCGCACCGCCGAGATTGAGCTCTTCGTACGGAACGGCGCTCACCCCGCCCCACCTGTCGGTGAAAGCGAAGTGCGCGCCGCTCACGTGGTTTTGCTCCGTTATCACTTCAAGAAGTCCGGTACGTCCAGCTCTTCGGCCTGGGTGTCCTGGTACGGACGGGCCGGCGGGACGTGCGGCGGGGCGACCGGCGCGGCCGGCACCTCGTTGACCGGAGCGGACTCGACCGGGGTCTCGTCCCGCTGCGTGACCGCACCGAGTCCGCCCAGCGGACGCGACGTCTCACTCGCACGCACCGGGGTGGGCTCCTCGCGCTTGGCGGAGCTCGAACCGAGCCCGCTCTCCCTGCGGGTCGGCGGCTGGCCGCCGTCGAAGCCGGCCGCGATGACCGTGACCCGTACCTCGTCGCCCAGGGCGTCGTCGATGACTGCGCCGAAGATGATGTTGGCCTCGGGGTGGGCTGCCTCGCTCACCAGCTGCGCGGCCTCGTTGATCTCGAAGAGACCGAGGTCGGAGCCGCCGGAGATGGAGAGCAGTACGCCTCGGGCGCCGTCGATGGACGCCTCCAGGAGCGGCGAGGAGATCGCCATCTCCGCGGCGGCCACCGCGCGGTCGTCGCCGCGGGCCGAGCCGATGCCCATGAGCGCCGAACCCGCCTCGGACATGACCGACTTGACGTCGGCGAAGTCGAGGTTGATCAGACCCGGGGTGGTGATGAGATCGGTGATGCCCTGGACACCGCTCAGCAGGACCTGGTCCGCCGACTTGAATGCGTCCAGCACGCTGACCTGGCGGTCCGAGATGGACAGCAGCCGGTCGTTGGGGATGACGATGAGGGTGTCGACCTCTTCGCGGAGCTCGGCGATGCCGTCCTCCGCCTGGTTGGCGCGGCGCCTGCCCTCGAAGGTGAAGGGGCGGGTGACCACGCCGATGGTGAGCGCGCCCAGTGAGCGGGCGATGTTGGCGACGACAGGTGCGCCGCCCGTTCCGGTGCCGCCGCCTTCGCCGGCGGTGACGAAGACCATGTCGGCCCCCTTGAGGACCTCCTCGATCTCCTCGCGGTGGTCCTCTGCCGCCTTGCGTCCGACTGCCGGGTTGGCCCCGGCGCCGAGGCCACGGGTCAGTTCGCGGCCGACGTCGAGCTTGACGTCGGCGTCGCTCATCAACAGAGCTTGTGCATCAGTGTTGATCGCGATGAACTCAACGCCCTTGAGGCCGACCTCGATCATTCGGTTGATGGCATTGACACCACCGCCGCCGACACCGATGACCTTGATGACTGCGAGGTAGTTCTGCGGTGCTGCCACGTCGAAGGCCTCTCGCCTCGAGTTACGTGTCGCCGCTGCGCGCTGGTTGCGCCGCTGACGACGGATGCCGATGGGACGGTCCGAACGCCGACCCGAACCCTAACGGTGAAGTTCAGGGTTACCAGTGTGTCTGTTCCTTGGACTCTCCGAACGAGACACTAAGTCGACAAGTGGCGCACGTTCAACGAACACGCCGAACCTCCCGTTTTTCTTTTCACCCTATGTGATCAGCCGTTGCGCTGCCCAGCCAGGGTGCTGGCCAGCGCATATGCCCGTCAACTCCCTGACGCGGCAGGGGCGGTGGGGGCGCTCACATCGAAGTGCACGGCCTTCGGAACGGCTTTCATCAGTGCGGTGAGCGCTCGCGCCTTCGCCGCGCCGAACTCGCCGCTGCCCCACACGACGGTGCGGCCGCCACTCAACTCAAGAGCCACATTGTCATACGAACTGATACGGATAGTACGCGTGTCCTTGGCGACAGGTGTGGGGAGTTCGCCTGCGACCGAGACGGCTTCACGGATGAGCCGGTCGACGGGGAAGCGGAGCAGGCTCGGTGACTGACCGGCTGTCAATTCCAGAACCGGAACACGCTTCGGCGCCCTTTCGACCGTGGCGAAACGCACGCCTTCCGCGTCGACTTCCACGAACTCTCCGGCCTTCTTCATGAGCAGTACGGGCTGTCGTTCGGTCACTTTGAGAGCGATCCCGTGCGGCCAGTTCCGGATGACGTCGACGGAGTCGATACGCGGCAATTTCTGCCGGAGTCTGGCCGCCATCGCATCGGTGTCGACAGAAATCAGCGGTGCGCCAATCGGCACGGCGGCGGCCGACTTGACCTCGTCCCGGGTCAGAACCTGCGTCCCCGACACCTTCACCTGCTCGACGCGCAGCCAAGTAGAGCCATAAAGCAGCCAGATTCCGCCTGCGGTGAGCAGCAGGGCGAGCGCGAGCACCAGGATCACCAGGCGCCTGCCGGGGCGGCGGAGGCCGCCCCGGAGGCCTGGTCCTGCGGGCGGGCGGCCGTCCGCCGGAGCCGGGCCCTGCTGGGCTCCCCGCTCGGCAGTCCGCGTGCTCTTCGGGTGGGCACTTGTAGGGCCGGCCACGCTCGCTCCTCGCTGGGTCACGCCTTGCGGCGTGCGGCAATCGCCTCGTACACCATGCCGACCAGCAGCTCGTCGGCGTCCCTGCGGCCGAACTCGGCGGCTGCGCGGGACATCTCGAACAGCCGGTGCGGATCGGCGAGCACCGGAAGGACGTTGCTCTGCACCCACTCGGGGGTGAGCTGGGCGTCGTCCACCAGCAGGCCGCCGCCCGCGTTGATCACCGGCTGGGCGTTGAGCCGCTGTTCGCCGTTGCCGATCGGCAACGGGACGTAGGCGGCGGGGAGCCCGACGGCGGTGAGTTCGGCCACGGTCATCGCGCCGGCCCGGCAGAGCATCATGTCGGCCGCGGCGTACGCGAGGTCCATGCGGTCCACGTACGGTACCGGGATGTACGGCGGCATTCCCGGCATGTTGTCGACACGCGGCATCTCGTTCTTGGGGCCGACCGCGTGCAGGATCTGGATTCCGGAGCGCTGGAGCACCGGTGCGATCTGCTGGACGACCTCGTTCAGGCGGCGCGCGCCCTGCGAGCCGCCGGAGACCAGCAGCGTCGGCAGGTTGGGGTCGAGGCCGAACGCGGCGCGCGCCTCCGGGCGTACGGCGGCCCGGTCGAGGGTGGCGATGGTGCGGCGCAGCGGGATGCCGATGTAGCGGGCGCCGCGCAGCTTGCTGTCGGGGGTGGAGACTGCCACGGCGGCCGCGTACCGCGAGCCGATCTTGTTGGCCAGGCCCGGGCGGGCGTTGGCCTCGTGGACGATGATCGGCACCCCGAGGCGCTTGGCCGCGAGGTAGCCGGGCAGGGCCACGTAACCGCCGAAGCCGACGACGCAGTCGGCCTTCGTGCGCTCCAGGATCTGCTCGGCGGCCTTGATGGTGCCGCGCAGCCGCCCGGGGACGGTGATCAGTTCGGGGGTGGGCCTGCGGGGCAGTGGTACAGCGGGAATCAGCCCGAGTTCGTAACCCCTCTCAGGGACGAGACGGGTCTCCAGGCCTCGTTCCGTGCCGAGGGCGGTGATGCCCACGGTCGGGTCCTGCCTGCGCAGGGCATCCGCGAGGGCGAGCGCCGGCTCGATGTGGCCGGCGGTCCCCCCACCGGCGAGTACGACATGCACCGAAATTCACCGCTCTCCGGACGGACGCTTCTTGACGCGCCGTCTCATCGACTTCCATCTCACCCCGGGCCTCCGCATGGCGAGGGCCGCCTTCGCGGCGGGTTCCTCCCGCGCGAACGCGATCAGCAACCCGACCGCGAACATGGTCGGCAGCAGGGCGGAGCCCCCGTAGGAGAACAGCGGGAGCGGGACACCGGCGATCGGCAGAAGACCGAGCACCGCACCGATGTTGATCACTGCCTGAGCGGTGATCCAGGTGGTCACACCTCCCGCGGCGTACCTCACGAAGGGGTCCTCCGTGCGTCCGGCCACGCGGATACCCGCATAGCCTAGAGCCGCGAACAGGGCGAGTACTGACAGCGTCCCCGCCAGCCCCAGTTCCTCGCCGGTCACGGCGAAGATGAAGTCGTTGTGGGGCTCGGGGAGTTGGCCCCATTTTTCCACACTCGCACCGAGTCCGGATCCGAACCATCCGCCGGACGCCAGCGCGTAGATTCCGTGCACCGCCTGCCAGCACTGGCCCTGTGGGCCGAGGTCGGTGGCGCCGATGCAGTTGAGCCGCGACATCCGGTTGGGATTGCTGCTGATCAGTATGAAACCGAGGAATCCGGCGAAGGCGAGCACGCCCGCGAAGAGCCGGGTGGGGGCGCCGGCCAGCCAGAGAAGGCCGAAAAGGATCGCCGTGAGGACGATCGCCGTACCCATGTCGCCGCCGAGCATGATCAGGCCGAGCAGCATGAAGGCGACGGGGACGAGCGGCACCAGCATGTGCTTCCACTGGGTGAGCAGCTTCTTGTCCTGCTTACGGGCGAGAAGATCGGCGCCCCACAGGATCAGCGCGAGCTTGCCGAACTCACTGGGCTGGAGCATGAAAGGCCCGCCGAGCGAGATCCAGTTCCGGTTGCCGCCCTGGGAGACCCCTATTCCGGGGATCTGCACGAGGCACATCGCGAAGACGGTGCCCGCCAGGAGCGGGTAGGTGAACGCCCGCAGCAGCTTCAGCGGGACCCGGGTCGCGACGAGCATGAGCCCGGAGCCGATGACGGCGGCGAGCAGTTGCTTGCGGAAGAAGTATGAGCCGGGGAGGGACAGCTCAAGCGCCTTGATCATCGAGGCGGAGTAGACCATCACCAGGCCGAGCACCAGGATCAGCAGGCCGGCACCGACGATGAGGTAGTACGCCGTCAGCGGCCGGTCCCAGGCGCGGCTCCTCCACGACCAGGAGGAGCCGCGCCTGGGACCGGCCGC
>NZ_JAFLRJ010000235.1 GCF_017315755.1 Streptomyces beijiangensis
CTGCTGCCTGCGGTGCCGCCCTGCGGCGGCGGTGCGTCAGCTCTGTGCGGTGTCGTCGCCCGCCTGCCCGTCGGCCTCAGCCGCCGCCGACGCCGACGTCTCGCGCATCTTGCGCAGCAGCTCCGCCTTCTGGTCGGCCGCGCCCTGGCGGTCGAGGTTGCGGTGCGGACCGTTGTTCGCCCGTTCGGCGCGGGACAGCTTCTTGCGCTGGCCGCCGCCCTGGCCCACGGGGTTGTTGATGTTCTTGCTGACGGTCACGGGTTCTCCCGGTAAAAATATGAAGTGATCTACGGATTCATCGGTGGGGGACGGGCGGCGACGTCGGAGGACGTCGGCAGGGGCCCATCACGCTCTCACTCGTAAATCGGCGCCTGGAAGAATATGACAAAGACGTTACCCGGTTCCGCCGGCTCCGCACACCAACCCTTTCGCCGCCCCGGCGCCGGGGGTCTGAGCCCCGACAGCCCGGGGGGCCTCTCCGGTGCCCCCGCCGCGTCACCCCTGCCTGTACCCCGCCAGCAGCCCCGGCAGCGCCGTCCCGATCGGTTCCCGTACGACCTCGTCCGCCAGCTCGTCGTACGGCGTCGGCTCCGCGTTCACGATGATCAGCCGCGCCCCGTTCTCCGCCGCCATCCCCGCCAGCGACGCCGCGGGCTGCACCTGGAGGGTCGTGCCGACCGCGATCAGGACCTCGCACGCCTTCGCGATCCCCATCGCCTCGCCCAGGACCGCCGGATCGAGCGGCTGTCCGAACATCACCGTCGCCGACTTCAGGATCCCGCCGCACGCGCGGCACGGCGGATCCGGCTCCCCCGCCTCGACGCGCGCCAGCGCATCGGCCATCGTCGAGCGGACCGAGCATCCCGTGCAGATCACCGACCGCGCGGTGCCGTGCAGTTCAAGGACCTTGCGCGGCGGCAGCCCCGCCAGCTGGTGCAGTCCGTCCACGTTCTGGGTGATCACCCGGACCGGGGTGCCGCTGCGCTCCAGCTCGGCGATGGCCAGGTGCGCGGCGTTCGGTTCGGCGCGCCAGGTCTCGCTGTCGCGCCGCATCAGCCAGGCGCGGCGGCGGATCGCGGGATCAGCCATGTAGAAGTCGTACGTCACGAGCTTCTCGGCCTCGGGGTCGCGCCGCCACAGCCCGTTCGGTCCGCGGTAGTCGGGGATGCCGGAGTCCGTGGAGATTCCCGCGCCGGTCAGCAGGGCGATGAGCGTCATGCGGCGAGCGTACGCAGAGGCGCCGCACCGGTGCGCGGGCTTTTCCGGAGTGGGCATATCCGGATATAGCGGCGCGACCCATGGGCAGCGGGCAGGTCGTGCGGATAGGGTCGCCTCGGCGCGACTGTCTGTTCGAAAGCAAGGGATCAACAAGGTGACGACGACGGACGGAGCAGTGACCGGGGCCGCGCAGGTACTGGTCGCGGCGGACAAGTTCAAGGGTTCCCTCACGGCGGTGCAGGTCGCCGAGCGCGTGACGGCCGGCATTCTGCGGATCGCCCCTGGTGTGCGGGTCGAGGCGCTGCCGGTCGCCGACGGCGGCGACGGTACGGTCGCGGCCGCGGTGGCGGCCGGTTTCGAGCGCCACGAGGTACGGGTCACAGGACCGCTCGGCGAGCAGCGCTCCGCCGCCTTCGCCCTGCGCGACGGCGTTGCGGTGGTCGAAATGGCAGAGGCCTCCGGCCTCCAGCACCTTCCCGAGGGTGTCTTCGCGCCGCTCACCGCGACGACGTACGGCTCCGGCGAACTTCTCCGTGCCGCCCTCGACGCGGGCGCCAGCCGCATCGTCTTCGGCGTCGGCGGCAGCGCCACGACCGACGGCGGCGCCGGGATGCTGGCCGCGCTCGGCGCACGGTTCCTGGACGCGGGCGGCGAGCCGGTCACCCCGGGCGGCGGCGGTCTGCGCGACCTCGCGTCCGCCGATCTGTCGGGGCTCGACGAGCGCCTCGCCGGTACGGACATCGTGCTGGCCAGCGATGTCGACAACCCGCTGACCGGCCCCAAGGGCGCCTCCGCCGTGTACGGCCCGCAGAAGGGCGCGTCCCCGGAGGAGGTCGCGATCCTGGACGGGGCCCTCGCGCACTATGCGGCCGTACTGGAGAAGACGATCGGCCGGAAGGCCGCCGAAGACGCGCTCTCCCCGGGCGCGGGCGCGGCCGGCGGCATCGGCTACGGAGCGCTGGTGGGGCTCGGAGCGAGCTTCCGCCCCGGCATCGAGGTGATGCTGGACGTCCTCGGCTTCGCCGACGCGCTGGCCCGCGCGACCCTGGTCATCACCGGCGAGGGCTCCCTCGACGAGCAGACCCTGCACGGCAAGGCCCCGGCGGGAGTCGCCGCCGCGGCGCGTGCGGAGAACAAGGAAGTCATCGCGGTCTGCGGCCGGCTCGCACTGCTGCCCGAGGCGCTCGGCAGGGCGGGTATCCGGCGGGCGTACGCACTGACCGACATCGAGCCGGATGTCGCACGCTGCATCGCCGAGGCGGGGCCGCTCCTGGAAAAGGTCGCGGAGAACATCGCCCGCGATTTCCTGAGCTGACCAGCTGACCAAGCTGATCACGGCACGTACGAGGGGGCCCGCGCCGAGCGCGGGCCCCCTCGTACGTGCGTACCGCTCAGACCGAGGCGGTCTCCCGCACCTCAGGCTCCGGGACCTGCGCCGCGGCCGGCACCGCACGCGGCGCGTGCCGCGCGTTCAGGCCGACCAGGGCGACGATCACCACTCCGACGAAGGCCGCTCCCGCCAGGGCGAAGCTCAGCGTGAACTGGCTCTCCTCGGGCAGTGCGGGCACTCCGGCGGGCAGGTTCGGAATCGTCTTGGAGGCCAGCAGCGAGGTGATCACCGCACTCGCGACGGCGCTGCCGACCGAGCGGGAGATCGAGTTGATGCCGTTGGCGATGCCCGTCTGGTGGGCGGGGACGCTCGCGACGATGAGGGCCGGCATGGAGGCGTAACCGAAGCTGATCGCCAGACCGATGACCATGCCCGCGCCGATCACGGAACCGGTGGTGTCGTGGGCGGCGGTCAGCCAGGTGAAGCCGATGACACCGAAGCACGCGCCGGCGGCCAGGGTGAAGCGCGCGCCGATCCGGCGGACCAGCACGCCGCCGAACTGGGCGCCGATGAGCGAGACGATCGTCGTCGGCAGCAGGTACTCGACGGAGGCGCGCAGCACGGAGGCGCTGAAGCCGTAGCCGGTGACCGCGTCCGGCACCTGGACCAGGTACGAGACGCCGATGAACTGCGCGAACATCGCGAAGCCGAGCAGCAGTCCGGCCAGGTTGGTGAAGAGGACGGGGCGGTGCGTGAACATCTTCATGTCCACCATCGGCTCGCGGACCTTGAGCTCGGTGAGGACCCAGACCGCCGCCATGACGATCGCGGCGGCGAACAGCCCCAGCGTCCGGACCGACGTCCAGCCCCACTCGTGTCCCTGCGAGATCGGCAGCAGGACGAGGGTGAGCAGGAGGGCGAGGGCGAGTGCGCCCAGCCAGTCGGTGCGTCCGCCGGTCTTCGTACGCGACGCGGGTACGGCGCGGATGACGCCGACCAGCGCGAGGACGGCCAGCACGACCGCCAGCCAGAAGACCCGGTGGTAGTCGGGGTGCGAGCCCTGCGTGAGCAGGCCCGCGCCGACCAGGGCGAGGCCGCTGCCGAACGCGAGCGTGCCGCTGACCAGGGCCATCGCGCCGTGCAGCTTCTCCGGCTTGATTTCCTCGCGGAGTACGGAGAGGGCGAGCGGGAAGATCGCGGTGGCCGCGCCCTGCATCACCCGGCCGACGATCAGCCAGGTCAGCGAGGTGGTGGTGGCGGCGAGCACGGAGCCCGCGATCATCACGAGAAGGACGCCGACCAGGGTGGGCTTCTTGCCGTGCATGTCGCCGAAGCGGCCGAGCAGCGGGGTGAAGACGGCGGCCGAGAGGAGGGTGGCCGTGGTCACCCAGCTGACGTTCGCCGTCGAGGTGTGGAGATCGCTCTGGATGGTCCCGAGGATCGGGACGACCAGGGTCTGCATCATCGAGACGACCATGGCGGCGAGCCCGAGCACCAGGACGAGTGAGGTCTGTCCGGTCCGGCTCGGCGCGGCGGCCGCGTGCTGTGCGTGAGTCACGGGAGAAGCTCTTCCAACTACTTGAGAACTTTGATGCTTGAGAACTTCAAGCAGTGAGTAGACCGTAAACATCAAAGGTTGAGAACGTCAAGTTTATTGGCGTAGAGTAGGTCACATGCCAGGAACAGCCAGCACCGCCGAACTCGTCGAGCTGCTCTCGGTGTCGCTCGCCTCCTACTACGGCGACTTCACCACCGCGGCTGCGGGCGAGGGCCTCACCGCCAGCCAGGGCAAGACGCTCACCGTGCTGCGCCGGGAATCGGCCGCGATGCGCTCGCTCGCCACCACTCTGGCCTGCGACGCCTCCAATATGACCGGGATCATCGACCGGCTCGAGAAGCGCGAGCTGGTGCGACGCGAGGCCAGCCTCACCGACCGCCGGGTCAAGATCGTCGTCATCACGGACGAGGGCGCCCGCACCATGGACGCCATCCGGGCCCGGATGCACACCACGCTGACCGGCCTGGACGCGCTGAGCGCCGAGGACCGCGGCACCCTCTTCGAGCTGCTCGAACGGGTCTTCGTGAAGACCCCTTCGACCGCCTGAGAGGCAGCTGGAGGCGCCTGAGGTGCCCAAAGGCGCCTAGGGCGTCAGCCGGAAGGCGTCCAGCGCCAGCGTCAGCGCGATCAGATCGCGCGGCCGCGACAGCGAGCGCTCCGTCAGGTGCTCCAGGCGCCGCAGCCGGTTGAAGACCGTATTGCGGTGGCAGTACAGCCGCGAGGCCGCCCGGCCCGCCGATCCCTCGCACTCCAGCCAGGCGTCCAGCGTCTCCAGGAGCAGCGCCCGGTCCGCCGGATCCAGTTCGAGCAGCGGTCCCAGGACGTCGGCCACCAGCCGCTCCGCGAGTTCCGGCTGGCTCACCACCAGGGCCGTCGGCAGCCGCGCGTCGAGCCGTACGATCCCTGCCGAGTCCGGGGCGCAGGTGCGCAGCGCCGTCTCGGCCAGCCGCCGTGCGAGCCCCAGGTCCGCGAGCCCCTCCACCACCGGGCTGATCCCGCCGGGCCCCGCGCACCGGGCCCCGAGGACTTTCGCCAGCTCCGCGAGACCCGCCCCGGCGCCCAGGGCGACCACTCCCACCTCGCAGTCCGTACGCATCCGCCAGAAGAAGCGCATCCCCGGCGCGGCCGCGATCCGGTGGAACGGCTCGCGCCCGCCCTGCCGCTCCACCCGCAGCACCACCACCGCGTACCGCCCCTGCTCCGGCAGATCGAGCCCGGCCGCCGCCCTGGCCGCGAGCCCCGGAGCGGCCCGGCCCTCCAACAGGGCGTCGAGCAGGGCCTGTACGCGCTCGTCGCTGCGCCGGTGCAGCTCCTGCTCGGTGGAGCGGTACGCCTCGGCGACCGTCGCGGCCTGCCGGTCGACCGCCGCCCACATCTGGGCCGCGGTGTGCACCAGCACGGTCAGCGCGTCGGGGTCCTTCTCGGCGACGATGGCGAGCAGTTCGTTCCAGACGAGATAGCCCGCGTGCCGGTAGGCGTAGTGCAGCAGCTCCAGCGGAAGACCCTGCTCCGCCCGCCGCCGGCCGATCTCCCCCGCGTACTCCAGATCCCGGCGCGGCGCGGAACGCGAGGCGGCGATCGCCTCGATCCCGTACTGCAGCGCCTCGCTGATCTGCAGCCAGTGCTCGTCGCGCGGTACGGCGAGCGCGAACTGGGGCGAATGCGCCAGGAGTTCCTCGATCAGCTGGTCCGTCAGCTGCGGTACGCGGTCGAGAAGCACCCCGGAGGCGCTCGCCAGCACGGACCACTCGCGATCGGTGCGCGCTCGGCGGCCACTCATGGCTGGTGAGGATGCCACCGGTGCGCCAGGGGCGACAGTCCCTGCGCACCGCTTGTGCCCGTGCACAGCCAACGTCTCCCGCCGCTGGTCATCGGCAGCGATTCGGCCCGCCGCCGTGGACTAAGGGTCGGCCCGGTGCTGGTCTGTGGGGCCAACAGGGCAGCGGATGGAGGACGGATGGCCTCGCTCGAGGTGCGTGGTCTGGTCGCGGGATACGGCCCGGTGCGGGCGCTCAGGGACGTGTCCCTGGAGGTGCCCGACGGGGCGGTCGTGGCCGTCCTCGGCGGCAACGGCGCGGGCAAGTCCACCCTGCTGCGGGCGATCTCCCGCACGCTCGGATTCCACCGGGGAGCGGTGACGGGCGGCTCGGTGCACCTCGACGGCCGTCCTGTCCACCGGCTGAGCGCGGCCCGCATGGTGGCGGCCGGAGTGGTCCAGGTTCCGGAAGGGCGGCAGGTGTTCGCGCGGATGACGGTGGCCGACAATCTGCGGGCGGGCGCACTCGGCGCCCCCGGCGGCCGCCGCGAGGCGGCCGAGGCGCTCGCCCGGGTGCACGTGCTCTTTCCCGTACTGGCCGAACGTGCACGCCAGCGGGCCGGACTGCTCTCCGGCGGCGAGCAGCAAATGCTGGCGCTGGGACGGGCGTTGATGGCCAGACCGCGCGTCCTGCTGCTCGACGAGCCGTCGCTGGGCCTGGCCCCGCTGATGGCGGCACGGATCGCCGAGGCCGTCCAGGAGATCAACGAGGCGGGCACCTCGGTGCTCCTGGTCGAGCAGAACGCGGCGCTCGCGCTGCGCCTCGCCTCGACGGCGTACGTACTGGAGGTCGGCGAGGTCGCCCTCTCCGGCACGGCGGACTCGCTCGCCGCCTCCGACGAGGTGCGCCGCAGATATCTGGGCGTCGTCGACGAGACGGCGGCCGAGGACGCGGGACGCGCCGAGGCCGCACACCCCGTCCTGCGGAGGTGGTCCGCGTGAGCACCCTGGACGTACGGGAGCTGACCGTGCGGTTCGCCGGGCTCACCGCACTCGACGCGGTCTCCTTCACCGTCGAGCCGGGCAGCGTGCACGCCGTCATCGGGCCCAACGGCGCGGGCAAGTCCACCTGCTTCAACGTTCTGTCCGGCGTCTACCGCGCGGCCTCCGGCAGCGTCCGCTTCGGCGGGCGCGAGATCACCGGGCTCGCCCCGCACCGCGTCGCCGCCCTCGGCATCGCCCGTACGTTCCAGAACATCGCCCTGCCGCCCCGCGCGACCGTGGCCGACAGCCTGCTGCTCGGCCGCCACCGGCTCACCCGTACCGGATTCGTCTCCGCGGGCCTGCGGCTGCCGTCCGCCGCCCGCGAGGCGCGCCACCACCTGGAGCGGGTACGGGAGATCGCCGCCTTCGTCGGGCTCGAGGACGAGCTGGGGCTGCCCGCCGGGTCCCTCCCGTACGGCAAGCAGAAGCTCGTCGAGCTCGCCAGGGCGCTGTGCATGGAGCCCGAACTGCTTCTTCTGGACGAACCGGTGGCCGGGATGACCGCCGAAGAACGACGGCGTACGGCGGCCGTGGTGGCCGGTGTGCGCGACAGCCTCGGTATATCCATCGTGCTGGTCGAACATGACATGGGGGTGGTGATGCGGCTCGCCGACGCGGTGACCGTACTCGACTTCGGACGCCGGATCGCGGGCGGTACCTCGGCCGGGGAACCGCCCGCGATCCGGCGTCCGAAGTCG
>NZ_JAFLRJ010000236.1 GCF_017315755.1 Streptomyces beijiangensis
GTAGGACGCCGCCGAACAATCATTCCGGGAAACCCCCGCACCTTTTGGTGCGGGGGTTTTCTGCGTTCCGGTGCAGGTGCCGGCCAGGGCGGTTACCCCTGTGCACCTGCCGGCCGCGGCTGAGGGTAGGGTCAGGGGGCATCGTTGGCACGTTTCTCACAGGAGGCCCCCGGGTGGAGGTCCAGGAGACCCGAGTTCAGACCGAGCGGGTCCTCACCATCCCCAACATCCTGAGCATGGCTCGCCTCGTCGGTGTGCCCGTCTTCCTGTGGCTGATTCTCCGCCCTGAGTTCGGCGGACCCAAGAGTGACGGCTGGGCATTGCTCGTACTGATGCTCAGTGGCATCAGCGACTACCTCGACGGCAAGCTGGCCAGACGGTGGAACCAGATCAGCAGCCTGGGGCGTCTTCTCGACCCTGCTGCGGACCGGCTCTACATTCTTTCCACCCTGGTCGGTCTGACCTGGCGCGAGATCCTGCCGCTCTGGCTGACGGCAGCGCTATTGGCCCGAGAGCTGATGCTTCTGGTGATGGTGGGAATCCTCCGGCGGCACGGCTATCCGCCGCCGCAGGTGAACTTCCTGGGTAAGGCCGCCACCTTCAACTTGATGTACGCCTTCCCGTTGCTGCTGCTCAGCGACGGTCACGGGTGGCTGGCGTCCCTCGGAGCGGTTCTCGGATGGGCGTTCGCTATTTGGGGTACAACTCTGTATTGGTGGGCAGGGATCCTCTACGTAGTGCAGGTCCGCCGGCTCGTGAAGGCGGACGAAGTAGCCGATTGAGCTCGTCGGTGCGGTGCCGCGCGGTGTGGCCGGTATGCGCATGATGCCTGAGAGGCACTTCAGGACGGGTGACATCGGCTAGACCCCGTTGTCTCTTTTCAGGAGGACGCTTCCGACATGAAAGCCGTCGTGATGGCTGGTGGCGAAGGCACTCGCCTTCGTCCAATGACCTCGAGTATGCCCAAGCCGCTCCTGCCGGTGGTAAACCGGCCGATCATGGAGCATGTGCTGCGCCTGCTCAAGCGGCATGGGCTCAATGAGACCGTCGTAACCGTGCAATTTCTTGCCTCGCTGGTCAAGAACTATTTCGGCGATGGCGAAGAGCTCGGTATGGAGCTCACCTATGCCAATGAGGAGAAGCCACTCGGCACGGCCGGCAGCGTAAAGAATGCCGAGGAAGCGCTGAAGGACGACACTTTCCTTGTTATCTCCGGTGATGCGCTCACCGACTTCGATCTGACCGATCTCATCGCTTTCCACAAGGAGAAGGGTGGACTGGTCACGGTCTGCCTGACCCGTGTGCCGAACCCGCTGGAATTCGGCATCACGATCGTCGACGAGGACGGCAAGGTCGAGCGGTTCCTGGAGAAGCCCACCTGGGGACAGGTCTTCTCGGACACCGTGAACACGGGCATCTATGTGATGGAGCCCGAAGTCTTCGACTACGTCGAAGCCGATACGTCCGTCGACTGGTCCGGCGATGTCTTCCCTCAGCTGATGAAGGAGGGCAAGCCGATCTACGGCTATATCGCCGAGGGCTACTGGGAGGATGTCGGGACTCACGAGAGCTACGTCAAGGCCCAGGCCGACGTGCTCGAGGGCAAGGTCGACGTCGACATCGACGGCTTTGAGATCTCGCCGGGTGTCTGGGTGGCGGAGGGTGCGGAGGTCCACCCGGACGCGGTGCTCCGCGGGCCGCTGTACATCGGGGACTACGCCAAGGTCGAAGCCGATGTGGAGATCCGCGAGCACACGGTCGTGGGATCGAACGTCGTCGTGAAGAGCGGCGCCTTCCTCCACAAGGCCGTGGTCCACGACAACGTCTACATCGGTCAGCACTGCAACCTGCGCGGCTGTGTGATCGGCAAGAACACCGACATCATGCGTGCGGCCCGTATCGAGGACGGCGCCGTCATCGGCGATGAGTGCCTCGTCGGTGAGGAATCGATTGTTCAGGGCAATGTCCGGGTCTATCCGTTCAAGACCATCGAGGCCGGCGCCTTCGTCAACACGTCCGTCATCTGGGAGTCCCGAGGGCAGGCGCATCTCTTCGGAGCGCGTGGGGTCTCCGGGATCCTGAATGTCGAGATCACGCCGGAACTGGCGGTCCGGCTGGCCGGCGCCTATGCCACCACGCTGAAGAAGGGGTCCACTGTCACCACGGCGCGTGACCACTCGCGCGGCGCGCGTGCGCTGAAGCGGGCAGTGATCTCCGCGCTGCAGGCGAGCGCGATCGACGTACGGGACCTGGAGAACGTGCCTCTGCCGGTCGCGCGGCAGCAGACGGCGCGTGGCAGCGCCGGCGGCATCATGATTCGCACCTCTCCCGGAGTGCCCGACTCCGTGGACATCATGTTCTTCGACGAACGGGGCGCGGACCTTTCTCAGGGCGGTCAGCGAAAGCTTGACCGGGTGTACGCCCGTCAGGAGTACCGCCGTGCGTTCCCCGGGGAGATCGGGGATCTGTACTTCCCGTCCAGCGTCTTCGACTCGTACACCGGTTCGCTGCTGCGCAATGTGGACACCACGGGCATCGCGGATGCCGGGCTGAAGGTGGTGGTCGACGCGTCCAACGGCAGCGCCGGGCTGGTACTGCCGAGCCTGCTGGGACGGCTGGGTGTCGATGCCCTGACCATCAATCCGGGCCTGGATGAGTCCAGGCCGACGGAGACGGCGGACACGCGCCGTTCCGGGCTCGTGCGGCTGGGGGAGATCGTCGCCTCGGCACGGGCTGCCTTCGGAGTACGGTTCGACCCGGTCGGTGAGCGCCTGTCCCTGGTGGACGAGCGAGGCAGGATCGTGGAGGACGACCGTGCGCTGCTGGTGATGCTCGATCTCGTGGCGGCGGAGCGTCGCAGCGGGCGCGTGGCGCTGCCTGTCACCACCACGAGGATCGCCGAGCAGGTCGCGGCCTATCACGGGACGCAGGTGGAGTGGACGACCACGTCGCCCGATGACCTGACCCGGGTGGGCCGGGAAGAGACGACGATCTTCGGTGGTGACGGGCGTGGCGGCTTCATCATTCCGGAGTTCAGCAGCGTCTTCGACGGTTCCGCCGCATTCGTGCGGCTGATCGGCCTTGTCGCCCGTACGCAACTGACCCTGAGTCAGATCGACGCGCGGATCCCCCGTGCGCATGTGCTCCGACGGGACCTCGCCACGCCGTGGGCGGTCAAGGGCCTCGTCATGCGCAGGGTGGTGGAGGCGGCCGGAGACAGGTCCGTGGACACGACCGACGGCGTACGGGTGGTCGAGACCGACGGACGCTGGGTGATGGTGCTCCCGGATCCCGCGGAAGCCGTCACTCATCTGTGGGCCGAGGGGCCGGACGACGCCTCCGCCCAGGTGCTGCTCGACGAGTGGTCGGCGGTCGTGGACAGCGCAGGTCACTGAGGTTGTGACGGTGTGCCGGAGGGGGTAGCCGTACACCCTCCGGCACACCGGTGGGGCCATTCGGTACCTGACGCTCCGACGTGCGACGATGTGCGGCATGTCCCAGCAGCCCCCCATTCGGAGCACAGACACTCCGCCCCCGCGTCCCGACGCGTCGATGTCGCTGCTGACCAGTGTGATGGACCACAGCCTCGACGACGGGTACGCGGAAGCGACGGCCCGCAGGGCAGCCGAAGGCCGTACGGGAATGCCCCGAACGCTGGGCGCGAAGCTGGGACTTGCCGCTGGACTGGTGCTGGCCGCGCTGGTCGTCACGGTGGGTGCGGCGCAGGCAAGGATCACGGCTCCGGTGGTGGCGAAGGAACGCCAGGAACTCATCGACCGGGTCGAGTCGGAGACCGCGGCGGCCGACAAGACGCAGAAGAAGGTCGACGCACTCCGTGACGAGGTGGGCGAGCGCCAGCGCAAGGCACTGGAGCAGCACGGCGGCGACCAGGGCGAGTTGGTGGCCCTGCTCTCCGGGGCGACAGCGGTGACCGGGCCGGGCGTGAAACTTGTCGTGGACGACGCCAAGGACACGGACCAGGGCGGGGGCGGGCCGCGCGAGAGCTCCGGCTTCTCCGACACCGGCCGCGTACGGGACAGGGACATGCAGCGGGTCGTCAACGGCCTGTGGCAGTCCGGCGCCGAGGCGATCTCCGTCAACGGGCAGCGCCTGACGGCGCTCTCGGCGATCAGGGCCGCGGGCGACGCCATACTGGTGGACAACAGGCCGCTCGTGCCGCCGTACACGGTGCTCGCGGTGGGGGACGGGAAGCGGCTGAGTTCCGCGTTCCAGGACAGTGCCGACGGTCAGTACCTGCACGTGCTGCAGGAGAGCTACTCCATTCGCACCAGCATTTCCGATCAGGACGAGGTGCGGCTTCCGGCCGCTCCGAGCCTGATCGTACGTACCGCAAAACCAGTGGCCGCCGAGTCGGCCAACACAGGGAAGGGCACATCGTGATCGCCGTACTGGGCCTCGTGGTGGGAGTCGTGGTCGGACTGTTCGTCCGGCCCGAGGTGCCGGCGGTGGTCGAGCCCTATCTGCCGATCGCCGTCGTGGCCGCTCTCGACGCGGTCTTCGGTGGCCTGCGGGCCATGCTCGACGGCATCTTCGTCGACAAGGTCTTTGTCGTCTCCTTCCTCTCGAACGTCGTGGTCGCGGCCCTGATCGTGTTTCTCGGCGACAAGCTGGGCGTCGGTGCGCAGTTGTCCACGGGTGTGGTGGTCGTCTTCGGCATCAGGATCTTCTCGAACGCCGCGGCCATCCGCCGGCACGTCTTCCGGGCATGAGGCCGATGAGCAACGAAGAGAATCCCGAAGAGGGCCGGACAGAAGAGGCCCCCACCGCCGGGGAGCAGACCGGGCCGGTGCAGCAGACCGGACGGCAGCGGCTGGCCGCAGGGTTGTGGCCGCCGCGCCTGACACGCGCGCAGCTCATCGTCGCGGTCCTGCTTTTTGTGCTCGGTCTCGGGCTCGCCATTCAGGTCCGCTCCACGAGCGACAACAGCGCCCTGCGCGGTGCCCGCCAGGAGGACCTGGTGCGCATCCTCGACGAGCTCGACAACCGCACCCAGCGGCTCGAGGACGAGAAGCAGCGGCTGGAGGGGCAGCGGACCGAGCTGGAGAGCAGCTCGGACCAGGCGGAAGAGGCGCGCAAGCAGACGCAGGAGAAGGCGCGGCAGCTCGGCATCCTGGCCGGCACGGTGGCGGCGCAGGGGCCCGGGATCACGCTGACGATCCAGGACCCGCACAAGGCGGTGCAGGCCGACATGCTCCTCGACACCATCCAGGAGCTGCGTGCGGCGGGTGCGGAGGCGATCCAGATCAACGATGTCAGGGTGGTGGGTGACACCTACTTCTCCGACGAGAGCGGCATCCGGGTCGACGGCCAGAAGGTCGGCGCGCCGTACACCTTCAAGGTGATCGGGAAGCCGGAAGACCTGGAGCCCGCACTCAACATTCCGGGGGGTGTCGTGCAGACTCTGGAGAAAGAGCAGGCCACCGCCACGGTGACACGAGTTGAGAAGATCGTCGTGGATGCCTTGCGACCGGCGAAGCGGCCTGACTACGCTCGGTCGTCATCGCAGTGAGACAGGGGTGCATGGGGGCCGTGGGACTAGGGCATGAGGTTGCGGGGGGTCGGCGCACCGTAAGCGGGGTGCGTGGTGGAAACTGTCGGATGGATACGGACGTTGTGTGGATGTCCGGTTCAGCAGTGGTGTTCGGTCAGGGTTCGTCCTGCCCCACGGGCGGGTCTGTTTCGGTCAAGGGGAATCGCCCGTGAAGTTGTTTGCGAAGTTGTTCGGCAAGAAGACGCGTGAGGACAGTGGCAACGCCACTGCCAGACACCGTGCCCCGCGACATGGGCAGGGTGAGGAGCAGGGCGGGGAGCGCCCGCTCTTCCGCGATGAGGTCGACGGTCCCGGTGGTGACATTCCGGGCGCGTCGTCTGTTGACCCTGCCGGTCAAGGCCGCATAGGTTTTGGGGAACCATCGCAGGAGGATTCGTCCATGCCGGTTTGTACGAGGTGCGGGCACCGCAACGCCGAGGCCAGTCGGTTCTGTTCCAACTGTGGCGCTCCGCTGCGGGCGGGCGCGGGTGTGCCCGAGCGGCCTTCGGAGACGACGTCGACCATCTCCATCTCGGGCCTCGAGGCGTACGAGGCGGAGGCGACCGGCCAGACCGCCTCACCGTCGCTCTCGCCCGAGGCGCAGGCCGCTGTCGACGCGCTCCCGCTGGGCTCGGCGCTCCTGGTGGTGCGCCGTGGGCCGAACTCGGGCAGCCGTTTCCTGCTCGACGGCGAGCTGACCACGGCAGGCCGTCACCCGCAGAGCGACATCTTCCTGGACGACGTCACGGTTTCCCGTCGCCATGTGGAGTTCCGGCGCGGGGTGGACGGCGGCTTCACCGTCGCGGACGTGGGCAGCCTCAACGGCACCTATGTGAACCGCGAGCGGATCGAGTCCGTTGCACTGGCGAACGGCGACGAGGTGCAGATCGGCAAGTACCGGCTGGTCTTCTACGCGAGCCAGCGGGGCGTGTGACCCCCAAGGGAAGGTCCATGCTGGATACATCTACGGGCGGTGCCGGCGACGGCACCGCCGCCGCGGCCGGCCGTCCGGTGAGTATCGGCACGGTGCTCAACCTGCTGCGCGAAGAGTTCCCGGAAGTGACGATCTCCAAGATCCGGTTTCTCGAGGCGGAGGGTCTCGTCGAGCCCCAGCGCACTCCGTCCGGATACCGGAAGTTCAGTACGGACGACGTGGAGCGGCTCGCCCAGGTGCTGCGGATGCAGCGGGACCACTATCTGCCGCTGCGGGTCATCAGGGACCATCTCGATGCCCTGGAGCGCGGGGAGCAGGTCTCGCTGCCGTCCCAGGACGCGCTGCGGGAGGAGCCGGAGGCCGAGCACGCCACGGCTGCCCGTATCGGGCGTGACGTGCTTCTCGCCGCCGCCGAGGTCAGTGCGGAGGACCTCGACGAGTGGGAGTCGTACGGCCTGATCGTGCCCATGGCAGGGGGCAGCTACGACGCGGAGACCGTGAACGTGGCCCGACTTGTGGCGGATCTCGGGCGGTTCGGTCTTGAACCCCGCCATTTGCGCGCCATGAAGGCCGCGGCCGATCGTGAGGCCGGGCTCGTGGAGCAGGTGGTGGCGCCGCTGCGTCGGCACCGTAACCCGCAGACCAGAGCACATGCGGAGACGACCGCCAGAGAGCTCGCGACGCTCTCCGTACGGCTCCATGCGGCACTGGTGCAGACGGCTCTCGGCGTACGTCTGCAGTGAGCTTGGGGGAGCCCGACTACCCAAACGTGCCGGGCACGTCCTAGGGTTGCTGTGTGAACGAGCTCGACGTTGTGGGTGTCCGGGTGGAAATGCCCTCCAACCAGCCGATCGTTCTCCTGCGTGAAGTGGGAGGCGACCGGTACCTCCCCATCTGGATCGGACCAGGTGAGGCGACCGCGATCGCCTTCGCCCAGCAGGGGATGGCCCCCGCGAGGCCGCTGACGCACGACCTTTTCAAGGATGTCCTGGAAGCGGTCGGCCAGGAGCTCACCGAGGTCCGCATCACGGATCTGCGCGACGGTGTCTTCTACGCGGAACTGGTCTTCGCCAGTGGGGTCGAAGTGAGTGCCAGGCCCTCCGACGCCATAGCGCTCGCACTGCGCACCGGTACGCCGATCTACGGCAGTGACGGGGTGCTCGACGACGCGGGAATCGCGATTCCGGACGAGCAGGAGGACGAGGTGGAGAAGTTCCGCGAGTTCCTCGACCAGATCTCGCCGGAGGACTTCGGGACCAACAGCCAGTGACGTTCAGGCCGGGTGCCCTCGACGCATTCGAGTAGCCTTTCCCCGGAGAGGGGTACGGAAAACCACTCTCAGGGTGATTATCACTCGGCGTGCCGAGTGTGGCGATCGTTGACGCACCCCGGGTGACTGCCTACCGTCGTGAAGGCAGGTCAAGGACGGAGGTCGTCGTGAACAGCAGCGTTGACGGTACGGCGGCGGGCGGGCCGTATCCATTTCACGACGGGGCGGCCGAACAGGTGGCCGACACGGTCGGATACCGGGGGCCGACCGCATGTGCGGCGGCGGGGATCACCTACCGGCAGCTGGACTACTGGGCGCGCACGGGGCTCGTCGAGCCGAGTGTGCGGCCCGCGTACGGCTCGGGCACCCAGCGGTTGTACAGCTTCAGGGACGTCGTCGTTCTGAAGATCGTGAAGCGTTTCCTGGACACCGGGGTCGCACTGCAGAACATCCGCACCACGGTCCAGCATCTGCGCGACCGCGGTTTCACGGATCTTGAGCGGATGACACTGATGAGCGACGGCGCGACGGTGTACGAGTGCACCTCGCCCGACGAGGTCGTCGATCTGCTCCAGGGCGGCCAGGGGATCTTCGGGATCGCTGTCGGGGTGGTGTGGCGGGACGTGGAGAGCGCACTGTCGCAGCTGCACGGGGAGCGGGTCGACACCGGGGAGACACTGGTCGGGCACAATCCCGCCGACGAGCTGGCCAGGCGGCGCAACCGGGCCGTCTGAGCGGCCCGGGCGTGCGGTCCCGGCCGATTGTCAGTGGCGTAGGGCAGCATCGGTTGTTGTGAGAGCCGCGCCCACCATCCTGCATCTGGACATGGATGCCTTCTTCGCCGCCGCAGAGCAGGCGTCGAAGCCCAGCCTGCGCGGGAAGCCGGTGGTGGTGGGCGGACTCGGACCACGGGGCGTGGTCTCCACCGCTTCGTACGAGGCACGGCGCTTCGGGGTGGGCTCGGCGATGCCGATGGCGCAGGCGCGCCGGCTCTGCCCGAATGCCGCGTATCTGGTGCCCCGGTTCTCGCTGTACCGCGATGTGAGCAACCAGGTCATGGAGCTGCTGGGGCGGCTCTCACCGGTGATGGAGCCGCTCAGCCTGGACGAGGCCTTCGTGGATCTGGAGGCCGGCGGGTCAGCCGACGACCGGGTCTCCGCGGAGGCGGTCGGTGTGCAGCTGCGGAAGGACATTCGCGCGGTCACGGGGCTCACCGGGTCGGTGGGGCTCGCCGGGTCCAAGATGCTGGCCAAGATCGCCTCTGAGCGGGCCAAGCCGGACGGGCTGGTGCTGATCGAGCCCGGGACGGAGCGGGAGCTGCTGGCGCCGCTGACCGTACGTACGCTGCCCGGCGTCGGGCCCGCTACCGAGGACCATCTGCGGAGGTCCGGGATGACAGTGATCGCCGACCTGGCCCGGGCGGGGGAGGACGAGCTGGTGCGGCTTCTGGGGAAGTCGCACGGGGCCTCGCTGTACCGGATGGCCGTCGGACACGACGACCGGCCCGTCGTGTCCGAGCGCGACACCAAATCGGTGTCGGTCGAGGACACCTTCGACGTGGACCTGCACGACAGGGTGCGGGTCAGGACGGAGGTGGACCGGCTGGCGGGGCGGTGTGTGGAGCGGCTGAGGGCCGCCGGACGGTCGGGGAGAACCGTGGTGCTGAAGGTGCGGCGGTACGACTTCTCGACGCTGACCCGGTCCGAGACGCTGCGCGGTCCCACCGACGATCCCGCGGTGGTGCGGGAGG
>NZ_JAFLRJ010000237.1 GCF_017315755.1 Streptomyces beijiangensis
AGGGGCGCGGCGGCCGCCGCGTGTGCCGCAGGGGGTACGTGACCTGGCGGGCGGGCATCCTGACCCGGCGTTCCTGCCGGTGCTGCTGCCTCCGGAGCGGGTGGATCCCGTCAATGGCTCGCACCGGGCTTCGCCTCGGCTGGCGGGTCTTGAGGAGCTGGCCCGGGCGTGGTTCGCGCGGGACGGGGTGCCCGACGGGCAGGTGACCTTCGCGCACGGGGCGCTGGACTGCATGGCGCGGCTGCTGTCGGTGGAGCTGAAGCCCGGTGACACGGTGGCCGTGGAGGATCCGGGCTTTCATCATCTGCTGGATCTCGTACCGGCGTTGGGGCTGCGGATGGCTTCGGTGGCCGTGGACGACGAGGGGATCAGGCCCGAGGCGCTGCGCGGTGCGTTGCGGGCGGGGGCCCGGGCGCTGGTGTGCAGTCCACGGGGGCAGAGTCCGATGGGCGGCTGTTTCTCGGCGGAGCGGCGGGCGGAACTGCTGGAGGTGCTCGGCGCTTATCCGGAGGTGCTGGTCGTCGAGGACGATCACAACGCGGAGATCGCGGGGGCCGCTTCCTACGCGCTGGCGAGCGGTGGGCTCGCGCGGTGGGCCCAGGTGCGGACCGTGTCCAAGCATCTGGGCATCGATCTGCGGTGGGCGGCGCTGGCGTGCGACGCGACCACGCTGGCCCGGCACGAGGGGCGGATGCTGCTCACCTCGGGGTGGGTCAGTCACGTACTGCAGGAGACGGTCGAGCGGACGATGTCCGATGCGGGGACGCGGGTTCTGGTGGGGCGCGCGGAACTGGCCTACACGGAGCGGCGGGACGCGCTGGTCCGGGAGCTCGGGGTGCACGGGATCGGGGCGCACGGGGCGAGCGGGCTGAATGTGTGGGTGCCGGTGCGGGACGAGTCCGCGGTGGTCAACGGGTTGCGGTCGCGGGGGTGGTGGGTGGCGGCCGGCGCTCGGTTCCGTATCGCCACGCCGACTGCGGTACGGATCACGACCGCCACCTTGGAGGCGGCCGACGCGGTGCGTCTTGCCTCGGACTTCGCCGGGGTGCTCGGCGAGTCCGAGGCCACGTACGGGGGTTAGCCGCTAGGCGCCCTTGCGGGCCAGGGCCAGGGCCTCGTAGAAGCGCAGGAGGTCGAGGTTGTCGACCGAGCCCGGGTTGACCGCCGTGGCCAGGGGCGTGCCCTGGAGGAGGCGCTTGACCGGGACCTCGATGCGTTTGCCGGTGAGGGTGTGCGGGACGCCGGGGACCTCGATGATGTCGTCCGGCACATGGCGGGGCGAGAGTTGGGTGCGGATGGTGCTGACGATGCGGGTGCGCAGGGCGTCGTCGAGCGTGGCGCCTTCGGCGAGATGGACGAAGAGGGGCATCCAGTAGCCGCCGTCCGGTTCCTCCAGGCCGATGACCAGGGATTCCTTGATCTCGGGGAGGCGTTCGACCGCCTCGTAGATGTCCGCGGAGCCCATTCGGACGCCCTGGCGGTTGAGCGTGGAGTCCGAACGGCCGTGGATGATCACGGAGTTGTGGTCGGTGATCGTGATCCAGTCGCCGTGACGCCAGACTCCGGGGTAGGTGTCGAAGTAGCTGTCGTGGTAGCGGCTGCCGTCGGGGTCGTTCCAGAAGCGGATCGGCATGGACGGCATGGGGGCCGTCACGACCAGTTCGCCGACCTCGCCGATGAGCGGTTTGCCCTGGGGGTCCCAGGCCTGGAGGTCGGTGCCGAGGCAGGCGGCCTGGAGTTCACCGATGTGGACCGGGAGGGTGGGGACCGCTCCTGCGAA
Source organism: Streptomyces beijiangensis (assembly GCF_017315755.1). Classification (GTDB taxonomy): domain Bacteria; phylum Actinomycetota; class Actinomycetes; order Streptomycetales; family Streptomycetaceae; genus Streptomyces; species Streptomyces beijiangensis. Next base: position 1,781 of record NZ_JAFLRJ010000237.1, read on the forward strand.
GCAGCTGCAGACGTCGGTGCCGCCGCTGACCGAGGCGATCCAGACGTCGTCGCCCGCCGCCTCGTGGAGCCAGCGGAAGCCGTCGGGCGGGAGCGGGGAACCGGTGGTGGCGACGCACTTGACGGCGGTGAGGTCGAAGTCGCGGGCCGGGTGGATGTCGGCCTTGCGGCAGGCCATGACGTACGCGGCCGAGGTGCCGAAGACGGTGGCGCCGGTGCGCTCGGCGACCCGCCACTGGGCTCCGGTGTCCGGATAACCGGGGCTGCCGTCGTACAGGACGATCGTGGTGCCCGTGAGCAGGCCGGAGACGAGGAAGTTCCACATCATCCAACCGGTGGAGGTGTACCAGAAGAAGCGGTCGCCCGGGCCCAGGTCGCAGTGCAGGCCGATCTGCTTGAAGTGCTCGATCAGGATGCCGCCCTGGGACTGGACGATCGCCTTCGGGAGACCCGTGGTGCCTGAGGAGTAGAGGACCCAGAGGGGGTGGTCGAAGGGGACCTGCTCGAAGACGGGTTCGGTGTCGCCGGACGTGGCGTCGGACCAGTCGATGGCGCCTTCGGGAGCCGTCGTGCCGAGGAGCGGGATGTGGATCACCGCGCGGAGGGTGGGGAGTTCGCGGCGGAGCTCGGCCACGGTCTCCGTACGGTCGTGGGTCTTTCCGCCGTAGCGGTATCCGTCGACGGTGAACAGGACGACGGGCTCGACCTGTTGGAAGCGGTCGAGTACGGAGCGGGCACCGAAGTCCGGGGCGCACGAGGTCCAGACCGCGCCGACCGCAGCGGTGGCGAGGAGGGCGGTGACGGCCTGGGGGATGTTGGGGAGGTAGCCGCTGACGCGGTCTCCCGGGCGTACGCCAAGGGCGCGGAGCTGTGCCGCGAGCGCTCCTGTCTGGCGGCGGAGCTCGGACCAGCTGACGGGCTGCGGGTCGTGCGTCTCGTCGACGTGGAGGATGGCCGGTTCGTCGGCGCGGGCGGGGTCCTCGGCGGTGCGCAGGGCGTGCTCGGCGTAGTTGAGGGTGGCTCCGGGGAACCACCGGGCGCCGGGCATGGAGCGGTCGGCGAGGACTTCTTCGTACGGCGAGGAGAACCGGATGTCGAACCAGTCGGCCACGGCCTTCCAGAAGGTGTCCAGCTCCGCGACGGACCAGCGGTGGAGGGCCGGGTAGCCGCCTTCTGCGGGGGCTCCGTGGTGCTCGGCCGCCCAGGCCTGGAAGCGGGTGATCTGGGCGCCGTCGATGCGTTCCTGGCTCGGCTGCCAGAGAGGTGCGGCGTTCGTCGAGGTCATGGGGCTGCTCCCGGGCTGTACGCGTGGTCTGCGTGGGTCGCGCGCACGTGCGGGGTGTGCGCGTGACGCGGCTGTCAGGGACGATGCCATGTGATCGTCTTCCGCACCAGGGTGCTCCGCCCATAGTGAGGCGCACGGCGATGTGGCGCCACCACGGGTGAACGGAAGTTGAACGGAGCCCGCGACGCCGGTGGTCGGTGGCAGGGTGAGCCGCATGGACGGATCTGACCTGGTGCGCTCGGTGAAAGCGGTCGGAACGGTGCAGGGGCTTCGTGCCGTGCGCTCCGCATGGCGGCGGCAGCGCACGGACGCGCGGGAGCTGCCGCCGCGCGGGGCCGAGCGGGCGCGTGTGCCCGGTGTACTGACCGGTGTCGAGCCCAGGCCCGGGGGCGGGGTGGTGCGGTTCGCG